>QJWC01000060.1 GCA_003235475.1 Acidimicrobiia bacterium | reverse complement strand
AGGTGATGGTCGCCATGGCAGACCTTGCGGCGGAACAACTCGCGGCCGTCTAGCGCCACGACTCAGCTCCCACCCCGGCACGATCGAAAGCCGTGGAACCTCGAGCGTCGGTCTTCCGCGAACCGCTGCAATCTCTTGTGATAGGGCGCATCGGCAGATCGCCGACATCTCGATGGAGCATCGTCGGAACGGCCGTTTAGCGATCGTTTAGGTGTGGGTGGTTCTATCCGGAGCGGGAGGAGCGGAGCATGAGCCACGAAGCCAAGCCGACATCGCCAGCGACCAATCGACTGACCGTGACGAGGCGCCTCGGGATGCTCGCGGCTGTCATGGCGTTGGTCGTTGCCGCGTGCGGTGGATCATCAGATGCCGAAACGGGCACGTCATCGACAACGGCCACGCCAGGGGTCGAGTCTCCAACCGATGGCACGAGCAACGACGCAGACGGGGACACCGGCACGTCGGGCGACGATGGAACGCAGGGCATCGTCGAACAGGCCGAACAGCTGCTCGACGAGTTCAGCGGGGACGGCGGGGCCGCCACGATCACCATCGGTGACGAGACGTGGGAGTTCACGTTCTATGACTCCGTGCCGATCGCGTCGTGCAATGCCGACTTCTTCGGAGGTTTCCTGGCCGTGCTGACCAGCGGCGACGACATCATGGTGCCGTTCGACCAGGTGATGATCACCCTGCCCGGTGGCGACTTCAAGGATCCGCCAGAGATCCACCTCAACCTCAAGGTCTCGGACGACGCAGAATGGATTGCCGACGAGACGATCTACGAGAACAATCCGGACCTCCCGCCAGGGATTGGCGTGACGTCGTTCACCATCGATGGACAGGGCGCATCGGGAACCGCGACCTTCTACCAGGAAGAGTCGTATTTCCAGGCCAACGCTGGAACAGGCGACCTCGTCATGATGGACGGCACATTCGAAGTCGTATGTGCCGCAGGATGACCGGGCACCGCCGCCCCAGAGCGGAACGATAGACCGTGGCAGGCGAATCCTGGTTTTCCTGGATGCGGGACATTTTCAATGGTGCGACCGGCGTGGGGCTTGAATCCGTCGAAATGCTGGGGGACGTCGTCGACTCAACGGGCAGGAACCTCGCACAAGACGAGGTTGCGGCGCGAGGCGGTCCACTTGGTTCGTTCGGATGCTTGGCGATCACTTTCGTATTGGCCCTCACAACGATCGCTGGGCTCATCTTTCTGTGGTCTGGCAGCGACGCCCCGCAACAACCGCCGGGTCCGGGAGCGGAAGGCACCGACTTCGGAAACGCGTTGCGTGACCGGATCACGAATCTCGGTGGTGACGGAGAGCCACCACCGTTACCCGCCACACCCTCAACACCAGCGCCATCGTCTACACAGGGAATTGAGCCGCCCGCGGAAGGGAGTTGGTCCTTCACCAACGAAGAGGGAACGCTGACGTGCGACGGTGAACCAGGTTCGCTCGCTGAGGCGCCCCCAGCGGTGGCTGAGATCGCCGTGCTGAACGATGGCGCCGAGCTCCGCGTGACGTCACAGGACAACGGCTTCGCCGGGGTGCTTGTGCTCGTGGATAACACACCAGGACACCTCACGTATGAGGGGACGGTTGCGCCAGAGAGTGCCGTCGCAGGCATCGCGTTCGAATTCGAGCTCATCTTCGATTCCGTCACGCACGCGCTCACGACCATGGGCGGGACCATGCCCCTCGGGGCGCAGACGTGCGTATTCCACCGTGAGGGAGAAGCCACATTGTCTGGCGGATAGCTGCACCGCCGGAATTGACGAACGATGGAGGAAGACATGAGAGGCAAGCAACTCTGGTTAGGTCGATTCGTGATCGTGGTGTCCCTACTAACGGCTGCGGCGTGCGGCGGTGCTGGTAACGGGGGATCAATCGAGAACCCCGGAGATCAGACGACCGTCCAAACCGGTGACACTGGCGACACCACCACCACGGCCAGCGACGCTGGCAATGGCGGCGATGGTCTCGACCTCCCGTCGAGCCTCACGATCGCCGTGATGGACGGCGGGAAGGTGACTGGTTCGACTGGCGACACAGGGTTCGCCTTCGTCACGGTCGAATATCCCCTCGAGAGCTACGACGAGCTGGTCACGTTCTACCGCGACTGGTCCGGCACGGATGCGCGTGACTGGTCCGAGTCGGACACGACGTACGACGACCAGGGAACGAGCGTGAAAGGCACGATCTGGCGGTCCGGCGCCTCGTCGGTGGGCGTGAGCCTCTGCCGATCGATCGGCGGCTCGGGCACGTACGACGCCACGTGCGTGATCATCAACCAGACCGGCTAGCGGACGCTTGCGATCGATTGCTTGGGAAAAGCACGTCAGATCGGCGGATCAGCGAGTCCGGGCCCTAGTCGCACGCGCTTCCCGTCCAGCCTCGAACCGATCCGATCGTGAAAAGGAGCAGGGAGTCGATCGTGGACCGGTTGCGGTACTGCGGGTACTTCGAGGCGAGAAGGGACAGCCACGGCTCTGCGGGCTCGAGGGAGCCGACGAACTCGAGGTCCGCCCTGACCCACCACAACTCGGTCCAGTCGTCGCTGGTGTGATCGACCAGCAACGAGGCTCGACCGTCAGCCTCGAGATTGTCGATCCGCCGGAGTCGGTTGCCCGTTTTCGGCTTCACCGAATCGATCGGTATGACGAGTTCGTCCCCGGAGACGACGAACACCACAGGAACAAGGTGCACACCGCGAACGCCGTCCACCGACCCCAACACGGCGAACTCCGATGATGTCAGACGAGTCATGCTGTCGAACGCGTTCAAACGCACACGTCGACGGTACCAACCCTGGTGCCCGGGGTGAGACTTGAACTCACACGCCCCGAAGGACAGCGGATTTTAAGTCCGCCGCGTATACCGGTTTCGCCACCCGGGCAGGGGTGTGAGGCTAATCACCCGCCCTCCCCGTAGACCTCCTGCCTTGCGTAGGCTTGTGGCCCTGGCGTCAACAAGGAGATCTTGGTGAAAGTCTTCCCTCCTGAGAAGATCCGCAATGTCGCTCTCGTGGGGCACTCCGGTGCTGGCAAGACGACCCTCGCTGAAGCCCTGCTCTACCGGGCGGGCGCCATCGACCGGATCGGCACGGTGGAAGCCGGCACCACGGTCACGGACTCCGATCCCGAAGAACACAGCCGCCAGATCTCCGTCAACACCTCCCTCGCGCCCTTCGAATGGCGCGGCCACAAGGTCAACCTCATCGACACTCCCGGATATGCCGACTTCGTAGGCGATCTCCACGCCGCACTCAGGGTCACAGACCTCGCGATCTTCGTCGTGAGCGCCGTCGACGGTGTCGAAGTCCAGACCGCCTACGCCTGGAACGTCGCCAAGCGCATGGGCGTGCCTCGAATGATCTTCATCAACAAGATGGACAAGGAGCGGGCCTCGTACGACCGGACGGTGAAGGAGCTCATCGACCGCTTCGGAGCTGGCGTCGCGCCGATCGAGCTACCAATCGGCTCCGAGGCAACCTTCCACGGTGTCGCCGACCTCTTCCGGGACAAGGCGTACATCTATGACTCCGGCAAGGCGGAGGTCGTCGCCATGCCCGAAGAACTCGTCGACAAGGAGCACGAGGTCCACGACGACCTCGTCGAGGGCATCGTGGTCGGTGACGATGACATGCTCGAGAAGTACCTCGAGGGGGAGGTTCCCGGCGTCGAAGCCCTCGAGCGCGTCATGGCGAAGGGCGTCGCCAATGCCAAGGTGTTCCCCGTGGTCTGCGGATCTGCAACCGGCCCGATCGCCGTGGATCGCCTCGCAGACTTCATCGTGGAACTCGGCCCTTCCCCGCAGGCTCGCCCCGTCTCCACGGTCATGGCTGGCGACCAGCAGGTGGAAATACCCAAGGATCCGAACGGCGATCCGCTCGCGTTCGTGTTCAAGACGATCGCCGACCCGTACGTCGGTCAGATCTCGATGATGAAGGTCCTCTCGGGAACCCTGAAGCCCGAAACCCAGTTGACGAACGTGCGGTCGGGCCAGGACGAGCGGCTGGCAAAGATCGCGACGATGTTCGGCAAGGAGACTTTGCTCGTCGACGCGGCACCCGCCGGCGACATCGTCGTCGCCGCGAAGCTCTCGGACACCCAGACGGGAGACACGCTCGCGCCGAAGCACAAGCCGGTGAGGGCGACGCCAACCGATCGGCCGTCACCCGTGCTTGCCACCGCCGTCGCCGCCCGAACCCAGTCGGACGACGACAAGCTGTCGACATCGCTCCACCGCATCCTCGAAGAGGATCCTTCGCTCCGTGTAGAACACGACCCGGAGACGAAGCAGACGCTGCTGTGGGGCATGGGCGAGACCCACCTCCAGATCACCCTCGAGCGGCTGGAGCGGAAGTTCGGCGTCCAGGTCGACCAACTCCCCGTGAAGGTCGCCTACCGCGAGACGATCTCCCGGCCTGCGAGCGCCGAGGGCAAGCACAAGAAGCAGTCGGGCGGGCACGGTCAGTACGGCGTGTGCCAGCTCCATTTCGAGCCGCTCCCCCGCGGCGAGGGGTTCGAGTTCGTCGACGCCGTCAAGGGTGGGGCGATCCCGAGGCAGTTCATCCCGGCCGTGGAGAAGGGCCTGATCGAAGCCATGGAGTCCGGCGGGAATCACGGGTACCCGGTCGTGGATGTCAGGGCGACGGTCGACGACGGAAAGTATCACTCCGTCGACTCGTCCGAGATGGCTTTCAAGTTGGCCGCCAGGGCGGGCTTCAAGGCAGCTTTCGATGCTGCAGGGCCAATCGTCCTCGAGCCTGTGTCGAAGGTCTCCATCACGGTTCCGCCCGAGTACCAGGGCGATGTGATGGGCGATGTCGCTGCCAGGCGGGGCGCCGTCCAGGGTTCGATGGCGAACGCCGACGGAACGCAGACGATCGAGGCAGAAATCCCGACATCCGAGATCGTGAGGTACGCGATCGACCTGCGTTCGATGACCCACGGATGGGGCCGGTTCACCGCAGAGATCGACCACTACCAGGAGCTCGCCTCACACCTCGTCGACCGCGCAATGGCCGCAGCCGCGGAGTAGTACGCGATTTCGTCCCCCTTTCAAGGGGGACAGGCGAGCTGAGCGAGCCAGGGGGATCCTCTGCTTCTCCCTCGCGAACCCCCCTGCATCGCACCTGCAGTGCTCTGCCGTCCCCCGTGAAGGGGGGACGTGAAACTGGATCGTCCCCCTTTCAAGGGGGACGGGCGAGCGAAGCGAGCCAGGGGGATTACGCCTCTAGCTGAGCATTGAGGCGACGAGGCCGTCGAGGACGCCGGAGGTGCACACCTGAACCGATTCGACGCCGGCGTGTGCGAGCACGCGCTCGCCCACGATCGTTCCGCCGAGCATGACGGGAGCCCTCTTCGGGTCGATCGCCCTGAGCGCGATGGTCTCCTCGAGCGTCAGGGGCGCAAGCCTGTCGATCAGCGATGAGAAGTCGCCCCTGGTCAGCGTGACTCCTTCAACGGCGTTCCTGTCGTACTCAGCCAGATCACCGACCAGCGCGGCAACCCTCGTGAAGCTCCCCGCCACCCCGAGAACCGTCGCCGGGGCGAATGTCGGCATCGACTCGAAGATGGCGTCGCACTCGTCCCTGGCCCGTGCCGTCTGGTCAGGAGGGGACGGTCGCTCTTCGAGGCACCGGTCCGTCAGCCGGACGGACCCGATGTCGAAGCTCTGCCACCAATCGATCGAAACGTCACCGAAGACGACCTCCGTCGAACCTCCGCCGATGTCGATCACGAGATAGGGACCCGGGGCGTCCGTCGACCGCGTGGCGCCGACAAACGAGAGCTCGGCCTCGGCATCGCCCCCGATGACCTCCGGGCGTACGCCGATGATGTGCTCGATCCGGTCCATGAGCTGGCCGCCGTTGGACGCGTCCCTGGTCGCCGATGTCGCCACGATCCGC
>QJWC01000032.1 GCA_003235475.1 Acidimicrobiia bacterium | reverse complement strand
CGTACTCCCAACGGCTGTTCTTGTCGAGCTTCTCAGCAGTCCCCTTGAGCGCCGAAGCATCGACGCCCCACTCACGCAGCGATTTGAGGGACCAGGTGGTGGCGGTCCACGGCTGACCCGCCTCATTGCCCCGGAAGTCGAAGTCAGCGGGAAAGAAGGCTCCGCCGGCCCACTGGCCATCCGAGTCCTGGTGGGCGAGCAGGCAAGCACCGAATCCTTCTGTTGCGACGCGCTCACGCGTTGCCTGCCAGACCTCGTCGGGTACCCCGACCACGTCACGCTCGACCTGCCACCGGAGGGCCGGATCGCTATCGAGCAGCCAATCGATCACCGCTCGGTCATGCATCGCCGCCGGCATCCTCCGTCTCCGGTCGCCCCACGGACGGGAGCCTGGCGAACGCGACCGCTGACATCACCGCCGCGGCAATGAAGAGGATCCCGATCGTGAAGATCGCAATCAACCCGATCACACCGAACACGATCGTCGAGCCCAACAACGCGACCCTCGACACGCGACGGGACTTCGCTGCGGCTCCCACGAATGCGAGTACGGAGGCACCGACCATCACCGACGCCCATGGAGCGGCATCGCCGAATCCGTTGCTTCCCTCGCCAACGATCAACGAGACGTACACGCCGACCATCATCACGCCGACGATCCCTGCCCCCATTGCCCAAGTACGACCTGTACCCATCGTCAGATCGTACAGCCCACAACCCTTGACGTGGCGGGGCAGAAGCGGGAACCCCCGCTGTCAGCGGGGGTTCCTCGTCGCTCTCGAATTCGGTCTATCTAGTGCGGGTCATGGTCTCCCACGTGCGGGTTGCAGCCCTCGATGATCGTGTCGCCTTCTTCGCCTCCGAAGATCGTGGCGTCGAACACGACGTAGCTTGCCCCGCGCGACTCGAGGATGAACGGCGCGCTCTTGGCGTGGCCCCAGTTCTGCGGGGGCGCACCCGGACCAGCGGGTTGTCCCTCGTAGTCGCCACCGTCCTCGAGGCCTGAGTACAGGCACGCGGAGTGTGCGCGGCCGACCGACCCGGGGATGCCATCTCCGTTCGGACCGCCTTTGCCGCTGCCGGTGACCTCCCCAGCGAGGGCCGTGCCCCCCATTGCCATCACCAAGACAAGTGCCATGGCGAGCGTGAACATTGCTCTTCGCATGTGAATTCCTCCTATCGCTTCGCCCACTCGTTGCGATACTCCACCCACTCTGGGTGGTAGGCAATCCAGCGTAGCAAACGCGATCCGACCTTGCCGGGGCGCGTTACATCAGTTGGCCCGCGCCAGAAACTGGAGCACGCGTTCGGTCAGCAGCTTCGCCGCCCCAGCGTCGTACGTCGGAAGCGTGCTGTCCGCGAAGTAGTGGTCATCGCCCGGATAGAGGAACAGCTCGGCATCCGGAGCCGATTCGACGATCGCCCGCGCTGCCTCCACGTCCCCGTCTCCGACGAAGAACTCGTCGTTGTCCATGCCGTGGATCTGGACGGGTACCGATGCGGGCCAGGCATCGCCGAACTCCTCGACGGGCACACACGAGTAGAAGAGGAGCGCGCCCTTGGCCCCTGGACGTGTCTGTGCGAGCTTCTGCGCCGGCAGAACCCCGAGCGAAAACCCTGCGTACACCAGGTCCGTGGGAAATCCTTCAGCTTCTGCGACGCCCCGATCGATCAGGGTGCCCCAACCGACGCTGCCCGCGAACTCCGAGCCCTCTTCGATCGATCCAAACGTGCGGCCATCGAAGAGATCGGGCGTATGCACGGTGTGTCCCGCCGCCCGGAGGGTGTCCGCAAAGTTCTCTATTCCCTGGGTGAGCCCCAGGATGTGGTGGAACAACAACACGTCTGCCATGTGGGAATCCGTCCTCTGGATCTCGTCTCCGCACCTGCACGGTACTTCATCGGATCGTACGGAAGACGTGTGACACCCACGTGATACATTGGCTGTGGGTCAAGAGTTGACGGTCGAAAGCCTCTCGGCTGACCGCCACGGCAACCGCGCAGGCGGGCGATCGATCCGGCACAAGAATGCATCCAGGGACTATCGGGCGATGAAAGTCCAGCAGTCCAAGTACGTCGACCGCAGGGAGCAGTAGGAGACCAGGGCGGGCCGTCCGCTCCCCGGCGGCTAGCGTTCGGAGGGATGGACGACTTCGAGCCACAGTCGGCGCAGGCACGCGCTCATCAGGACTACATCGACGCCACGGACGCCCTCGAGGAGGCCAAGGAGTCGGGCGACGCGGCGTTGATCCGGCGTGCCGAGCGGCATGCACACGCGGCCAAGAGGGAGTGGCACCGGCTGGTGCAGCTGGCAGAGCAGGCCCTGCACAAGCGATCGGGCAACGATGCGAATTGGGATTCGCCTGATCTCTGAGCGCACTCAGCAGCGTTTGAACATCGGCGCCGGGCGTCATGAGGCGCGCCCGCGTCGATGTACCGTGACCGCATGCTGAGCAACACAAAAGGCCTCATCCAGCTACTCGACCAGGAACTGATCGGACTTCTCACCGCCGTGAAGGAGAACGGGCAACCGCAGACATCGCCCGTGTGGTTCCACAGGGACGCCGACGACCTCGTCGTGTACAACCGACCGAACGCCCGTCGACTCAGGAGCATCGCCTCGAACCCACGGGTGGCGCTCGCGCTCAGGGCGGATCGAGAGGGTCACTCCCTCGTCTCGATCGAAGGGTCGGCGCGCGTGGATGAGGACATGCCCACGGCTGAGCATCTTGCCGGATATGTCGACAAGTACGGCGCACAGATCACAGGCCTCGGATGGACTCCCGCCTCGTTCGCAAGCGACTATTCGGTTCCGCTTCGCATCGCGGTCACGCGCGTTCGCGCGTCCGGTGTCGAACGTCTCCTTGACTAGCGGACTCGAGAGAATTTCACGCTTTGATCGACTACGGTCGTTCCATGGATTGGGATCGCTGGCGTGCCCGGCTCATCAACGCCAGACAGGGGCACGAGTTCAACCGATGGGACACCCTCGGGCTCGTTCTCTTCGTCGGCGGGCTCATCGGTGGCCTCGTGGGCCTCATCTTCTTCAGCTATCCCGGCCTCTTCGGGTTCTTTGCGATCGGGTTCCTGATCCTTGCTCGCCACATGCCGGGCAACGCCTGACGGCCCCGATCACCCGTCGCCATGATTGGTAGATTGCCACGATGGCACGAACACGTCGTCAGCGTCCGGTCGTCGGGTGGCGCGAATACCTCGCACTCCCCGACCTGACCGACGTCCCGATCAACGCGAAAATCGACACCGGTGCCCGGACCTCGGCGCTTCATGCCTTCGGCCTCGAGGTCGTCGAGCGCGACGGGATACGGGAGGCCCATTTCGAGCTCCATCCGGTCCAGCGGATGTCGAGCTTCGCCGTACCAGTGACCCTCCGCGTGCATCGATACCGCAAGGTCCGCTCGTCCAATGGCAAGACCGAGAATCGGCCCACCGTGATCACCAGGGCCCGCCTTGGGGATGTCGAATGGCCCATCGAGCTCACACTGACATCACGCGATGCCATGGGGTACCGGATGCTCCTCGGGCGTTCCGCCCTTCGGGACCGGTTCTTCGTGAACCCGAGCCGTTCCTACCTCCTCGGCCACAAGCCAGCCTCGAAGGAGTTCTGATGAAGCTTGCGATCCTTTCCCGCGCACCGCAGGCATACAGCACGAGACGCCTGCGAGCTGCCGCCATCGACCGCGGTCACGACGTTCGCGTGCTCAACACCCTGCGGTTCGCGATCGATCTCTCGGGCGGCGAGCCGGACATGCAGTATCGGGGCGAGCAGCTCCCCGACTACGACGCGATCCTCCCGAGGATTGGAGCCTCGATCACCTTCTTCGGACTCTCCGTCGTCCGACAGTTCGAGCAGATGGACGTGTACACGCCGAACACCGCTGCCGGCATCGCGAACTCGCGGGACAAGCTGCGCTCGATCCAGATCCTGTCACGGCACGACATCAAGATCCCGGGCACGATGTTCGTTCGCGACAGGGCGGACGTGCTGCCCGCAATCGAGCAGGTCGGTGGGGCACCTGTCGTCATCAAGCTCCTGGAGGGCACCCAGGGGATCGGCGTCATCCTCGCGCCGGACCACCACGTTGCCGAGGCCGTCATCGAAACGCTGCACAGCAAGCGGGAGAACGTCCTCATCCAGCAGTTCATCGCCGAGAGCAGGGGCAGGGACATCCGGGCCCTCGTCGTAGGCGACCGGGTCGTCGCTGCGATGCGCCGTCGCGCGGTCGGGAACGAGTTCCGGTCGAACGTCCACCGAGGAGGCACGACCGAGGTGGTCGACCTCGATCCCGCGTATGCCAAGGTTGCGGTGCAGTCGGCCCAGATCATGGGCCTCCGGGTCGCCGGGGTGGACATGCTCGAGGGTGACGACGGCCCGCTCGTGATGGAAGTGAACAGCTCTCCGGGCCTCGAGGGCATCGAAACGGCAACCGACCTCGATGTCGCGGGTGCGATCATCGACTACATCGGGAGCCAGGTGTCCTTCCCCGACCTCGACATCCGGCAGAGACTCACCGTGAGCACCGGCTACGGCGTGGCTGAGTTGCTCGTGAGAGAGGGCGCAGAGATCGCTGGATCGACCATCCACGACTCCGGGCTCCGAGAACGAGACATTGTCGTCCTGACGTTGACACGGGGGACCACCGTGATTCCTAACCCGAACGTCTCCCGCACTCTCGAGGTCAACGATCGGTTGCTGTGCTTCGGGAAGCTCGAGGAGATGCGGGACCTCATCCCTGCGCGGCGTCGTAGGCGTGCTCGCCCCGAGGTGCAGCCACTGCCTGCGGATCCGATGACTCCCGGCCCGCCAGCGTCCGACTGAATCGCCTACCCGTCGGTTGCCCGCCGCGCGAGGACCTCCACGGCGGATGCCTGATGGTCGATCCGTTCCTCGAGACGAGCGAGGGTGGCCATGATCTCTTCCTGGCGCCTCAGCGAAGCCTCGGCGATCATCCCGCGATGGTGTGAGTCCGACTCGTACACCTCACGGTCCCGGTCCGCCTGGCGCGTCTGGGCGAGGAGGATCAGCGGCGCTGCATATGCAGCCTGGAGCGAGAACAGCAGGTTGAGCAGGATGAAGGGGTACGGGTCCCACCGACGCGACACTGCCACGGCATTCACCACGATCCACGCCGCAACGACCATCGTCTGCGAGATCAGGAATTGGGGCGTGCCGAAGAATCTCGCAAACGCCTCGGCGCGCTTTCCGAATGCGCCGGGGCCGAATGCCCCATACGTCGCCTCGGCAACCTTCTTCACCGGCGTCCAGACGTGCTGCATGTCTCCTCCGTTCGCAGGGCGGCCGCCATTATCCCCGTTTGGCTGCCGCGCGGGACGCGTTCCCGATCGATCACGTATCGTCCACCCATGCCCGCTGAAGAACCAGCGACGATCGACACCTACCTGGCCCGCGCCCGCAGCCTCCTCGCACGGGTCGAGCCTGAGGACCTGGAACGAGAGATGAGCGCGGGAGCCGTCGTCGTCGATGTCCGGGATTCGGCAAGGAGGGCGTCCGATGGGTCGATCCCCGGAGCCATCGAGATGGACTACACCGTGCTCGAGTGGCGCCTCGCTCCGTCGAGCGACACGAGGCTGGACATCGACCCCGATGCGAAGGTCATCGTCGTGTGCAACGAGGGCTACAGCTCGTCCCTGGCAGCTGCCCGCCTTCAGCAACTCGGTGTCCCAAATGCAACCGACCTCGTCGGCGGATATCTGGCGTGGAAGAAGCTCGCAGGGTCCTAGCCGTCGATTGGGAAGAGGCAGAACGGGTGACCGTGGGGATCCAGCATCACAACGACGCCCTCCTGCGGTTGGTGGTCGGCCACTCGCGCACCGAGATCGGTCGCCCGCTGCACCCCTGCGCCGAGCTGGTCGACTCCTATGTCAAGGTGCGACATCATCAGTTGCTGGCCTGACACCGGGGGCCACGTTGGTTCGACGTAGTTCGGTTCCCACTGGAACTCGAGCTTCCGATCACCCGAGGGCGAGCGAAGGAGCGCCCACCCCGCTTCAGATGGCTCACCAAGTGCGGGGTCCTCGCTGCGTGCGATGGGCCATCCGAGCAGCTCCGAATAGAACTCGGCGAGGCGGATCGGCTCGGGAGAGTCGAGGACTGGCCCGACAAGCGTGAAGCGAGGATCTTCCTTGCTCGCCCTTGGACCGCTCACGTCAGCTGAACCCTATTGGGACGAGGTGGATCTCGATGCGCTGTCTCGGGTTGTAGGCCACAGCTGCGAGGCGTCGCACGTCAGCTGCGGTGATCTGCTCCAGGACGTCGTACCGGTCCAGCAGGTTCACCACGGGCTCGTCCGGATAGAGGAACGCCTCTGTGAGAAAGTTCGCGAGCTCGACGTTGTTGATGAGCTCGAACTCAGTGCGGAGTTGCTGCACCGCCGTCGCGAACTGCTCAGGCGTCGGCCCGTTGCGCGCAAGGTCGTCGAGCTCATCGAGTGCCGCTATCGCGATCTCATCGAGCCGTTCTGGATCCCCTGTGATCTTGACGTTCGTCTCGACAAACGGATCGGGGTCCCTCTGGAGCGACACCCCGGCCGACGGCGAATATGTGGCGGACAATTCCTCACGGATGCGGTCCCGAAGGCGTGCGTTGACGATCAGGTGGAGGAGATCCCCCGTGAGCCGGTCCTTCAGATCCGGGTCGAACTCGTTCGTGAAGTACATGCGGACCTCGCCCTGTGGATCGGTGCCTGCCCGCACAGTGATCTGCTGTACCTCTCGCGGTGGAAGTGGCTGATTGTCGACGAAGTCCTCCCTGGTCGCGGTGCCGGGAAGGGACCCGATGTACCGGCTGACGAGATCCACCATCGTTGGCGGATCGAAGTCGCCGACGATCGCGAATGCGAAGTCCCCCGCGTTACCGAATCTCTGGCGATAGATGTCCATGGCGCGGCTCTGGACGAAGCCGTCGAGGTCGGCCCTCGACGGCGGGTCCACATATCGTGGGTCTCCCGAGTAGTACGCGTCATCGAGCGCATCCCCGATCGCGTAACTCGGGACATCGGCGCGGGTCTTGTCGACCGCGTACGACGAGGCGAGCACGGAGTCGAACGCAACCTGGTCGAAGCGCGGCGACGTCATGAGGAGGTGAACGGTCTGCAACATGGCTTCGGCATCCTCTGTGGCTGCCGTGCCGATGACACCCTCACGCGTCTCGGAGATCCAAGGGAACGCTGAGACGACCCGGTCGGCTGTGAAGAGCTGGTACGTCGCGGCGTCGGCCTCCCCGACCCCGCTTCTCGACACAACCTCAGGGATCAACTCCGCTTCCGTGACATCGTCTGGAACAACCACGGATGTACCACCGAAGCTGACGGCTCGCAGGGTGATGAGGTTCTCTGCGATCGTGGTCGGCCACAGGTACACCGTCGCACCGTTCACCCACGTGATCGTGGCGTACCCGAAGGTCTCATCGACGTCGAGGGTCAGAGGAGGGACCGGTGCTGGCGGATTCATGAGCGTCTCGAGCTCCGGAAGGTCGTCCCGTGGTGCGAGTGACGTCGCGGCCGGCGACGCGATCGCCTTCTCGATGGCCTCGACGGACGGGAGCGGGCTGTCGTCGGGCCCGACCACGATGATTTTCGGTGCGACCTCGTCCATGAAGTCCACGAAGTGCCGCTCGACCGTTTCCTTCGTGATCCGGTCGAGGATCTGGATCTCGAGGTCGCGCCGCTGCTTCGCGCTCGCGAATGCTGCGCCCTCGAGGAAGTGTGCCACGAGCCCCGCGGCGAATTGGCTGTCCTGATCCGTCTCGCTCTGCTCGAACCGCTGCTCAGAGGTCGCAGAGATCTCCTTGAATGCTCGCTCGTACTCCTGGTCCGAGAACCCGTGCTGTCGTATCCGCTCGATTTCAACTGCGATCGCCTGTGCGGCCTCGTCGACGTCGTCGAGCTTGCTCGTGACGGTGAGCGTTGACAGCGCGAATCCTCGAGCCCACTCGCCCTCGCCGGTGCCTGCGCTCAGAAGCGGAAGGTTTCCGCGGAGGGCGTCGTCGTTCAACCTCGTACCCAGAATCGTCCCAGCCAGCACGTGGACGATGTCAGCCTGTGCCGAACCCACCGTGTCCTGTGGGCCCGAGGCGGTCGGCCAGTAGACCTGGATCGATGCCAGCGCGACTTCGGGATCGCCGAGCGTCGTGGCTGCCACTTCGTTCGGGGGTACTCCGGGCACCGGGTCCATGACATCTTCCGTCGGCCGTTCCATCGAGCCGAACGCATCCTGAATGCGGGCCTCCATGTCCTCGACGTCGAAGTCCCCGACCGCGATCACAGCCATGTGGTCCGGTCGATACCACTTCTCGTAGAACGCCGCGAGCGTCTCCCTGTCCATGGCCCGGATCGCGTCCGCGTTCCCGATCGGCAACCTTCCCTCGTACGGCGTGCCTGGGAGGAGCAGCTCCTCGAGCGCATCCTGGACCCGTCCAGAGAGGCCCTCGTCCCTCAACCGCCACTCCTCGAGGACCACTCCTCGCTCCTCGATCACATCCTGTTCCGTCAGCGTCGCTTCGGATGCCCACTCGCGAAGCACGTCCATACCGAGGTCGAGGAGTTCGTCATCCGTGGCCAGGGACAGTTGATACACCGTCTCGTCGAACGACGTGTACGCGTTGATGTCGGGACCGAACCTGGGGCCGAACGACTCGAGCACGTCGGTGAGCTCGTTACGTGGGAACCGCGTCGTGCCGTTGAACATCATGTGCTCGAGGAAGTGGGCCGTGGCTGCCTGGTCCTCGTCCTCGTTGAGGGATCCGGCGTTCACTGCGAGGCGCAGCTCTGCCCTACCCCCAGGCGAGTCGTTGTATTTGATGAAGTACGTCAAGCCGTTCTCGAGCTGCCCTTGGACGACGTCGGGGTCGAAGGGAAGCGGTTCGGCGAGCGCGGGATCGATCGTGGTCGTGGTCGTGGACGGTGGGGCAGCGGTCGTCGTCGTGGCTGGTGGCTGCGTGGTGGTGGTGGACGGCGTCGAATCCGACGGTGTGCACGAAGAAACGAGCACCGCCATCACCGCAGCCGCGGTGAGAAGACCTCTCCCTTTGGACCTCACATCACGAGCGTACGCGAAATCTGAGCGACGCGAGGGCTCACGGCCGGTTCCGTGGAACGACGGCCTACCGCCAGCGGCGGTGCATGCTGCCGCCAGACCACGACGAGAGGTCAGCGAGGACCGCGAGCACGACGACCACCCAGTCGAAACCTTGGACCCCACCAGGGAAGACGAGTGCGTACGCGAGGGTCGTCCACGGAACCGCCAGCCAACCGATGAACGCGACCCAGAAGCTCGAGAACGCCGCCTGCCAACGTGCCTGATCGAATATCCACCACACGATGATCGCGAATCGGGGCCCTATGACGGCCATCACGGCGAACAGGCAACACATGTCGAGCTCCTTCCTCGGAGCCGCAATCTACCTGCCACGCCGCGACCTCAGTTTCGCACGTCGCGCGAACGCCGCGAGAATGGGGGTAGCGACGAAACGGGGAAACGCATGGGCGACACGAGCATCGAGAACCTGCTCCGCGAGGAACGAACTTTCCCACCACCTCCCGGATTCGCCGCCAAGGCGAACGCGCAGCCCGACCTGTACGCCAAGGCCGACGCCGACCGCGTCGGGTACTGGATGGAGCAGGCCCTCACGAGGGTGACCTGGGTCACGGAACCGACGGTCGCGCTCGACGACTCCAACCCGCCGTTCTTCAAGTGGTTCACCGACGGCGAACTGAACATCACCGCCAATTGCCTCGACCGGCACCTCGCCGCCGGAGGCGACAAGGTCGCGTATCACTGGATCGGAGAGCCCGGTGACAAGCGGACGCTCACGTACCGGGACCTCGCGGACGAGGTGGCGCGTTTCGCGAATGGCCTCACGTCCATCGGCATCGGGAAGGGGGACAGGGTCGCGATCTACATGGGGATGGTTCCCGAACTCGCCATCGCGATGCTCGCGTGTGCGCGCATCGGCGCGGCCCACTCGGTCATCTTCGGCGGCTTCAGCGCGGACGCAATCATCGACCGTGTCGAGGACGCGTCGGCGAAGCTCCTGATCACCTGCGACGGCGCATGGCGCAGGGGTGCGACGGTTCCCCTGAAAGACAACTGCGACGCGGCCATGGAATCCTCACCGACCATCGAACACTGCATCGTCGTGCGACGAACGGCGCAGGACGTCTCCATGACCGAGGGCCGCGACATCTGGTGGCACGATCTCGTCGCTGGGCAATCCACCGAATGCCCTGCGGCGGTCATGAATGCGGAGGATCTCCTCTACATCCTGTACACGTCGGGGACCACCGCGAAGCCAAAGGGCATCGTGCACACCATCGGCGGGTACCTGACGGGGGCTGTGACGAGCCACTCCCTCGTGTTCGACATCAAGCCCGAGACCGACGTCTACTGGTGTGCTGCCGACATCGGATGGGTCACCGGACACACCTACATCGTGTACGGCCCGCTCGCCAACCACACGACGAGCGTGATGTACGAGGGAACACCGGACTTCCCAGAGAAGGATCGGCTGTGGTCGATCGTCGAGGAATACGGGGTCACGGTCTTCTACACGGCGCCGACGGCCATCCGTGCCTTCATGAAGTGGGGCACCGAGTACCCGGAGCGCCACGACCTCTCGAGTCTTCGCCTCCTGGGTACGGTCGGCGAGCCGATCAACCCTGAAGCGTGGATGTGGTACCACGAGAACATCGGAGGCGAGCGATGCCCGATCGTTGACACCTGGTGGCAAACCGAGACCGGTGGCATCATGATCTCGCCCCTCCCCGGCGTGACCACGACGAAGCCCGGCTCGGCCACGAGGCCGCTTCCCGGTTTGACCGCCGAGATCGTCGACACCGATGGGAACGTGCTCCCCGAAGGAAGCGGCGGGTTCCTCACGATCCCCGAACCCTGGCCCTCGATGCTGCGATCCCTGTATGGCGACGACCAGCGGTATATCGACACATACTGGGCGCGGTATCCCGGCCGGTACTTCGCAGGCGACGGGGCGAAGCTCGATGAGGACGGCTACTTCTGGGTCCTCGGTCGGGTCGACGACGTGATGAACGTATCCGGGCACCGGATCTCGACGATGGAGGTGGAGTCAGCGCTTGTCTCGCATCCCGCGGTGGCCGAGGCTGCCGTCGTCGGTGCACAGGACGAGCTCACAGGGCAGGCGATCGCTGCATTCGTGACGCTGCGAACGGGATACGACGAGTCCAAGGAACTCCACGACGAGCTTCGGAACCACGTGGGCGCCAAGATCGGCGCCATCGCGAAGCCGAAATCCATCGTCTTCACCCCCGATCTCCCGAAGACACGCAGCGGCAAGATCATGCGCCGCTTGCTTCGTGATATCTCGGACCACCGCGCCCTCGGCGACGTCACGACCCTCGCGAACGCCGAGATCGTGCAGGCGATCGCAGCTCACGCCGCTGACTACGACGAGGACTGACGTACCGATACCTAGGTGACACCCGCCTTCTAACGTCACGCGACAGCTTGAACCGAGAAAGGCGACGGGATGGCCGACGACAAAGAGAAGGACGCCAAGAAGGCCGACGAGTCGAAGTCTGACAAAGCCGAGGACAAGAAGCCGCCTGAACATCACGAGGACGCCGTCTCCGAGACCTCGCACACCATCACGGTGGACGGCGAGGAGCTGGCATACACCGCGACCGCTGGCCGAATCGTCCTGAAGGAAGACGACGACACGAAGAAGGCATCGTTCTTCTTCACGGCCTACACGAAGGACGGAGCCGATCCGGCAGAGCGCCCGATCGTCTTCGCGTTCAACGGCGGCCCCGGATCTTCATCGGTATGGCTCCACCTCGGCATCTTCGGCCCGAAGCGCGTTGCGCTCGATGACAAGGGCAATCTCGAGAAGCTGCCCGCGCGCCTCGTCGACAACGACCAGACCCTCCTCACCCACGCCGACCTCGTGTTCATCGACCCGGTTTCGACGGGGTACACCAGGGCGATCGAGAAGGACGAGGAGCGGAGTTACCACCAATTCGAGAAGGACATCGAGTCGGTTGGTGCGTTCATCAGGATGTATTTGACTCGGTTCGGCCGCTGGTCGTCGCCGAAATACGTGGGCGGCGAGAGCTACGGGACAACGCGTTCCGCAGGCCTTGCTGGGCACCTCATGACGCGCTACGGCATCTACCTCAACGGCGTGATCCTGATCAGCTCGGTGCTCAGCTTCCAAACGATCGCGCTCGACAGCAAGACGTGGACGTTCCATCGTGGCAACGACCTCCCATACGTCGTCTATTTGCCGAGCTACGCGGCCGCGGCGTGGTTCCACGGTGCGCTGAGCGACGAACTCCAGGCGCGGGATCTCGTCGACCTGCTCGGCGAGGTCGAGGAGTTCGCAGAGAGCGACTACCTCCTCGCCCTTCAGAAGGGTTCGCGGCTCGATCGCATGAAGTTCGAGGAGATCGCCGCTCGGCTGTCCGAGTACACGGGGCTCGACATCGACTTCGTCCGCCAGTCGGATCTTCGCATCGAGAAGTTCCACTTCATGAAGGAACTCCTCCGCGACCAGGGCGTCACCATCGGCAGGCTCGACTCGCGGTACAAGGGCGTCGACCGGTACACCGTCGGCTCGATGCTCGAACACGACCCGTCCCTCGACGTGTGGATGGCTGCGTACACGTCGACGCTCAACGACTACATCCGCCGGGATCTCGGGTACGAGAGCGACCTCGTGTACGAGATCCTCAACGCCAAGGTGTGGCCGTGGAAGTACGACACCTTCGAGAACACCTACGTCGATGTGTCCGAGACCCTCAGAGACGCCATGACGAAGAACCCGGGGATGAGGGTCTACGTCGCGAGCGGCTATTACGACCTGGCGACGCCCTACTTCGCGACGGAGTACACACTCGCCCATCTGGGCATCGAGGATGGCCTGCGTGACAACGTCGACGTGTCGTATTTCTACGCCGGACACATGATGTACGTCCACCGGGAATCGATCGAGAAGCTCGGGGCCGACCTCCGTGCCTTCATCGAAAGCTCGAGCTAGGCCGAGACCGAACCGAGGTAGCGAGCCGCGGCCCTAGCTGCTGTTCGTCCAGAGTCGATCGCAGGCGTCATGCCGCCTCCTCCGACCCACGCCCCAGCGAGGAACACGTTCTCCATTGGTGTGCGAGGGCCGCGTCGGTTCATCTGGCTCATCACGGTCTGCTCGCGCCCATAGAGGCTCCCCGATGGCTGTCGCACGTAGCGCGCATTCGTGAGCGGCGTTCCGATGCGCATCTCGAGGATGGAGTCACGCAGGCCCGGGATGAACGCCTCCGCTCGCTCGATGAGAATCTCGCCCGCCTGTTGTTTGACGTCGATGTATCCCTGATTCACCCGATAGTTCGTGCGGTCCCCGCCCGTACCCCACACGTCTCGGTAGTCCCATGGTGCGAGCACGGTGAGTGCGAGAACGGAACCCCCAGGCGGGGCACACGACGGGTCGACCACCGTGTAGTTCGACACGATCATCGAGACGTCCTCGAATCGCCCTTCGAGGACCGCTTCGTACTCGGCTTCGAGGTCGTAGCTGACCATGTCGAAGAACTCGTGGTGGTCCCACCCCTCGGCGGCGACGTCCCGGTCGAGGGCCAGGTGCACGACCATGCTCGACAACGCCGGCGCCTCGGATCCGACGTCCCGCGCCCATGCGTCGTCAACCGGAGGGCCCTCGATGAGGTCGAGGGTGCTGCGGGGGCTCGCGTTGGAGATCACCGCCTTCGCACGAACCTCGATACCCCGCGACGTCGTGACCTTGACCCCCAGCGGATCCGAGAGGTCGATGCCTCGGACCTCATTGCGGAGCAGGACCACACCGCCCCGCTCCTCGATCGCCTCGACGATCTTCCATGACATCGTGCCCGATCCGCCTGTCGGGTACCACGCACCGCCTGTGTGGTACGAGTGCAGGGTCATGGCCATCAGGCCGGCGGACAGCCTGGAGGGTGGGAGCCCGAGGTATCCCCAGAGCGTCGAGAGCAGCGCCCTTGCCTCTTCGGACTTGATGAACCGGCCGAGGAAGTCCGACCAGCTCGACCCGAACGCCGCAGCCATGTGCGGATATCTCGCCGGCATCTCGTGTATCGGCACGCGATCGCCTGCGGCGCGATCCCTGCCATACGCGCTCAGGTCGTGCGCCACCCGCTCGATCTCGGCGAACAGCTCCTTCGCGCCCGAAAGCTCTTCCGGGAACACTCGGCCGATCTCGTCCAAGTAACCCGCGAGGTCGCCGGGGACCGTGACCTCGAAGTCGGGGAACCGCACCGTGTAGAACGGATCGAGCCTGTTGAACTCGACACGGTCGAGGATGTCGAGTGTCTCGAAGTTGCGTCGCGCCCAGCCCCCGGGCCCCAACCCGTCCAGCGCATGGAGCGCAACCTCGAACCGGAAGCCCTCCCAGCGGAAGAAGTGGGCGTACCCGCCGGGCTTCGAGTGGCCTTCGACGACCACGACGGAGTGGCCAGCCTCCTGGAGGTGTCGTGCCGACGAGAGGCCTCCGAGGCCAGCGCCCACCACGACCACATCCGCCTCGTAGACGTCAGACATCGTCCCCGATTGGTTGCGGCGCCGTCGACTCCTCGAGCGGGTACGGGTCGCGGTCGATCAGCTTGTCCCACAGGTACACGCAGACGTCCCTGATCGAGGCGATGATCGGGACCGCGAGCAATGATCCCAGAAACCCGCCGACGTGGAACCCCACGAGGAGGCCGAGGAGCACAACCGACGGCCGCAGCCGCACCGCCGTCCCCATCACCCTCGGGGCGATGATGTTCGCTTGCGCCTGAACGACGACCAGGTAGATGCCAGCAACGACGAGGGCGAACCAGTATCGCTCGAGGTCCGGGAACTGCGTCGACCCGGAGATGAGGGCCGCCAGCACGCCAGGGATGGCAGCGAGGATCGGACCAAACGTCGGGATCATGTTCAGTACGACCATGATCGACCCCATCAGGAACGCGCCGGGAAGGCCAACGAGCGATAGGACGATGAACACGAGCGTTCCGGTGATCAGCGAGTTCACGAGCTGTCCGTACAGGTATCCGCGCCACACCCGCTTTTGTGCCCGCATCATCATCAGCCCGTCACGCTCGTAGCCAGGCGGGAGCTGTCTGATGACGGCGCTGTGCATCCTTCCGCTGTCCGCGTTGAGATACATCGCAACGAGGATCGTGACGATCGCGGACGTCACGATCGCAGTGAAGAGCCCGAGAACGGTGCGGACACCCGACAGACCGCGGCCCAGGTACTCGAGGAGGGCCTCGGCGTCCAGGATCACTTCCCCATCCGCGTCGCCAGCGGTTCCGAGATCGGCGATGACACCTCTGACATCGATCGTGAGACCCAACACGATGATCGTGCCGTCCTCGCCAGCCTCTTTGATCAGCCAGTCCCGTGCGTCCTCCACCTGACCTATGGGGTCGAGCTCGACGATCGAGGCCACGATCGACCGCGCGAGGAGGAACCCGAACGCGAGAGTGCCGACAAAGACGACCGAGTATGCGAGGAGGAGTGCGAGACCCTTTGGGACGTGGAACCGGCGGTGAGCGATCCTGATCAGAGGCGCGACGAGGAAGGCGATCAACGAAGCGAGCGCGGCGATTGCCAGCACATTGCGAACGAGGTACAGGCCGAGGAGGCTGAGGATGAACAGCATGCCCACGACGAGCAGCTTCGCGTCGGCGCTCCAATGCGGAGAAGGCGGATATGAGGCCGGGTCAACCCGCGGCGCGGGCACGGACGGAGTTGGCTCCTGCGGTTCTTCGGTTCCAGGCTCCTCCATGCCCACCACGCTAGACGACTGGCAAGGGTCACCATGTACGATCGCGGCGTGAATTCGATCAGCCGCACGATCCGGAAGTTCGCGAAGACCGAGTGGCTTCGTCGAACGATGCGTGCCTTCCTCACTCCTCTCGACAACGTCCTGGGGAAGATCGGATGGGCACCGACGTCGAGGATCATGGGCGCTCCCCTGTGCTACCTGACGACCACCGGCAGAAAGAGCGGAAGGCGGCACACGGTTCCGCTGATCTACGTCATTACGCCCGATGGCCACCCCGCTGTGATCGGCACCAACTACGGAACGGAACGCCACCCTGCGTGGACCTTGAACCTCGACGCTGACCCGCGCGCCGAACTCCGGGTCGACGACGCCATGACCCCGGTGTTTGCCAAGCGCCTTCCCAAGGACGAGGCAGAGGCGCTCTGGGCATCATTCGATGCGATCTGGCCCGGATACGAGCGATACCGCGAGATCACGGACCGCACCATCAAGGTCTATGAGCTCCGGCCATCCGGAGAATCCTGACCGGGGCGCGAGCGTCCCCCGTAAACTTCCCGACGATGAACGAACTCGAGCCGCCTCCTGACTACCAGCCCCACATCGGGGCAACCCGCCAGTACATGCGCGACATCATCCTGGGCGTCAACGACGGGCTCGTCTCGACCTTCCTGCTCGTGTCCGGGGTCGTCGGCGGCCAACTGACCGCGACCCAGGTCCTCCTCACCGGGGTCGCCGGCGCCGTCGCCGGCGCCATTTCGATGTCGATCGGCGAGTACATCGCCACAAAGTCGCAAGAAGAGGTCTTCGACGCGGAGCTCGAGCTCGAGAAGTACCACCTGATCCACCACAGGGACCACGAGCGGAATCAGCTGCGGGACATGCTCGAGGCCCGCGGATTGTCAGGGACGGATCTCGACACGGTCGTCGAAATCATCGACAGCGACGAGGACGCGATGTTGAACATGCAGGCCGCGCTCGAGTTCGGCATCGTCGACAAGGAGAGGAGAAACCCCCTCGCCGCCGCCGCAACGAGCGGCCTCCTGTTCCTCGCAGGTGCGCTCCCGTCCGTCGTCTCGTTCATGTTCGTCGACAGCACGCGCACTGGGTTGATCCTCGCCGCAATCCTTTCAGGGATCGGACTGTTCGCCGTTGGCGCAGCCAAGACGATCCAAACGAGGAAGAATCCCTACCGGTCAGGTGCTGAGAATCTCGCGCTCGGGCTCCTCGGCGGAGTGCTCGCGTACGGCGTCGGCGTGCTGTTCGACACGGTCGTCGCCTGATACAGGGGCTTCCTAGAAGTCCAGGCCCTTGCGTGCAGGGATCCCCTCGTCGAACGCGTGCTTGACCTTCCGCATCTCGGTCACGGTGTCCGCCGCATCGATCAGGCGCTCGTGCGCATCGCGTCCGGTCACCACCACGTTCACGTGCGGTGGTCGAGCGGTGATGGCATCGACGACCTGATCGACGTCGATCCAGCCGAACGTGACGGGATAGGTCGCTTCGTCGAGGATGACGAGGTCGTACTCCCCGGAAGCGATCAGCCCTGATGCGCGGGTCCATGCGTCCTGGGCGGCCTTCGTGGTCGCCTCCATGTCCTCGGACTCCCACGTGAAGCCGTCTCCACCGACGATCCAGTCGACGCCGAGCTCCTCGGCCATCTTGCGCTCTCCGGTCTTCCACTTGTCCGATTTGATGAACTGGATGACGACGACCTTCCATCCCCGCGCGACGGCGCGCAGCATCACTCCGAACGCTGAACTCGACTTGCCCTTGCCATCGCCCGTGTTGACGATGACGAGCCCCCTGCGCCGATCGGTCATGTGGACTTCTCCTTCTCCCTCATGGATACAACCACGGTTTCGCCATCGATGGTGAGCACCCTGATCCCCGGTTCGTACACGTCGGCAAGGAGATCCTCCGTGAGCACCTCGCTCGGCGTTCCGATCGACCTCAGCCTCCCCCCGTCGAGAAGGGCGACCCGGTCGCAGAACTGGCCAGCCGCCGTGAGGTCGTGGACCGCGGACACCACCGCGAGCTCCCGCTCGGTTCTGAGCTGGTCGATCAACTCGAGCACCTGATGCTGCCGAGCCACATCGAGCGACGCCGTCGCCTCGTCGAGCACGAGGACAGGCGCTCGCTGTGCGATGGCGCGTGCGAGGGCGAGGCGCTGTGTCTCGCCTCCCGACAAGGTTGCAACGTCCCGTGCGATGAGGATCTCGAGGTCAAGGGCCCGAATCGCCTCCCACACGAACTCGATGTCGCCGCTCGACTCCGCCGCGAGGCGTCCCATGTGTGACGTCCGTCCGAGGAGCACGTAGTCGAACACGGTCATCCCCCTCGGATATGTCGGCGACTGCGGGAGGTAGGCGACGCGATGCGCTCGCCGTCTCGCGGTCAGGGCACCGATGTCGTCGCCGACGACCGCCACAGCACCAGCCGTTGGTCGTTCGCCGGCGATCACCCTCAGCAGGGTCGATTTGCCCGCACCGTTCGGCCCGAGCACCCCCATCCACGATCCCCGGTCGACCGAGAGCGACACGTCATCGAGGACGGTCGTACCTCCGTACACGACCGAGACACCGCGAACCTCGACCGCGCCGCTCACGAAACGACCGCCTTGCTCGTTCGCAACACGACTGCAAAGAACGGGGCACCGAAGAAGGCGGTGACGACGCCGATCGGCACCTCCACGGGTGCCTGCACCGTGCGGGCGAGCATGTCCGCCCCGACGAGGAACGCGCCGCCGAGCACGATCGAGAGCGGTACGACGACCCGATACGACGCCGAGGTCAGCAGCCGGACGGTATGGGGAACGATGATCCCGACGAACCCGATCAGGCCCGTCACCGCCACGACGGCTGCAGTGCCGAGCGTCGCCGCCGCAACGAGCACACCCCTGACGCGGGCTGGCTCGACCCCGAGGGACGATGCTTCGGTGTCCCCGACTGACAGGACGTCCATGAGCCGCCGGCCGAACACGATCACCGCGAGGGAAACCAGGACGTAGGGAAACACCAGCCGCACCTGGTCCCACCCGGAGGTGGCGAGGCTCCCCAGGATCCAGCCGTAGACCTCACGAAGCGACTCGCTCTCTCGCTGCTGGACGAAGGTCTGGACCGCCGTGAGGAAGGCGGCGACCGCGACGCCAGCAAGGATCAGCGTCACGGCGGTACGCCCTGATCGCACCGTGTACCCGAGGATGTAGGCGAGCCCCACCCCGACGATCGCTCCGACGAACGCCGCGAGCGGTATCGGGTCGATCACCCATCCGCTGACATCCGGCCCGTAGACGATCGCGAGCGTCGCGCCGAGCCCGGCCCCCGCCCCGGCCCCGAGCAGATACGGATCGGCCAGGGGGTTCCTGAAGACCCCCTGGTACGCCGCGCCCGCCGCTGAGAGCATCGAACCGACGATGACGCCCAGAACCACCCTCGGAAGCCGGATCTCCCAGAGGATCGCGTCGCTCGTTCGGTCGAGGCCAGAGTCGACGGACACGAACGGCAACCGGTCGACCATTGACTTGACGATGCCCGTGAACGGGACGTCGAACGGTCCTGTCCCAATCGCGACAGCGGTCACCGCGACGAGGACGGCCGACGCTGCCCCGAGCCACCACCACGGGAATCGCGCGGCGCGTGGCCGGCCTGCGTTCACGAACCGACGCGTTCGAACTTGAGGATCGCGTCAACGACCTGTTGGACGAGGTCGGCCACGCGAGGACCCCATCGCGACGCGATGTCGTCGTCGAGCAGCACGATCTGGTCCCTCGTGACCGCCCTCATCGCCCCCCAACCGGAACGGTCACCCACCGTCTCGGGAGTCTGTCCACAGCACTTCGCGTCTGCGAGCAGGATCAGGTCGGGGTCGGACGAGATGACGTATTCGGACGACAGTTGGGGATAGCCGTACCCGTCCTCGTCCGCTTCGTCTGCGATGTTGCGCATCGACGTCACAGAAAGGACGTCGCCGATGAACGTTGATGACGTGGCGCTGTAGAGCGACTGATCCAGTTCGTAGTAGTAGGTCAGGAACTCTGCCTCGCTCGGCAGGCTGTTCGCAGCCAGCGCGATCGACGTTTCGACTTCGGCGACCAGAAGGGCGGCCTCCGCGACGTGCCCAGTGGCGACACCCGTCTGCTCCCACTGCCGATAGGCGCCCTCGAGGTCGGAAGGGGCCGAGTGCAGCACTGCGGGGATGCCGAGGGCCTCGAGTCCGGCGATGATGTCGCCCGGGTCGAAGGAGAGGAACACGAGATCCGGCTCGAACGCAGCGATCGCCTCGACGCTCGGGTTGAACGCGGACAATTCCGTGATGGGCGTCCCCTCCGGGAAGTCCGAAAGGCTGTCAACGGCAACCACCTGATCCGCGGCTCCGATCGCGAAGAGCACCTCTGTCGATGTCGGCGAGATCGACACTATCCGCGACGGCTTGGACTCGATCGTGACGGGGCCGCTCGA
>QJWC01000004.1 GCA_003235475.1 Acidimicrobiia bacterium | reverse complement strand
ACCGGAGGTCAAGCGGGTTCCGAACGGGCCGCGCTTCCTGAAGAGTCGGATGCTGTTGTCGTGGGTCTGCATCACCAACAGGACCACCGTCCGTTCTGACCACCGCCACACCGAGAGCGAGCGGAGGAACTTGAGGGGGTGGCGAACGACCTGCTTGAGGAACTGGACCTGGCGTGGGATTCCGACGGCGCCGTCCACCAGCACCGTCGCGAGCAGGCCGAGAGCGTTGGATCCCTTGCCGTATCTGACGGGCTCGATGTGGGTGTGCTCATCGGGATGGATCGACGACGTGATCGCTACGCCTTCGGAGTAGTCGACGTCCGTGCTTCGCGCAACGGCCCCGACGATCGCTTCGCTGTTGGTGCGGGTTTGATATCCGACCTGATCGGAGAGGCACGGAAGTCGGCCACGTTCGGCGAGCTCGAGCAACAGCCGTGTCGTTCCGAGTGCACCGGCCGACAGCACGACCTGATCGGCAGTGAACGTTCGGGTGGGGCCACCGATCCCCGGTCGTCTGGTGGTGATCGTCCAGCCGGTTGCGTCCTCCTCGAGGTCGACCACCTGGTGCTCCGGAAACACCTGCGCACCGGCCCCCTCCGCGAACCACAGGTAGTTCTTGTCGAGTGTGTTCTTTGCGTTGTACCTGCATCCAACCATGCAGTTCCCGCACCCCACACATGGCGACCGTGGTGGTCCCTCGCCGCCGAAGTAAGGATCTCCGTTCGTTTCGTCGCTGCCTCCGAAGTACACGGCCACCGGAGTGTTCACGAACGTGTGCTCGACACCCAGCTCGACGGCGACCCTGCGCAGCACGTTGTCCGCCGGAGTGTCGAGCGTATTCATCGTCACGCCAAGCATGCGCCGTGCCTCGTCGAAGAAGGGAGCGAGCTCTGCCTCCCAGTCTGCGACAGACGACCACTGCGGGTCGCGGTAGAACGCGGGCTTCGGCTCATAGTGGGTGTTCGCGTAGACGAGGGAGCCACCACCGACCCCGACGCCCGAGAGCGCCATCACGTGCTTGAGCAGGGTGAGCCTCAGGATTCCCTTGAGGCCGATCCTCGGGAACCACATCGACTTGCGAAGGTTCCAGTTCGTGTCCGGGAAGTCTTCGGTCTTCCAGCGCTTGCCGGTCTCGAAGACGGCGACGCGATAGCCCTTTTCGGTGAGACGGTGGGCTGCGACGCTTCCGCCGAAGCCTGACCCGACGATGGCGACGTCGAAATGGCCTTCGCCATCCCGGTCCGCCGCATTCGAGGTCAAATGGCGGCCGAACCCCACGCGGGAACGTAGCCAGCATTGATCACCGCGGACGCCTCGCTTCCGAGGAACGCGATGACCTGTGCGATTTGCTCTGGCTGGGGCCAATTCACGTAATCCGCATACGGGAGAGCACGCCGTGTCGCTTCGGTGTTGATCACTGACGGCAGAACGGAATTCGCCGTGGTGTTCGTATCGAGCAACTCGATGGCGATCGAGTGCGCGAGCGCCTTGACCCCGGCCTTCGCGACGTTGTAGGCCGCTTGGCCTCCAGGCGTGTCGGCGGCGTGCTTGGAACCCATCAGGATGATGCGTCCCCAGTCCTCCGACATGCGCGGGATCGCGGCTCGCGCGGCATTCCATGCCGTGCGGAGGTTCAGGTCGAGCATGCGCTCGAAACGCACGTCGTCGGTTTCTGCCACGTCGCGTCCGCCCGCCCAGCCGCCGACCAGCGACGCCATCATGTTGATCGGGCCGAACGCGTCGTAGGCCTCCTGGAAGAACTGGTCCACGGCGTCACCGTCGACGCAGTCGACCCGGCGCACGATGAGCCGGTCCTCGTCGAGGTCCATCTGTTCCTCGAGCGCCGTTGCCTCTTCCGGTATGAGGTAGGTCACGGCGACGTTGAACCCGTCGTAGATGAGCTTGGGGACGAGGCAGCGACCGACGGAACCGGTTCCGCCAGGAATCACTGCAACCTTGGGAGCGTTCATGGGCAAACAGTAGTGACGATGTCTCCTTGAGCCGTGGCGCGCCGGGCCCGAATCGCCGAAAGTGGTACGATCGTCCGAGCGCGTAGAAGGACGGTTCATGGCAACGATCACACTCGAGGATGTCGGCAAGATCTATCCAGACGGGACACGGGCTGTCGGTTCGGTTGATCTGGTGGTCGCCGATGGCGAATTCTTGGTGCTGGTCGGCCCTTCGGGCTGTGGGAAGTCGACCGTGCTTCGCATGATCGCCGGCCTCGAAGACATCTCAGAGGGCAAGATGTCGATCGGCGACAAGGTCGTCAACGATGTCCCGCCGAAGGACAGGGACATCGCGATGGTGTTCCAGAACTACGCGCTCTACCCGCACATGTCGGTGTTCGACAACATGGCGTTCGGGTTGAAGCTGCGCAAGATGGCCAAGGACGACATCGACGAGCGGGTTCGCCAGGCCGCTGAGGTGCTCGAAATCACGGACTACCTCGACCGCAAACCGAAGGCGCTCTCGGGTGGTCAGAGGCAGCGTGTCGCGATGGGCCGCGCCATCGTGCGTGAGCCGAAGGCGTTCCTGATGGACGAGCCGCTCTCGAACCTCGACGCCAAGCTCCGCGTCCAGATGCGCACCGAGCTCGGCAGGCTCCACAACCGCCTCGGAACCACCACTGTCTACGTCACGCACGACCAGGTCGAGGCGATGACGCTTGGCCATCGTGTCGCCGTCCTCAGGCCCGTTTCGGCGAAACGGCCGTACAACCTCCAGCAGGTCGCGCCGCCGACCGAGCTCTACAACAACCCGGCGAACCTGTTCGTTGCCGGATTCATCGGCTCACCCGCGATGAACATGGTCTACGGGAAGCTTCGGAAGTCCGATGGCGAGACGTGGCTCGACTTCGCTGACAAGTCGGTTCGCGTCGACGGTGCAGCACTCGACGCCCACCCCGGCATCGAGGCCTACATGGACAAGCAGATCGTCGTCGGCATCCGCCCGTCGGCGCTTGAGGATGCCCGGGTCGCCGGTGCGTCGCCGGATCGGACGATCAGCGTCACGACCGACGTGAACGAGCTCCTCGGGTCGGAGTCGTACGTGCACTTCAACCTGTCGTCGCCGCCAGTCATCACGCCGGACATCGAAGAGCTGCTCGCAGACTCTGACACCGACGTCGACTCGCTCGGCGATTCGACGAAGTTCACGGCCCGTGTCAGCGCGGACGTTTCCGTCCCTGACGGGTCCCGCGTTGATCTCGTCATCGACTGCTCGAAGCTCCACTTCTTCGATGTCGATACCGGCGACAAGATCGGCTACAGCCCCAAGGTCTGAGTTGGCCTGAGTCAGCTCGCTTCGACGTTGATGCCGACCGAGGTCAACTCGGGAAGCAGGTCCGATCCGCGCACGGCTTCATGCATGGTCAGGACGCCGGGTTCGTTCACCACGCCTTTCGCGATCAGATCTGCGAGTGCTGTAGCGGGGAACGCCGTAGTCCGTGCCAGTGCCGAATAGGCGCCGTGCTGTTTGTCGACGATCTGCATCGTCGTCGTCCGACCGTCCTGGACTCGCCACACCCTGACCAGGACGACGTCAGGAGCATCGCGGGGGAGTGACCGGTCGAGCGCGTCGAGGAGCACCTGCCTTGGTGCGACCTCGACCCGCCCGTAGCGTCGGGGCCGCTCGTCCATGAGTCCCGCCTCGTACAGGGCACGGAACACCATGCCGTGGCCTGGGAAGCGAAGCGTCTTGTACTCGAGCGACTGGACGCGGCCCTCGTGCGCGACGCACATCGTCGAGGTCCCTCCCGCAGTCGAGAACGCTTCGAGCGGCCCCCAACCATCCCACGCAACCTCCTCGAACCTCGAGAGCGGCTGCACCGTCGTGTATTCGCCGTTTTCGATCACCTCGCACAGTTCGGCGTACTCGTTGATGAGCCCGGCCGGGTTGAAGGCGAGCTGGTAGCCGAGGGCGCCGATCGGTTCCTGCGGGAGCGCGCCGACCCGCATCTGGATCGAGTCGATGGGGCCCTCGGCAGCCGTTCGTATCAGCTGCTCGGCCATCACGTTCGCGAGGCCCGGGGCGAGCCCGCAGTCTGGGACGAGCATGACCCCGTTTGCCTCGGCGTCGTCGTGCATTCGTTTCTGCGCTGCGACGACCGTCGGGTTGCCACCGAAGTCGAGGTAGTGGGTGTGCGTCGCGAGTGCTGCGGATGCAACGGCGTAGCCGAACCTGTACGGGATTGCCGATACGACGATGTCGTGATCGCCGGTGACTTCCATGAGCGACTTCGCGTCGGCTGCGTCGAGAGCAACCGGAGTTGCGCCGTGGGTCTTTGCGAGCGAGCGGACCGCGTCCTCGTCTGCGTCGGCGACGGTCACATCGTGGCCGCGGCGTCGAAGATCCCACACCGCAGCCGATCCGACGATTCCTGCGCCGAGTACGAGTGTCGCCATGGTCAGTCCCTCACGGTGTGATTCGCTTGAACGTCTCCGCGGGGCCGACTCCGAGAGCTCCACCAGCCCGCTCGTGGTGGGAGCGTAGTTTGTCAACGAACGCTCGGCGGGCGGCGTCGGCATCGCGTGCGCCGCCCATCGTTGTCTCGGACTGGGAGGCGTGGCAGAGAAGGGCTTCGACCTTGGTGTCGAAGTCGGCATCGGAGACGGGTTCGGCGTGATCGGGCACGTCAGCCGACCACAACAGAACCGCGCTCGGCCGGTGGGCAGGGAAGGTTGAGTCGGGAAGGGCCCGTGGTTCGCGTGCTGCGATGACCGCGTCGAGGGCGGCGCGCCCTGTCGCCCGGTGGTCAGGGTGCATCTGGTACCGCTGCCACGGGTCATGGGTGAGGACGACGTCCGGTCTCGTGCGACGGATGATGGCCGCGAGCTCGTCTCGGAGGGCGATCGAGTACGCGAGGTCACCGTCGACCGAGTCGAGGTGGATGACCTCTGTGGCCCCGATCACGCGTGCCGCGAGCGCCTGCTCGTGCTGCCTCGTCTCGATCAGTTCCGCGGCTGGGATGCTGGCATCCCACGACCCTTTCGAGCCGTCGGTCAAGATGCACATCGTGACCGACGCGCCATGCTTCGCCCACCGGGCAATCGTCGCACCTGCACCGAACTCGACATCGTCGGGGTGGGCGCCGAACGTGAGCACGCGCGCGGGGGCGGCGAGCGGCGTCGGACTTCCGATGAGGGCATCGTGGAGGTCAGTCATCGGTGGTGAAGGCTAGATCTGGATCGACCCTCCGGAGACCCCGGAGATGGGCGACGGTGTCGATGTCGACCGCGAGGCTCGGGATCGACAGGACGGTTGCGCGGGGGTGCTCGGCGAGGTGCCGGTGGAACGAGCCAACCCCGAACCGAAAGCGCACGGACTCGCGTCCAGCGATGGCGTTCGTCCCGCCGTCGAGGCTCGGGGCAAGCGCGACTCCGCCTGCCGCTTCGGACGACAGGCGTGCAAGTGCCCCGGATGTCACGAGAGGAAGATCTGCGTGGGCGACGATCCATGATCCCGGTGCCGCGTCGATACCGACTGCGGCGGCATCGTTCAAACCCGTCCCGGGATCGTCCACTACGGTCGCGTGCTGTTCGACCGACCATTCGCGGACTGTGGGGTCATCGGACACCACACGCACGTCCATGCCAGCTGACCGACCAGCCCGTACGACCCTGCCCGCGAGGATTCTCGCGAGGGCTGCACGCTGCGCGGCAGAGAGCCACGGCTCGAGCCGCGTCATGCCGTCGAACGACCGAATGGGCACGACCAGGGTCGTGGTCGCATTCGGGCTCAATGCGGAACGGCGATACGGCGCTCGTACCACTGGAGCAGCGAGCTCAACGACACCGTCAGGGTGAGGTACATTGCGGCGAGGATCATGAAACCGGCGAAGAACTGGAAGGTCACACCCGTCCAGAGTTTCGTCATCTGCGTCAGCTCCCTGACTGCGAGGATGGAGACGAGCGACGAGTCCTTGAGGAGCGCGATGAGGTCGTTGCCGAGGGCGGGAAGCACGTTCTTGAGTGCCTGCGGCCATACGATGAGCCGGAAGACCTGGACTCGGTTGAGCCCCACCGCCATACCCGCTTCACGCTGTCCCGTCGATACCGATTCGATTCCGGCGCGGAAGACCTCGGCGATGAAGGCCCCGTAGATGATTCCGAGCGCAACGGTGGTCTTCACGGCTGGCTTGCCGAGGAAGGACTGGGGATTGATTCTGAAGAGCTCGAGCATCGATGGCCAGATGACGAGTCCGACGAAGAAGATGGTGACCAGCACCGGGATTCCTCGGATCAGCTCGATGTAGAAGATGGCGGTCTGTTTGGCGAAAGCGTTCTTGGACATGCGCCCGAGCGCGACGAGAAGTCCCAGCACCATCGAGACGATGAACCCACCGATCGTGCTCATGATTGTCAGCGTGATGCCGTCGCGGATGAAGTCGAACCCCTCCTGCCACTTCGGGTCGGTGATGATCTTGAACACCGGGAATGCGATGACGATCAGGATCCCGACGAACCACCACGGAAAACCGGAGAAGTCGTAGGACGTCTTCGCTCCCGGAGGGAGCGGGTCGAGGGCGGAGTCGGCTTCAAGTGCTGTCATGGATCCTCACCGTTGCTGCGGGGCAATGTAGCGACGCGCGTACCGGCGGAGAAACTGGGACGAAGAAAGGGGACCGGCTCGAGCCGATCCCCTTTCGGTGCTCGTTGGTCGTTGTCGAGCTAGCCGTCGATGAACCACTTCACGATGAGATCCTCGAGCGTTCCGTCTGCCTCCATGTCGGCCAGCACCTTGTCGACTGCGGCGACAAGGTCGGAGCCCTTCGGGTAGATGAACCCGAGCGGGTCTGACTGCAGATCGTCGTCCAGGAGCTTCGTCTGATCGGCGTTCACACCGACGTAGCCCTGACCGGCCGTGTCATCGATGATCACGGCGTCGACGTCGCCGGAGATGAGTGCCTGCACCGCAACGCCGAACTGGTCGAACGCATCGATGCGATCCTCGCCGACGAGGGTGACACCGAGCTCGTAGTTCGTCGTGCCGACCTGGGTTCCGAGCCGGTAGTCACCGGCGACGAATTCGTCGGCGCTCGAGAATCGGCTCTCATCGGCTCGCACCATGAGACGCTGCGTGATCACCATGTAGGGCTTCGAGAAGTCGACGACTTCCTTGCGGTCTTCCGTGATCGAGATTCCGTCGGCAGCTGTGTCGTAGAGGCCGTCACCGGTCTCCTGGATCACCGCTGGCCAACCGGCCTCCACGAACTCGGCGGTACAGCCGAGACGGTCGCAGATCTCGTTCCAGATGTCGTAGTCGAAACCGGCACCTGCGCCGGTGGCGTCGTCGATGAAGTTGTACGGGGGGTACGCGTTCTCGACGCCGACCTTGATGGTCTTGCCCTCGATGCTGTCCGCATCGTCACCGCCGCAACCCGCTGCGACGAGCGCAACCACCGCGAGCAGAGCCACGACCCTGAGTGTCTTCTTCATGGGAGTCATCCTCCAATTGTGTCAAGGCGCCTCTGGCGCTGGTGAGACGCTACCTCACTTGCGCTCCAGTGACGAACTGACGCGGGGGTGCGAAGACTGGTTTCGACCGGCTCTAAGGTTCGAGCAGATGTATCGAAAGACGAAAATCATTGCCACGCTCGGTCCGTCGACGGACGATGCCGAGACGATCCGGCGCCTCATCACAAGCGGGATGAACGTCGCGCGCTTCAACTTCTCCCACTCGAAGTTCGAGGACCATGAGCGCCGCCTGGGGCTCGTGCGGGACATCGCCGCCGAGCTCGACGTCGCGGTGGCAGCGATGCAGGACATCCAGGGCCCCAAGATCCGCGTCGGTGAGTTCCCCGGCGGACACATCACCTTGGTCGACGGCGCGACCGTCGAACTCCACCCCGGTGACGGCGACGGAAACGAACAGCACATCTACATCGCGTACCTCGACCAGGTCGAAGTCGAGCCGGACGGCAAGATCCTGCTGTGCGACGGCATGGTCACCCTACGCGTCGACGATGCATCCCCGGATCGCGTCACGGCGACAGTCATCGAGGGTGGCGTGGTGCACGACCACAAGGGTGCGGCCTTCCCGGGCGCAGACTCGACCATCCCAGTCGTGACGGAGAAGGACCGTGAGGCGCTCGAGTTCGGCAACGCACTCGGTTTCGACCTCGTCGCTGCGTCGTTCGTGAACTCGTCGCGGGACGTCGCCCTCGTCGAGCAGCAATGTGCAGGAAGACCCATCATCGCGAAGATCGAGACGGCGACCGGATACCTCAACCTCGCCGAGATCCTCGAGGTCGCAGAGGGCGCCATGGTCGCGAGGGGTGATTTGGGCGTCGAGCTTTCAATCGAATCGGTGCCACGTGCTCAGGCCGAGATCCTCCACCGGACCAACGCCGCGGGCAAGATCTCGATCACGGCGACCGAGATGCTCGAGTCGATGATCCACTCGCCCCGTCCGACGAGGGCCGAGGTGACGGACGTCTACCAGTCAGTGCTCGACGGCACCGACTGCGTCATGCTGTCTGCTGAGACGGCTGTTGGGGAGTATCCGGCGAAGTCGGTACAGGTCATGTCCCAGATCTGCGTCGAGGCCGAGCGATCGGAGGAGTGGCGGAGGGACTCGGACGTGTCGAACCTCTCCTCGGGCGCCCAGTTCGCTTCTGCAACCGCAGAAGCCTCGGTCGACACGGCCGACCGATTGCAGCTTTCGACGATCGTCGCGTTCACGGAGACCGGCTCCACCGCACGGCTGCTGTCGAAGTACCGCCCGCACGCGGACATCCTCGCCTTCACTCCGCGCGTCGAGACCTACCGACGCATGGCGGCCTACGGAGGCGTCAAGCCGATGATGATCGACCGTGTGCACTCGACCGACGAGATGATCGCCGCAGCCGAGCGGAGGATGCTCGACGACGGGCTCGTCGAATACGGCGATGGCGTCGTGATGGTGGCAGGCGTGCCCCCGAACGAGCGGTCGTCGACGAACCTCATGAAGCTCCACCAGATTGGTTCGGGCGACGTCCTGAGCCCGGTTCCTCGCATCTGACCTCGAGGTGCGATGCCCGTCCGCCTAGGATTCAGGCGCTACACACGCCACTCGGAGGCACACACAGCCATGGGTCAGAAGATCGAGATCGACTCCGTACGCGTCGTCGACGATTCCATCATCGTTTCCACGAATCGGTCGTTGACGGGCACCGACGGTGAGGGATTCGACTCTGCCGACGCAGCCGAAGAGGCAGCGACCTTTGCGGCATCGCTCGCGGGCCGTGTCTTCGGTGCCGACGACGCGGTGAGGCGTGTATTCGTCACGTCGAACGTCGCCGTGATCGCCAGGGACGGAGGATGGGATGACGCCTCGACCTCCACCGTGTCAGGCGTGATCGAGAACTTCTTCCTGTTCTACGCCGCGTAGTCCGGGGCTTCAGCCACCACCGCCGTCGTCAAAGACGGCAATCGTCACGGTCACTGTTCCGCCGACAGGAATCCACTCGCCGACAGCGGGTTCTTGGTTGATCACTCGACCGTCAAGTTCCGACAGATTGACGGACTGATTGACTCGATTCGCTTTCAGGCCGAGCCCATCGAGGATCGCGAGCGCTTCCTCCCATGTCTTCCCGGCGAGATCCGGTGCCTGGACCGGGCAGTCGATGGGTTCACCGGTGCTCTCGCACTCGTGCACCAGCCACTGTTCGGTGAGGGTCGCGTACCGCCAGGAGAGCTCGAGGTCGACTTCGGTGTGCCCGTCGGGGAACGTCACGATCCTGTCGACTTTGACGAGGAACCCGTTCTTGCCGTCCCTGATCTTCGTCCCCTCGCCGGGCGCGGTGAGGCCCTCCTCGTCGACGACGTACTCGATCTCGAACTCGACGATGTCCTCGCGCTCATGCGTATCGGCGTCGCATGTCTTGCCGCCGTTGTCGCCGTACATGCTCACTGTGATCGTCGTGTCCGTGTAGTTCGTCGCGATGATGATCGGTGCGTCCGTGTTGTTCCGGAACTGGAGGTCGGGTGACGGGTACCCGAGCGTTGCCTCCCGGCCTTCCGGGTACCGGCTGAACCACAGCGAGTGCGGTCGGTGGTTCACGTCCTCGAGGCACGAGAAGAACACGGCGTTGAACATCGTCGTCGCGAACTGGCTGACGCCACCGCCGATGTTCGCCGGGTGGTCGCAGCAGTACGGCTCGCCGTTGATGATCGCCGGTGCTGCCACATAGCCACCTGCCTCGGTGCGCTGCCCGAGGTGCTCGTTGATCGAGAACACCTCGCCTGGCTGCACGATCGCACCGTTCACGTCGCGGGCCATCTGCTCGATGTTGGTGTTCCGGGCCTCGCGTGCGGGATGGTTCGTGGTGAAGCTGGCGAGGAAGCCGAGAGACGTGTACGACTGAGCCTCCTCGGTGGTGAAGTCAGGCTGAGCACCCGTCACGAGCGGGAACCGCCCGATACCGCTGCCGAGGGCCGCCCCCTTCATCTCGATGAGCAGCGCATCGACGTCCAGCAGCGTTCCCGTGCGCCCAGGAATGACCCTGATCTGCCGTGTCTCCTGATCGATGTCGAATCGTGCATCGAGGGGCTGGATCTCGTATTCCTCGCGCCGGAGTTCGAGAACCGCGAGCACCGCGTCACGATCGAAGCCGACCGTGATTCCCTCCTCGCTCACGGACGCCACGAGCATGTCCGCGAGCTGGTCGCGGGAGAAGTTCGCCCGGAAGCCGATCTCATCGGCGATGAGCGTGATGCCGCCGGATGCGAGGATCGCGGACATCTCCGCGGCGGCGGCGTCGATGTCGGCGTTGGTCAAAACAGGCGTTGCCGTGACGACGGTCAGCTCGATGCCCGTTTTTTCGAGGGTCGAGAGTTCCCGGATGATCTCCGCTCGCGCGGCCTCCCTGTCGATCTGTTGACCCGCGTACGGGTATCTCGGAACCACCTCACCGTCCCTCACCTCGACGGCTCCGTCGAAGGCGGGATTCGGGATTGCCTCTTCCTCCCACGTGGCGATGGTTTCGTCGATCGCATCCATGTCGAACGAGATCGGTAGGGAGATGTCCTCCTGCGTCGAGAAGGAGCGCAGCCACGAGACGAAGTCGTCGACGATCGATCCGTCGTGCCTGGCAGCCATTGCGTCTTCGATCGCGGTATCGGTGTCCGCGTCGAGCGCGACGGCACGGGGAGAGAGCTTGAAGGTGTGGCCGTTCACGGATGCAACGGCGGTGGACCGATTGAGCTGCTGTTCGTGGGCGTCGATCAGCAGCTTGGCGTCCTCGGTCGCGAGGCCGCCGACAGGAATGCCGGCGACCGTGACGTTGCGCGCGATCTCTCCCTGCGAGGTGATCTGGTCTGCCGCGTAGACGACAACAGGGAGCAGGAGGAGGGCCAGCGGAACGAGGAAGATGAGTGCTCTTCGGGCGGATGTCATGAAATGCAGGTTCCGGTGGTGATCGCGGGGGAGTGTAGGAGGCGGATCCGACAAGTCAGGGCAGTGCCGATACCCCGAAATCCGTGCGCGGCAAGGCTTCTAAGGGCCTGGATAGCTTCCGACGCTGATCGTGATCGCCGTTCCTGCTTCAAGCCACCCTGTGGAGGGATTCTGGGACACGACGAGACCGTCGTGCGCCTCATCAGAGTCGACGAACACCACGTTCACCGTGAAACCCAAACCTTGGAGGGTCGCCGTTGCGGTTGCCTGATCCATGCCGACCACAGTCGGTACCACGATCGGGCAGTCGCCGTCGCCGCCGACCCGTTCATCGCACGGATGGAGCAGGATCACGTTCTTCTCACCGCGGTACCGCCACGGGAAGGTCTCGCGCTTTATCTCGTTGCCTGCCTCGTCGACGAAGATCCGATAGTTCTCGACGTACCAGCCGCTGCTGCCCTTGGACTTGACCTTCTCCTCGCCGGGAGCCACCACGCCGTCCTCATCTGCTTGGTACTCGAGCACGGGGCTGCTGACCTCGGACCGCCCGGAGCGCTCCGTGGTGCAGTGGATGCCGTTCTGATTCCCGAAGAAGGTGACGGTGATCGAGCGCTTCGTGTACGAGGTCCGGATGATCACCGGCGCTTCCGAATCGTTCTCGAACGCGACATCCGGGTACGGATATCCGAGCGTCGCCTCTCGTCCCTCGGGGTACTTGGAGAAGTAGATGCTGTGCGGCGTGTGCGTGACGTCCTTGTAGCAACCGAAGTAGATCGCGTTGAAGATCGTCGTCCCGAACTGACTCACGCCGCCGCCCACGTTGACTGGATCCTGCTCGCACGAAAGCTCACCGCTCACGATGGCGCAGTCGTACTTGAAGCCCTTCTCGAGGGTCCTCCGACCCACCAGCTGGTTCACCGAGAAGGTCTCGCCCGGCCACACGATCGTGCCGTCCACGATGTCCGCCATCAGGTGGATGTTGTGGACACGGTTGGTGCCAGGGGTGTACGTCGTGAACTCGGATACCTCGTACAGGGTCCCGTACGACTCGGCCATCTCGGTGGTGAACTCTGCGGGCGTTCCCTTTATGATCGGCAGCTCGCCGGTTCCGTCGCCTTCGGCAGCCGCGACCACCGCGTCGGCCACAGCGTCTGGATCGATGGAGGTCCCCGGACGCGAAGGCACGAGGGTGATCACGTCGTCGTCGGGCAATCCTTCGACACCCTTCTGGGGGGAGTCGGTGATCTTGTAGTTCTCGTCGAACGGGGCATGGTCATCGACCAGGATCTGCTCCCAGTACGCGTCCGCTGGTTCGAGTTCGAGGAGGCTTCGCTTCGCCTCGATGATCGGCACGAAGACGCCCTTGTCGAACGAGAACTCGACGGTGGAGGGGTTGCCGCGCACCACCCTCGCCGAAAGGGATCGCCCGATGTTGAACTCGCTGATGGCGAGCTCGAACCCGAATTCCTCGTTCGTGAGGATGACCGGCGTCGAGAGGATGCGGTTTGCCTTCCCCACCGCCGCGTCGATGTCGTCGCGGGTGAGCGATGGCTCCGCGACCGTCGTTGGGAGGTCAACGGTCGATCCCGCGCCGGACACGAGCGCTGCGTTGAGAAGGGACTTCGCGACTTCACGGTCGATGGCCTCGCCCTTCGCCGGATACTCGAACTCGACCCTTCCGTTCACGATCGCGACGGAACCGTCGAACGCCGGTTCGCTGATCGCTTCGAGTTCCCACGCCCTGAGCTGTACCTCGAGCATGTCCTCATCGATGTGGCCTTCGACGGGGACGTCGACCTGCTGGGAGAAGGCACGGATCCAGTCGGTCATCCCGTCCTTGTGTTCCTTCATTGCAGCCTCGACTGCACCCTCGGTGTCGAACGTCAGCCCGACGCTGGCCGGGTCGAGGGGAAATGCCTTCCCGTTCACCACGACCGTCGTCATCGTGGAGGTGACCTGCTCGGCGTATTCGCTCACCGCTGCGAGGGCGTCATCCTCGGTCAGTCTGGAGACGTCGACGCCCGCGACCGTGACATTGCGGGCAACCTTGTCGGAAGCAGCAGCGCTGTCGATCACGTAGATCGTGAATGGCAGCAGCAGGATGATCAGGGGCACCGCGATGAAGAGCAGCGCACGTTTTCGTGAGGTGGCCAAAAGCGAGACTCCGTACGGTCCTCGGCGACGGGCGCGGAGTATATGAACGGTCCCCGGATAGCTAGAGGAATCTGCCGGCCAGTGCGAACCGGGACCTACGCTTGCCCCCGTGCGCATCGACGACATCCCGCCAGGCGAGCCGATCACGGTGTCGGCGACCCTACTGATGACGTACCGCAAGTGTCCCCAGCAGGCCCTCGGGAGGGTCAAGGGCATCTACCAGCCACCGTCCAGGGCTTCCTTCAAGGGCCTGCTCGCGCACCGGGTGTTCGCGCGGCACCTCACGCACGGCCCGATCGAAAAGGACGATCTCGGCCGCGTGTGCCGGGAGGAGACGGGGACCCATCTGAACCTGCAGCTTGCCGATACGAAGCTCCGACCGAGTGAGTTCCGCAAGGTGGTCGCAGAGATCGGCGACCTGTATGACCGCTTCACGGAGATCAACGTCGACGGATTCGAGGAAGCCGAGGTGCCGTTCGAGATAGAGACGCCGGGCGACGTCACGATCAAAGGACGGGTCGACGCCGTGTTCCGCACCGATGAGGGCCTCAGGATCTCAGATTGGAAGACGGGCATGGACCTCGACGACGCCGATGCCCAGCTCCGTTTCTACGCCATGGCATGGGATCGGCACTCCGGATCTCCGCCGGGTGTGGTCGAAGCCGTCTCACTCGCGACGGGGGAGCGTCGCTCCGTCGAACCGGACGAAGCAGGCACCGAGGCCGTCGAGTCGGAGATCGCCGCCATGGTTGCCGCCCTGCGCGGAGCGCTCGCATCGGGCGACGACCTGCCGCGGACTGCGGGGCCGTACTGCCGGTGGTGTCCCCTCAACTCGGATTGCGAGGAAGGGCAAGCTGCGCTGTCGCTGCTCGACTGAACGTCCTGCAGGAACGAGAGCAACGGCATACTCCCTCGGATGGAACGCCGCCTCCTCGCCCTGCACGCACACCCCGATGATGAGTCCTCGAAGGGCGCCGCGACCGTTGCAAGGTATGTCGCCGACGGTGTTCGTGCGGTGCTCGTGACAGCGACAGGAGGCGAGGCTGGCGACATCCTGAACCCTGCGCTCGAAGGGAAGATCAGTCAGTCGGATCTCCCAGGCGTGCGGCAGGCGGAGCTCGCCGCCGCCGCAGCGATCATCGGTTTCGAGGACGTCGAGCTTCTCGGCTACCGCGATTCCGGGATGCCAGGGTCCGAGGACAACGCGAGGGCCGAGGCTCTCTGCAACCAGGACTTCGATGAGGTCCTCGGCCGTGTCGTCGAGATCGTGCGCGGATTCCGTCCGCAGGTCGTGCTTGGCTATGACAACCACGAGTGGTACCCGCACCCCGACCACCTCTTCGTCCATCGGATCACGGTCGAGCTTGCGACCGCAGCTGCCGATCCGTCGCGGTACCCCGATGCCGGTCAGCCGTGGCAGGTGTCACGGGTCTTCGCTCCCGCGTTCACCGCAGACCGCTTCGTCGCACTGCATGAAGCGATGCTCGAGAAGGTGGGCGAGTCGCCGTTCGACTGGGTGCTCGAGAGGATCGAGGCGGCAGAGCCGAACGCCGAGGCGCGCCGCATCATGCGGATCGACGCCGCGGGGTACGTCGAGCAGGGGAGGGACGCGCTGCGTGCGCACCGCACCCAGATCGATCCGGACGGCCGGTGGTTCGCTGTTCCCACCTCGCTCGTCGAGGAGGTGTACCCGTGGGAGGACTTCGAGATCATCGACGAATTCGTCCCGACAACGGAAGCAAGCGGGGACTTCTTCGAAGGGATCGTCTGATCTCTGCTGGAATGTCGTTGTGGACCTGAGGAATCGACTCGCAGAAGCATTGGGGAAGATCCCCTCGGAGCTCTTGGACGCGACGACCCAGGAGATGGTGGCCGAGGCTCGAACCTCACTCGAGGCCGCAGCCGCCGTCGATGATGTGCCGACGGCTGTCGCGTTCGTCGGACGGAGCGGTTCTGGGAAGTCGACGATCGTCAACGCTCTGACGGGCTTGGAAGTGTCCCCCGTCGGGCCGATCCGGCCCACCACCACGATGGCGATCATGGTCGGGGCTTCGGGGCCGGTTTCGCTCTCGTCCGAGAGCGAGTACGTCCATGTCGAGGGCGCGAGGCAGGGCTTCGTCCTCATCGACACCCCCTCGTGGGACCACGACCCAGGCGCGGTCATGGCCGCCATGGCTGCGGCCTCGGTCGTCGTGTTGGTGGTGACACCGGCGAGATACGCCGACCTCGCCGTGTCCGAGTTGCGTGACCAGGTTCCGAACGGTGTCACGACCTTCGTCGTGCTCAATCGCATGACGGCTGAGGAGGACGGCCGTGATGAGCTCCTCGCGTCGGTTCGGGGAATCCACGGCGACGTGCTGGTCGTGGAGGCTGGCCGAGATCACTCGATGCTGTGGGATGCGATCGACGAGGCTGCGCCTCGCGATCGGTCGGCGGCTCAACGACGGAGGGTCCTCGATCGTGCGGCAGCCGCAACTGCGAGGGTTGTCGCGGAGCGGGTGACGCGTCAGGCGACCGAGGTGGGACGTGTCGAGTCGGCCGTTGCCGGCTTCGGCCGCGTCGTCCCCCCTCCGGTCGCGGTGCTCGAGAATTGGGATGACACACGCTCCAACGTGGTCTCGGCGCTTCGCGGCGTTGTTGCCGCCGTCGACGGTGCGCTCGTGGATGCCGGCGGGGAACTCGGAAGGAGGATCTTCGAGGGCCTCACGCCCATCACGACAGCCGAAGTCGGCAGTGACGTCGACGCGTGGGGATCTTCGGTGGAGGATCGGGTTGCGGCTGCCGTCCGCACCTGGTGGCGCCCGAAGGCCGCGAGGACCGTCGCTCGCAGATTTGCGCCTCGCATCGGAATCGACCCGAACGTTCCGCTGCCCACGCGGCTCGTACGGGCCCTCGGCGACCGCCTCGCGTCGGTTCGGGAAGAGGCGCACGCGTCGTTCCTCGCACTCGTCTCGTCCACGGCCGACCGCCGGGTCGGTATGTGGGAGGAATCGGTGTCGAGCCTCGGCGCGTATACGCCGGGCGAACTTCTCGAAGCAGCGGACGCGGTCGGGTGACCATGCACGAGTTCCATGAGCTCCTCGACACCGCATCCCTTGCCATGGCGCGTTCGGAAGGCTTTGTGCCCGAAGACCTCCACGCATCGTTGCGAGCGAATGTGGCGTCCCTTCGACGAAGGTCAGGATTCTTCGGCGATGTGATGCTTGTTGCCCTTGCTGGAGGAACCGGCTCGGGCAAGTCGTCCCTCGTGAACGCCATTGTGGGAGGCGACGTGGTGCGAACGGGAGTCGTGCGACCGACCACGGACTATGCGACGGCGATCGTCCCGAGCCACCTCCGCGAGGCCGTTGCTCCCCACATCGCGCGCCTCGGCATCGATGTTCAGATGACGGTGGAGCGCGATTCGGCGATCGTGCTCATCGACCTCCCTGACTTCGACTCGATCGAGGAGGCGCACCGTCACATCGTCGTTGAAGTCCTGCCAGTCGTCGACGCTGTCGTGTGGGTCTTCGACCCCGAGAAATACGCAGACCCCGACATCCACCGGACCTTTCTCGCCACGCTCGCGCCGTACAGCGATCAGTTCGTGTTCGCCCTCAACAAGGCCGACACGATCGGGAGCACGGACGTTGTGGACGCAATGGTGCGCGATCTCCGCAGGCTCCTCAGCGCAGACGGCCTCACGGACGTCGAGGTGGTCGCGTCATCGGCGCGCGCACACGATGTCTGGGGAGTCGACGATGTCGTCCGATCGATGGATCGCCGGCTCGACGTCAAGCGCACCGCGTACCTGAAGGCGACGACGGACTTTCGTGTCCTCGCGGACAGGGGATACCGGGCGTGCCTCGAAGATCGGGAGTCCAACGGCGATTCCGACGCCCGGGCCCTTGCCGCGGCGACCTTCGTATCTTTGGGCGTGCAGGCGTACGCCGTGCACCACAGTATGAAACATCAGGATTAGGGATCGTGTGAGGTCGATGTCGGACGTTCTTGACAACATCGGATTCGAATTGGCAGTCACGATCGGCGCGTTCTTCGCCGGTTGGGTGATCATGCTCGTGGTACGCGCGCTGCTCGCCCGATGGTCGAATCGTGTCCAGGAGCGGTACCGGACGTCTGACGACTTCGAGGCTCGCGAACAGGGCCAGCGGCTCGTGACGATCACAGGAGTGATCAAGCTCCTGATCTCCATTGTCGTATGGGCAATCGTGATCCTGACCGTGATGGCCGCCTGGGGGATACCGATGGGCCCCCTCGTGACCGTCACCGCGACGCTCGGTGTCGCGATCGGGTTCGGAGCACAGGACTTCGTCAAGGACATGATCGGTGGGTTCTTCGTCCTCGTGGAGGACCAATACGCGGTCGACGATGTCGTGCTGCTTGCCGGGGTTTCGGGGACGGTCGAGGCGATCACCCTGCGCACGACCGTCCTGAGGGACCTCGATGGCAACCGCCACCACGTGCCGAACGGTCAGGTGCGGGTTTCAACCAACCTCACTTCCGGCTTCTCGAGGGTCGTCGTCGACATCCCCGTCTCGTATGACACGGACCTCGACCTCGCAATCGAGGTGGTTGCAGACGAGGCAGCTGAGATGGCGACATCCCACGAGTGGGCGAGTTCCTTCCTCGAGCCGCCTGCGCTCCTCGGGGTGAACCGCCTCGGAGACTCCGGAATCGACATCCGAGTCGTGTTGACGACGGTGACCGAGGACAGGTGGTCCGCGAAACGCGCGTTCCTGAAACGCATAAAGCAGAGGCTCGACCGCGAGGGCATCGAGATCCCGTTCCAGTACATCAACGTTGTGGCGAAGCCGTCGTCCCCGGCTCAGGGAGACGAGAGCGGATGACGCCTATCCCTCGGCTGGGCGCAGGACGCTGAGGGCCCCCTCGACCGGCGTGATCTCGACCCGGTCCGCGTACCCGAGCACCTCGCCGTCAGCCTGCACAGGTGTCCGGGGTTCGGCATCGATCGTGAGCGTGTCGTACCCGCTCCACACGCGCACGCCAGAGCCGGGTCGCTGTCGTCGTCCAGCCATTGCCCTCGTGAATATCTCGACTGCCTTTGTGATACCGAGGCTCGTGGCAGCGAGCGTTGCAGCGCCGTCGACCGGTTCGCTCGTGAGCGCGAGCCCGCGTGGCCCGAAGTAGGTGTACTGGTCGTGCACCTGGGTGAGCGCCACGACGGCGTCGAACGTGTCACCATCGCAGACGATCCGGAGGTGCGGTGGCTCTGACCGCCAATTCGTGACCAGCCGGGAGATGGCGGTGCGGGCGTAGTGCACGCTGCCGAACCTCGTCTTGGAGAATGGCCTGGTCTCGGCGACCTCGACGACGTCGGCGTCGAAGCCCGCGCCGACCGAGAACGTCGCGATGCGATTCACCACACCCAACGGCGTTTCGACCCTCACCTGCACGGTACGAGTCGGTCTCGGGAGATATTCGAGCGCGGCTTCGGCGGCCGCCGCAGGCTTCTGGGGGATTCCGAGGATCCGGCTCAGGACGTTCGTCGTTCCCGCGGGGATCAGCCCGAGGGCCGAACCTGACCGAGCGACGCCGTTGGCGACGTGGTGCGCGACGCCATCTCCTCCCATGGCGAAGACCACGTCAACGCCGGTCGAGGCGGCAGCGACCGACATCTGTGTCGTCTCACGAGGACTTGTCGGCCATGACGTGTCCAGGTCGAACCGGGACGAGAGGATCCGGGAAATGTCGCGAAACGCGCCGCCCGTGAACTGCGATGCGGATGGGTTGGCGATGAGCATCGCGGACGGCATGTCGCAAAGACTACGGGAGGCGAGGGGGAGCGAGCGGGGACGAGAGAGCGGGGAAGCGCGCGCTCAGCCGGCAAGGAGCTTTTCGACCTGCACGCGGAGGTCGATCGGGCGGAAAGGCTTCGTCATGAAGCTGTCGGCTCCGCCCTTTGCGGCTTTGTCGGCCATTTCGGGCTGGGCGTGCGCGGTCAACACGAGGACCTTGATCCCGGCAGTCGTTTCGTCGTCGCGCAGCTGGCGAAGCACTTCCCAGCCGTCGACGCCCGGAAGGCCGATGTCGAGCACGACGGCATCTGGAGTGTGTTCGCGTATCGCTTCGAGGCCGCTGACGCCGTCGCTGGCGGACGACACCTCGATGCCGAGCACGCGCAGGCACACCTCGATCAACCTCCGAACAGAGGCTGAGTCTTCGATGACGAGGACGTGCTGATTCACATTCACGGTATCGGCCCGGAATCGGAGGGACTTCAGCCTTTTGGCGCGACGACGGACGCGTTGTGTCGGCTCCGCACAACCGCACACCACGCAATAGCCTGAGTGTCGCCAACCCACCCTTGCGTACATCGAGACTTGAGGAGGCTGCATGCTTGCGCCCTACCGCACCGAGCCGTACTCGGACTTCACGGATTCCGTCGTCGTCGACCGGTACAAGGCGGCGATCGAGTCCGTTCGGGCACAGCTGGGCCTGGAAGCGCCGCTCGTCATCGGCGGCGAGGCGGTTGGAACCTCGAAGATGATCGAGTCGGTGAACCCTTCTCGTCCGGACGAAGTCGTAGGGTCGGTCGCATCAGCGAAGGCGGATCACGTCGACGACGCCGTGGATGCCGCGTGGGCGGCCTATCGCGGTTGGGCCGATCGAACCGCTGAGGAGCGGGCAGGCATGGTGCACAGGGTGGGTGATCTCATCGCGGCCCGGAAGTTCGAGTTCGCTGCGTGGCAAACCATCGAAGCAGGGAAGAACTTCGCCGAAGCCGAGGCAGACGTGGCCGAGGCAATCGACTTCTGCCGTTACTACGCACACCAGGCCATACAGATGGCACAGCC
>QJWC01000101.1 GCA_003235475.1 Acidimicrobiia bacterium | reverse complement strand
ATCCCGAGGACTGCATGCCCATGCCGTACGACTTGGCTCTGACGAAGTCGACGTCGAGCGGGATGCGCGCCTCGCGGATGAGGTCTGCGACGAACACGAACGACCCCGTGAGGATGCCAACGATCAGGGGGTTCTTGTCGGCGTAGTCGGCTGCGATCTCGGCCGCGATCCTGGTCACGGCGGCGTCGATGTCCTGCTGGTTGTAGAGATCGACTAGTTCCATCGTGCCATCCTACGTTGACCCTGTTCGGACCGCCGTGTCGGTTGATACGATGCCGGTGGGCTGAGAAGGGAGGCACTTCAGTGGCGTTCGAACTTGTCGAGTTCTGTGAACCCGCGCCAAAGCCGGGCGAACCCTTTGCTGGCACGCACGAGACGATTGTGGGCACCTACCTCGGCGAGCAGGAAGCGATTGCCGAAGGGCGAGCCAGGTGGCAGGCTGCCCGTGAAGCGGACACGCCGGACGTGATGTGGTGGATTGTGCGCCATCCGGGGGAGACGCTGGCGAGATGGGTTGCTGACCGGGCGAGCGAACAAGAGCACATCCTCGACCTCACGACGAACCGCCTCGTGGTCGTGCAGCCGTAGACCGGTCGACGACCGGTCCCTATCCCGAGATGGTCCGGTACCATCCGGCGACGATGACAGATACCACTACGACCATCGTTGAAATCACCGACGCGGCGCGAGACAAGATCCTCGCGCTCCGCGAGGGCGAAGGAATCGATGACCTCCACCTCGGCTTGCGGATCACAGGAGTCGGTTCACAGGGATTCGTCTACGAGACATCCTTCCTGCGCAGCGACGACGTTGCGAGCACGGACATCATCGAGAACCATGGTGGTCTCGACGTCGCGATCGCCCTCGATTCGGTCGAGAACCTCCGCGGTGCCGTCCTCGACCTCTCCGGAGATGGCCAGGGCCCCGGTCTTGTCATGCGGAACCCGAACGTGCCCACGCCCACGCTTCCCGGCGGGGAGCTCGGCGATCTCGAGTTGACGGGGACGCCTGAGGAGAAGGTTCGCACATTGCTCGAGGAGCGCATCAATCCCGCGATCGCGAGCCACGGTGGCGTGGCCCAACTCGTGGCGGTTGACGGCGCCGTCGCCCAACTTCAGCTCGGTGGTGGGTGTCAGGGGTGCGGGTTGGCTGCGGTCACCCTTCGCCAGGGCATCGAGCGGGCGATTCTCGACGCAATCCCCGAAATCGAAGAAGTGGTCGATGTCACCGACCACGCCTTGGGGCAGAATCCCTTCTACGCCTAGATCGTTCGGCGGTTAGTCGCCTTCGTCGAAGGATTCACGAATCGAACGCATCATGTCGAGTGCGCCCTTTCCGGCGGCGTCACCAATGCTCGGAAGCTTGGCCGACCGGCGGCTGTAGAACGATCCACGGCGGGCGTGCTCGGCTGGGTCGGTGAACGCCTCGTCGGAATCCTGCGCAACTTCTGTCTCGGAAGTTGGTGTCGCGACGGCCGCGTTGGGCTCGGGGGAAGCCGCTTCTGCCGTCTCGACAGCGGTGTCCGCGTCGGGTGCGGACGACGGCAGTTCATCATGGGTCAGTGCTCCGGCCTGACTCAGCGACGTGAACCTGGCGTCGATGCGCTGGGCGATCTCGCGGAGTTCGGCAACCTGGTCGTCAATCGACCGGGGGAGCGGATCCTCTGTAGTGCTCGGCACTGTGGTCCGGGGCCGAGCGGCGATGATGTCCTTCGCATGGATGCGCGCGGCATCGGTGATCGACTCGGCGGTGATCTCCGCGGTGTGGATGATCGACTCGGCGCTCTTCCGAGCGTCCTCGAGGATCGAGTCAGCTTCCTCCCTGGCGTCGGTGACCATGCGGAAAGCGTCGTAGCGCGCCTTCGCGAGCACCTTTGAAGCCTCTGTCTCGGCATCGGCGACGGTGTCTGGAACGACCGTGTCGGGCGCTGGATCGGCCTTGGTTGTGGCAGCGTCGGTCTTTGTCTCGGTGGTCATGGTGGGGTGTACTCCTGTTTGCCTGCGGAGTGACTCCGCGGTGCCCCTCTCAGTGCCTCTATCGGCACGCACCGCGGGATCGTTGAGGTGAATCTGGGCCGTTCGACCCAGACACGGGAACCGGGGTGGGTCAGCCTTCGGAGATGGCGTCGAGGGCGCGGAGTACGTCTTCGAAGGATTCGAGGAACGCCTTGCGTTCCGCTGTCGATGCGTCATCGAGGCCTCGATTGTGGACGAGCGCGATTCCGGAGAGGAACAGCGACGTCGAGACGGCCTCTGAATTGTGGATGGTTCCCCGCCTGAGCAGCTGGTTCCCCATCGCGAGGGATGCGTCTGCGAGGGTCTTCTTGTCGACAGCTTCATCGCCGAACGTGGAAAGCGCCGACGCCACGACATATGACGCTTCGAGGAAGGGCCGGAGAACGATCGGGCTCTTCGCCGGGTGAAGCGCTTCCATGTCGAGCTCGACGGCGTCGTCAGCGGTTGCCTCCGGTGATCGGTAGCGGTCGATCTCGGATCGAACCTCTTCGGCGAAGATCTTCTTCTCAGGAAAGAAGAACTCGAACTTCAGGAGGTCGCGAAGCTCGATGGCGCGATCGACCACGGACTCCGTGTCCATCGGGAGATCGCGGATCGCGCCGACGACGAGCGCGAGTTCGGTGATGCCCGCGGTGATGAAGAAGTGGATCACGGTGTTGCGGTAGTACGCCGCTGCGAGACGTTGATCCTCGCCGATCGTGTACACGACCTCCGTGAGGCCATCGGTGCGGGTCACGACCCCGTTGATGACCAGTGCTTCGAGGGCGGACTGGACCGCATCGGTCGAAAGGATCGACGCGTCGAAGGTCGTCGGGAGGTTGCGCTCGTCGACGAAGTCGAAGAAGGGCGTCAACACGCGTCTGGTTTCGTCGACCGTGAACCCGCGCCCGCCACCGGAAAGGAGAGCGAGGGTCACGAGGGAGATCGCGGTGATGGGCGTCACGTCGTTGATCCGGTTCGAGATCTCGAATGCGACCTTCGGGAGTGCGAGCCTGCCTTCCTCGGATTGGAGGTCGTCATCACGTCCGATCCGGCTCGACAGCGTGAGGGGTTCCCCGAAACGGAGGTGGATGCTTCCGTGGCGGCGTCTGAGACTCGCAATGAACTTGATGACCCAGACGAAGGATTCGCGTTCCTTTGTGCCGCCCCTCTGCTCGACCGTATACGACCCGACATCGCTGATCTGGTCGTAGTTGATCGATACGGGGACGAGGACGATGTCGTCGACGATGCCGTGCTGGTACGACTCGACGACATACGACAGGAGTCCGAGGCGTGGCTCCCTGAGCTTGCCCGTGCGCGACCTACCGCCTTCGATGTACCACTCGAGGGCGAACCGTTTCTCGAGCAGGTAGTTGAGGTATTGGCGCAGGACGAACTTGTACGGCTCGTTGTCCTTGAACTCACGGCGGATGAAGAAGATGCCAGCACGCCGGAGCAAGGGACCGATGAGGAAGAAGTTCATGTTGATGCCACCGGCCGTGTGGTTCAGCGGCAGCTCGTTCTCGTACAGGACATGTTGGAAGACGAGATGGTCGAAGTTTGACTTGTGCGAGGGAAGGAAGACGATGGGGTTGGACTCGCCGAGGGCGTAGACCGAGCGGAGTTCGCCCTCCGAATAGTTGACGCTCTGGTGGGCGGTGCGGATCAGCTGGCTTGTGATCCCGTTGACGATGTCGATCACGTACGGAGAGTGCTGCGCGGCGATTTCCTTCAGGTACCGCTTTGTGCGTTGTGACATGCGCGCTTCGCTTCGCTGTTCGTCGGCCGCGAGCCTCTGGATGCCGCGCTGGAAGGGACGACTCCAGAAGAGGTCCTCGCTCAGGAACTTGGGAACTTTGTAGCGAAGGCCCCTGAGATGCCGCTCGGCTCGTTCCAGTGCAAGCCACGCCTTGAGCGCGACGAACTCCCCGAGCGTCGTTCCATCGGCGGGTCCGCGTCCCTCAGGATCGGTCCAACGTGCCTCGATCGTTGACCGGTGGGCTGGTTCTCCGACCACGATGCGCACACGCCTGGGATGCCGGTTGAGGATCGACCGCTGCCGGATGGTGTTCGGGTCTCGCGGGTCGCCTATCCGCACGATGTCTCGCGCCCGCACGCGGCGCACACCGTCGCGCTTCTCGGCAAGCCACGCGACGCGGACCGGGACGAGCAGCGGATCGTCGTGTTCGAGCAGCCGCTCGTCGATGCGCGGGTCTACGGAGTCGAATGGTCGTCGCCTGCGCGACGGGGGAAGCTTGAAGACGTCGATCGGGTCGGAGATGTCGGCCGTCGCCCGCGCGAGCCACGAGTGGATCAGCTCGCCTTCGAGCTGGCTCGAAGCGTCGATGAGCACCACATATGGGCCCGATCCCGCAGGCCACGGTGGGTCGAACTCCGGAAGCGTGGTTCGCGACTGGTCAGCCATGGTCACTCGTCGGAATCGGCGTCCTCGTCCGCGTCGGGCTCGTCGTCGACCTCGTCCGTTGGGATGAGCCCGGCGATGGCGCTGCTTGCCTTCGAGAGGGCGCTCGACGCGAACCCTGCCGCCTTACCGACGAGATCGGAGACTCCGCTCGTTGTTGCGGCCGATCGCGCCGTGTCCGTCGCTCCGGTCGCCGCCTCTGCGGCCATACCCAGATACTTGGTCACTTGGTCCACGAGATCGTCCGGGAGGGCATTCTTCAGGTACTCAGTGACCATGGTCACGACCTCGAGGACCTTCTCGGGCGACAAGCCCGTCCGCTCCTGGATTTCCTTGATGAGATCTTCCACGTTGGCTCCCTTCGTAGCCCGATGCTACCGGGGGTTGTCAGCCCCAGCCCAGCTCGTGGAGCCGTCGGTCGTCGATACCGAGGTGATGGGCGAGTTCATGCAAGACCGTGGTCCGTATCTCATCGCGGAGCGCATCTTCATCGAGGTCAAGCGCCATGTGGGGTTCGTAGAACACGATGATGCGATCAGGGTTGACCGCGAAGTAGTCGAAACCGCGGTCCGCCAGGGAAACGCCTTCGTAAAGCCCGAGGAGTCCATTGCCGGTCGGATCCTGGTCCCGGGACGGGCGACGCTCCACGACGACGTAGACGTTGTCCATCTTGTCCCTGACCCATTCCGGAAGTGTCGAGAGGACGGATTCGACCTCGGACTCGAACTGCTCGATTCGCATCAACGGAGCGTAAATGAAACGATGCCCCGGTCTGGCGCCCGGAGCATCGTCTATGGCGGGACAGGGGAGAACTGTCATGGCGCCGGAGCTGCGTAGGAGGCGGGAAACCGGCGACTCGCCTTGTGTCGTACACCATGGAGACGTCACGACGAACGGAAGAGTTCCACGGTTCCCCTGAGATTCGTTCTGAGGGTCGACCGCTTACACTTCCGGATCCGGGCGCTTAGCTCAGCGGGAGAGCGCTGCCTTCACACGGCAGAGGTCACTGGTTCGATCCCAGTAGCGCCCACCACCGGATAGCCGGACACGGCAAGGGATAGCGGGCGGCAGGGGCTGCGCCCGTCAGCCGGTGTCGGGGCGAAATGCTTCGTCGGATGCTTCGTACGCATCCGCAGGGTCGTTTCGGACGGTTTCGACGGTGGGGTATGGAATCGATCGGTGCGGTCTGCAACCGTGAACCTGTGGCGGTTCACGCAGATCGAGCAGAACATGTTCGTGGGTGAGCGTTCACGCAGCTTCCTTCAAGCGACAGTACGAGTTCAGGTCATCCGGTGATCGCGGTCACGCACGCATATGCGCTGCTGTGTGCTCTCTTCGGAATTGGATCTGTCAGCACTTGTCACCACACCGAAGCCATCGCGCTTTGCCACATGCGCCACCACGGTCGCACTCTCCATCGCTCGCCTTGCCATCTGACGGTCCGCGGGTGACTCCGCTGCCGCGTCCGAGGCACGAACGAGGTCGTGTAACGCCTCCGCCAGTCGTTCAGTGATCTCCACCCCCACAGTATGCCGGATCACCGCAGAGGCGAACAGACGACGAGCTGAGATCGGTGATCGGTCGCGCTCACGCAGACGGCGGCTTGAAGCCTGAGAGGGTCGGTCCGGGGAGCTGCGATCCGGTGATAGGAGGTCCGAGATCGCCCGATGCGCTCAGCGACTCGCCGTCGCATGAGACGGTGGGAGCTTCACACGGCAGAGGTCACTGGTTCGATCCCAGTAGCGCCCACCACTTGGATAACTCCTACCTTCATGTCGCCTGAAGTTGTATCTCTACCGCGGTTGACGCCTGCCCATCGAGCGGGCAGGCGTCAACGTGAATGATCGGGCTCTATGTCAG
>QJWC01000102.1 GCA_003235475.1 Acidimicrobiia bacterium | reverse complement strand
GATCGTGCCGAGCACGAGCACCAGGAGACCTTTGTAGGGCTTGGCATACCCAAGGACGCGTGTCAGGAGCGCCCTGTCGACGGAGGGGACCTGCGACTCGTCGTGGCGCATGAACGCGCCGAAACCGCTCATCATGTGCATTGCAGGCCAACCCTAGGAAGTCGATACGCGGACCGAGCCGCGACGCGGGTCACGGCAGCAGGGCACCGAGGGGGACCATGGACTGCGCAACCGCCGTGCACAGCTCCTCGGACACCTCGGATCGGCAGTACAGCTCGTACCGGTGACCGGCGTCGGTCCACTCGAGGCTCACGCCGTCAGGAAGATTGGTGACTGCGAACGGCGACCTCGCGGCGAGCGCATCGGTGGGCGCCCGCCCGACACGGAGGACCGCGAGGCGATCGAGGTCCGAGTTGTACGGCTCAGCCATCCAGAGACCGAAGGCGGCCGATGTGTCGGGGTCGAGCGTGCCGGTCGTCGGGTTGTACACCAACTGGCTCGTCACCCACTGAACCTGCTCGGGAAGGAGCGAAGGGAACGAAAGCGTCGGCAACGCTGCGGCGATCTCGCGGCGTGCGGACTGAACAAACCGCGAGCGCAGCTGTCGACGCCACACGTCAGAGATGACGTCGTCCGGTTGTCCGGTGAACTGGGGATCGATGTCGTCGTTGAACCAGAGCACATCCCTCGCGGCGATGAGCGCCTCATCCTCAGAGCCCGCTGCCACGGCGACGATCGGCGACGTCGTCGTCGTGGGGCCCTTCACGATTTCGCGCGTCCGGTTGCCGACACCGTCGAGAGGCCCGGCTTCCCCGCAGGAGGCGAGAACGACGGCTCCGACCGCCAGCAGCACTGCAATCCGATTCACGAACGAAGGATGGCACGGAACCCCATCAACCGACACGACCGCATCTGCCTAGCCTCGCCACATGCTCGGAGACGTGACGGTGATTCGGGGGCAACTCAGCGGCGACGCTGCGCTCGACACCGCAACGTCGCGCGCGATCCTCCTTCGATGTGCCGACGGCAGCATCGGCGAGACCCTCCAGGTCGGCTGTCCCCACCGCGTCATCGCGTTCGGCAAACAGGACGCGATCTCGGACGGATTCCGGACCGCAACTGACATCGCCGCAGCAAAGGGCTGGGACCCTTGCGTCCGGATCGCCGGTGGGAGGGCAGTCGTCTTCTCGCCACGAATCGTCCGATTCGCGTGGACGATCCCCACGGACGACCCTGCGCGCGACATGCGAAGGAACTTCGGAAGGCTCGCGGACGCGGTTGTGTCTGCCCTTGGCACACTCGGCGTGCCGTCCGAGGTGGCCGAGACCCCGGGTGAGTACTGCGCCGGCGAATTCAGCGTGCGCGTCCTCGGGTCCCGCAAGGTCATGGGGGTCGGCCAAAGACTCGCTCGCACCGCAGCGCAGGTCGGCGGGATGATCGTCGTCGAAGACGAAGGTGAGATCAACGAGGTGCTCGTTCCCGTGTACGAGGCCCTCGCGGTGGCGATGGACCCAGCCGCGACGGGAAGCATCGCCGACGTCCGAAAGGTCGACGCCGTCGATCTCATGGACAGCCTCGTTCGAGCCATCGCCTCTGACCGTGTGACATCCGAATCAGGGATCACCCCGGAAACCGCAATGGTGGCAGCGACGCTGCGGGATGACCATCGTCCCGCCCACTTGCGTTCGGAAGTGACACCGTGAACACTCCCCTGATGCGTATCACCGTCATCAACGGCCCGAACCTCAATCTGCTCGGCACGCGCGAGCCAGAGGTGTACGGCAGCGAGAGCCTCGTGGACCTCGAGGCGACATGGCGCGACCACGCCGATGCCCTCGACATCGACCTCGGCACCTTCCAGTCCAACCACGAGGGAGCCATCATCGACGCGATCCACGCTGCTGGCCGCGATTCGGACGGCATCGTCATCAATCCCGGCGCCTACGCGCACTACTCGTACGCGATCCATGATGCCCTCGCGTCCATAGACATCCCCGCCGTCGAGGTGCACATCTCCGACATCAAGCGTCGTGAGCCGTGGCGCGCGACCTCCGTCGTCGCATCGGCAGCTGAGTCGGTCATCTACGGCCGCGGGACGATCGGATACATCAATGCGATCGACCATCTCTGGGCACTGCACACGATCCCTCCGATGCCCACGCGGTACGGCGACCACCCGGACCAGGTCGTTGACGTGCGCGAGATTCCCGACGCAAAGGGCACCGTGCTCCTCATCCACGGTGGCTTCTGGAGGGCGGAATGGACGAGGGACCTCATGGATCCGCTCGCGATCGCCCTCTGCGAAGACGGCTGGTCGACCCTGAACCTCGAGTACCGCCGTGGGGACGGAGGGCTCCCTGCCTCGCGCGAGGACCTTCGCGATGCGATCTCTGCTCTTGCGTCGAACGGTCGGAGCCCGATCGTTGCCGTCGGACATTCAGCCGGCGGATACCTCGCGATCGATGCGGGCCATGTTGAAGGGATCTCCGGCGTCGTCGCTCTCGCACCGGTCGTCGACCTCGATGCGCTGCGCGCGAACCATCCGTCCGGGAGACAACTCGCAGCTGCAGCCGGGACGAGCGACGATGAGTGGAGTCTCGCGCCCCTCGCCGTACCGAGCGTGCCGACGTCGATCCTCCACGGCACTGCAGACGACGACATCCCGATCGGGCAATCCGAAGCCTTCGCCCACTCGTCACACGCGACGTTCATCGGGTTGGACGGCATCGGCCACATCGACATTGTTGATCCCGCGAGCCCCGCCTTTGCGGTGCTGCTCTCCGAACTCGCAAGGGTGGCTCGCTAGCCGGTCACCAGCCGGGTGATGCGTTCGAGGCCCTCGACGAGCTCCTCATCGGACAAGGCGAAGCTCAGCCGCGCATATCCGGGTGCGCCGAACGCCTCACCCGGGACGATCGCGACGCCCACCTCGTCGAGAAGGATCGACGCTATCTCCATCGACGTCGTCGGCGTGCCCCCTCCGATCGTGCGGCCGAACAACCCGGACACGTTGGGGAACGCGTAGAACGCGCCCTGCGGCTCGAGACACGACACGCCGGGGATCGCTCGCAGCATCGAGACCATGAGCTTCCTGCGCCTGTCGAAAGCCTCGCGCATCGCGTATGACGCGTCGAGCGGTCCGGTCACTGCCTCGAGCGCCGCCGCCTGGGCAACGTTGTTCACGTTCGAGCTGAGGTGCGACTGGATCCGGTTCGCGGCCGAGGCAACCGGCGGAGGCCCAATCAGCCACCCGACGCGCCAGCCGGTCATCGCGTAGGTCTTCGCCACCCCGTTGACGACCACCGTTCGCTCGGCGAGGTCGGGCATCAACGTCGGCAACGAGTGGAACGGGACCTCCCCGTATGTGAGATGCTCGTAGATCTCATCCGTCAGGATCCAGATGCCACGCTCGAGTGCCCATTCGCCGACTTCACGCATCTGCCTCTCCGTGTACACCGCGCCGGTCGGGTTCGACGGGCTGACGAAGATCAGCATCTTCGTGTGGTCCGTCACCGCAGCGTCGAGCATGTCGGGATCCACGGTGAAGTTCGACGCGTCGGTGGTTGGGACTCTCACGGCGGTGGCGCCCGCGAGGGTGACCGCCTCCGGATAGGTCACCCAGTACGGCGTTGGGAGCAGGACCTCGTCACCCGGATCGAGGAGTGCCTGGCAGGCGAGGTAGACGGCCTGTTTGCCGCCGTTCGTGACGATCACCTGGCTTGCATCGACCTCGTATCCCGAGTCCCTCAGGGTCTTCATCGCGACCGCGTCCCGAAGGGCAGGAAGCCCGGCCGCCGGCGAGTATCTGTGGGAAGAGGGATCCCTCGCCGCGGCGATGGCCGCGTCGACGATGTGAGACGGCGTCGGGAAGTCGGGCTCGCCAGCACCGAAGCCAATGATCGATCTGCCGCTCGCGCGGAGCTTGTTCGCCTGGTTCGTGATGGCAAGAGTGGTCGACGGCTCAACGGCGAGCGCACGACGCGAGATCGATCCGCGATCGGTCATGGGCTAGCCTCCCGTCCCTGCCGGCTGAGGGCAACCCTAGGCATGAACGAACAACTCTCCATCTCGATCCCCGGTGATCTGCTGCCCTCCGACGGACGATTCGGGTCTGGTCCCTCGAGGGTGGCTCCAGACGCGGTCCGCGCCCTCGCGGACACGGGTACGTCATTCCTCGGCACGAGCCACAGACGACCGACCGTCCAGTCGGTCGTGGGGAGGATCCGCGAGGGTCTCTCGGCCCTCTATGACCTTCCCGACGGGTACGAGGTCGTCCTCGGCGTGGGAGGCGCCACGGCATTCTGGGATGCAGCGGCGTTCTCGCTCATCGAGAAGCGATCGGCCCACTTCGCATGCGGCGAGTTCTCCTCCAAGTTCGCAGCCGCCGCCGGGCGTGCTCCCCACCTCGACGAGCCCGTGATCATCGAGGCGCCTCCAGGTTCTGCGCCGGAGCCGCGCGCAGTTGAAGGAACAGACGCCTCCGCGTTCATCCACAACGAGACGTCGACCGGGGTGCTCGCCGGTTTCCGTCGATTCGGGGAAGAGCTCGTCCTCGTGGACGGGACGTCGGCGGCCGGGGCGATCGCGGTCGACGCCTCGGAATTCGACGCCTACTACTTCTCCCCCCAGAAGGCACTCGGATCCGAGGGCGGGCTGTGGATCGCCCTCATGAGCCCGGAAGCCACCGAACGGGCCGAACGCCTCGAGGCCACGCGTCGGGTGCCGCGGTTTCTCTCCATCGCGACAGCGATCGACAACAGCCGCCTCCACCAGACCTACAACACGCCGGCGCTCGCCACGCTCTGGTTCCTGTCCGCTCGCATCGACGCGCTCGCATCCGATGGTGGGCTGCCGACAGCGCAGAGCGTGTCAGAAGCCTCGTCGCGCCACTGCTACCTGTGGGCGGAAGCGTCAGCTTTTGCGGCTCCCTTCGTCGCTGAGGACCGATTCAGGTCCCCGACGGTCGTCACGGTGGACATCGATGACGAGATTGCCGCATCCGAGGTCTCGCGGCACTTGCGGGAAAACGGCATCGTCGACATCGACGGGTACCGCAAGCTCGGCCGCAACCAGCTCCGGATCGCGACGTTCCCGACCATCCCGACCGCGGACGTCGAAGCGCTCACAGCCTGCATCGATTTCGTCGTGGGGGCCATCGCGCCCTGACCTGCGCACCGGTACGATGGACGCATGCGCAACCTGATGCTGCTGCGGCACGGAAAGTCCGACTGGGACGCCGGTGCCGCCGATGATCACAGCCGCCCCCTCAACAGTCGGGGAATCCGATCCGCCGAGCGCATGGGCGAGGTGATACGGGACCTCGGCATCGTCCCAGACCTCGTGGTTTCTTCCACCGCGACCAGGGCGCGCTCGACGGCGGAGCTCGCACGCCTCGCCGGAGGATGGGGTTCACGCCTCGTCCTCGAAGAAGCCCTGTACGGGGCATCCGTGGCGGAGACCTTGGCCGTCGTGGCAGTTCATGGCGATCGACACGCGAGGGTGATGCTCGTCGGTCACCAGCCCACGTGGTCGATGACCGTCACCCACCTGACGGGAGGCTCCGTCGCGATGCGCACGGCGGCATGCGCTGACATCGAGCTCGCGACCTCGGACTGGGCTTCCATACGAGGATCGAGCGGGACGCTGCTTACCCTTCTCCAGCCACGGCACTTCCTGTCGTGATCGACATCGACGGAGCAACGGAATGATCGACCTGCGCAGCGACACCTTCACACGACCGAGCGACGACATGCGACGTGCGATGGCACGCGCCGAGGTCGGAGACGACGTGTTCGGCGCCGATCCCACCGTCAACGCGCTCGAAGCCCGCACAGCAGAACTCCTGGGCACGGAAGCGGCGATGTACGTTCCGACGGGGACCATGTCGAACCAGATCGCGGTGAAGGTGAACACCCGCCCGGGTGACACGGTGGTCGTCGAGTCTTCCGCCCACGTCGGCACGCACGAACTCGGTGGCGCCGCCGTCCACTCGGGCGTGACCTTCGCACGCATCGACGGGATCCTCGGCATCATCACACCCGAGCAGCTCGCCAACACGGTGCCGACGAGGCACCCGTCGCTCCCTGGCCATTTGTACGACCCGCATACGCTGCTCTGCATCGAGAACACCCACATGGAGGCCGGCGGGACTGTCTGGACGCTCGACGAGACGATCGCGGTGACCGACATGGCCAGAAGCCTCACGATGGCCGTCCACCTCGACGGGGCCCGAATCTGGAATGCGTGGGTGGCATCCGGTATCTCGCCAGATCTCTACGC
>QJWC01000007.1 GCA_003235475.1 Acidimicrobiia bacterium | reverse complement strand
AGCCGAGAAGCAGATCACCGACCTCAATGGCGAGTTTTCCGGCACGCTCGTCGAACCCACGGAGTTCACGTACGAGTCGAACGGACGCGACATCCACGGCTGGGTGTTGCTCCCGCCGGGGGAGGGGAAGGTCCCCGTCCTCTTCACCATCCACGGAGGGCCGGCAACACAGTACGGGTGGGGGTTCTTCGACGAGTTCCAGGTCTATGTCGCCGCGGGCTACGGCGTTGTGGCGGTGAATCCCGGGGGATCTTCCGGCTACGGGTACGAGCACGTCAAGGTGGCGCAGGGCGCATGGGCAGACGACGAACCTGAAGATCTCGTCGACCTGATGCGAGCGCCGTTCGCGGCTGCTGAGCAATTCGATCGTCTCGATACGGACACGATGGGCATCATGGGTGGGTCCTACGGAGGGCTCGCCACGGCGATGATCACGGCGATGGACCAGCGGTACAAGTCGGCCGTCGCTGAGCGTGGCGTGTACAACTGGCTGTCGATGGCTGGCACGACTGACATCCCCTTCTTCACCGAGATGTACCTGAGAGCCGAGATGCCGGACGGCGCGGACGTGCTGTGGAAGTCGAGTGCCTTGGCGAGGGCACACACCATCACGACGCCGACGCTTGTGCTGCACTCGGAGCACGACTGGCGATGCCCGATCGAACAGGGTCAGCAGCTGTTCACGCTGCTCCACACCATGGGTGTCGACACCGAGCTTCTGCTGTTCCCGCCGGGCGAGGGACACGAGCTCTCCCGGTCAGGTAAGCCGAAGCATCGGGTCGAACGATTCGAGGCGATCCTCGACTGGCACGGTCGATACCTGAAGCAGTGACGAGAACCGCGCTCTCCCTGCCAAACTAGGGGTCATGAAACCGACCGAATACATCTGGATGGACGGCGAGATGGTCCCGTGGGCCGACGCCAACGTCCACATCCTGTCCCACGGACTTCACTACGGCACCGGCGCCTTCGAGGGCATCCGGGCCTACGAGACACCGACGGGCACGGCCGTATTTCGGTTGACGGACCACATGGATCGCCTGCGACGCTCGACGAAGGCATTCGGGATCCCGCTCAACTACGAGGTCGAACACCTGGTGGAGACCGCAAAGGAACTCGTGCGGGTCAACGGCCTCAAGTCGGCGTATGTGCGCCCCATCGTGTTCTTCGGCACGGGATCGATGGGGCTCAATCCGGCTGGTGCATCCGTGCACGTGGCCATCGCCGCATGGGAGTGGGGTGCCTACCTGGGTGAGGAAGGTCTCCGCGACGGCATCCGTGTCGCCGTGTCGTCATGGCGCCGTATCGGACAGAACTCGTTCCTTCCCGACGCGAAGGGTACGGGTGGCTACATGAACTCCGTGCTTGCCAAGACGGCTGCGATCAAGGGCGGCTATGACGAGGCACTGCTGCTCAATGAGAGCGGAATGATCGCGGAAGGCTCGGGGGAGAACCTCTTCCTCGTTCGCCGCGGCGTCGTCCACACGCCACCGACGTCTGCGGGTGCGCTCGACGGCATCACGAGGGATTCGGTCGCGACGCTGCTCGTCGAGGACGGGCTCACCGTGAAGGAGTCGCAGATCAGCCGCAGCGACCTGTACTACGCGGACGAGGTGTTCTTCACCGGCACCGCGGCCGAGGTCACACCGGTCCGTGAGGTCGACGATCGGGATGTCGGCGACGGGAAGCCGGGTCCGGTGACCCGCAGGGCACAGGAGCTCTACATGGGAACCGTGAAGGGCGAGACCGGTCTGCACACCGAGTGGCTTGAATACGTCTGAGCGTTCGGACGGGTCGATCTATCGGTTCGTCTCGGGCAACCGATATGCGTTCGACGCCGCGGTCGACACGCTCGATGGCCACCACACGTCGTACTGCTGGGGGTGCGGGCCCGACGCGCGAGAAGGACTCGAGCTCCAGCCCTACCTCGACGGAATCGAGGTGGCGGCGGAACTCACCTTCGCACCGCGGTTCGAAGGCGGTCCCGGGACGGTTCACGGTGGCGCGATCGCGGCCTTCATGGACGACCTTCTCGGCTACGTGCCGGTCGTCTATGGGTCGCCTGGCGTCACCGCAAAGCTCGATACGCACTTCCGCAATCCTGTTCCGCTCGGCGTCGCGGTCAACGGGAGGGCGTGGCTGTCCGAGGTCGACGGTCGCAAGATGTGGGCCGAGGGAACGATCGAGGCCGACGGCGTGGTGCTCGTCGAGGCGTCCGCACTGTTCCTTGCGATCGATGCGAGCCATTGGCAGAAGGTCTTCGAGTCGCTGAGCGAAGAACAGCGGGAGCGGAACCTCACCTACCGTTCGGGCGATTACTACCCGTGAGCAGGATGCACCCATGAAGATCGTGCGCGTCGACGCCGAAACCGACGACATCACCTACGGCACAGTCGAGCCAGACGGCATTCGCCTCTACCACGGCTCTCCGTTCGTCCAGTGGGAGCGCTCGGAGACGATCCTCCCGATCACCCAGGTGAAGCTGCTCTCTCCCGTGATCCCCACCAAGATCATTGCGGTCGGGAAGAACTACGCGGATCACGCAGCCGAGTTGAACTCCGAAGTCCCGGAGACGCCGGTGATCTTCATGAAGCCGCCGACCTCCGTGATCGGGCCATTGGCGCCGATCCGCCTACCGAACCAGTCATCCGAGGTCCATCACGAAGGAGAGCTCGCGATCGTGATGGGCAAGGTGACCCGGTCCGTGAACGCAGATGACGCGCTCTCCCATGTCCTCGGGTACACCGCAGCGAACGACGTGACGGCGCGCGACCTCCAGCGCAAGGATGGGCAGTGGACGAGGGCGAAGGGCTTCGATTCGTTCTGCCCGCTCGGACCAGCAATCGACACCGAATTCGATCCGTCCGAAGGCAACCGCATCACATGCTCGGTCAACGGCGAGGTCCGCCAGGAAGGCAGCATCACCGATCTGGTCTTCGGCGTGCCTGAGATCATCGAGTTCGTGTCGTCGGTGATGACCCTGCTCCCCGGTGATGTGATCCTCACAGGCACCCCGGCCGGGGTCGGGCCGATCGTCGAGGGTGATCGCGTCGAGGTCGACATCGAAGGCATCGGCGTGCTGATGAATCCGGTGATTCGCCCATGAGCGTGCGTGTGCGGTTCGCACCGTCTCCCACCGGCTACCTCCACGTCGGTGGAGCGAGGTCCGCGCTCTACAACTTCCTGTTCGCGCGAGGCCGCGACGGCGTCTTCATTCTTCGATCGGACGACACGGACACCGCGAGGTCCACGGACGAGTACCGGCAGGACATCATCGACCAGATGCAGTGGCTCGGACTCGACTGGGACGAGGGGATCGTCAAAGGCGGCCCGCACGGTACCTACCGCCAGTCAGATCGGTTCGAACGGTACGCCGAGGTGGCCCACGGGTTCGTCAGATCGGGCCACGCGTACTACTCGTTTGCGACCGCGAGCCAGCTCGACGACTTCAAGAAGCGCGCCAGGGAGGCAGGCACATCGCCCGCCTACGATGGATCGCTGGAGCCGACCCAGGATCAGGTGTCGCGCCTGCTCGCCGACGGACAGACGGCGGTGGTCCGGTTCAGGGTGCCGAGACCCGGATCGACGACGTTTCACGATCTCGTTCGCGGGGACGTCACGTTCGACCACACGCAGGTCGACGACTTCGTCATCCTTCGGTCTGACAACAGCCCCACATACCACCTCGCGTCGACGGTCGATGACGTCGACTATGGCATCACCCACGTGACTCGAGGTGAGGACATCCTCTCTTCGACACCGAAACACATCCTCATCACGGAGGCGATGAGCGCGACCGTTCCCGTGTACGCGCACCTGTCGCTCCTCATGGGACCTGACGGGAAGAAGCTGTCCAAGCGCCACGGGCACACGGCGATGGCTGCATATCGGGAGGCGGGTTATCTCCCCGAGGCGATGAACAACTACCTCGCCCTGCTCGGTTGGGGTGCGTCGGAAGATGACGACGACATCGTTTCGATGGACGACATGATCCGGCGGTTCGACCTCGCCGACGTTTCGAGGAACGCCGCCGTGTTCGACACGAAGAAACTCGACTGGATGAACGGCGTGTACATCAGGGCGATGGATCCCGAGGCCTTCGTCGCAACGACCGTCCCGCTGATCGAACACCGCCTCGGCCACACCCTCGGCGAAGGGGAACTCGACCGGTACAAGCAGATCGCGCCGCACGTGCAGGAACGGGCGAAGACCCTCGCCGAAGTCGCCCCGCAGGTCGACTTCCTCCTCGGCGACCTTGACGAGTACGACGAGGCGTCGTGGGAGAAGGTCATGCTGACGCCGGAGGCACCGATCGCCCTCGACGCTGCGGCTGGTGCTCTGGCCGACATCGAGGACTGGAAGACGGACGCCATCGATGTCGCGCTGCGGGCGATGCTCGAGGAGCATGGGCTCTCCGCACGGAAGGGTCTTCAGCCGATCCGAGTAGCGATCTCGGGATCCACCGTGAGTCCGCCGCTCTTCGAATCGATCGAGGTCCTCGGGCGCGATACGACACTTGCGAGGATCGCGGGTGCACGGAGCCGCATCGACGGATGATCGCCGACGCACAGATCACCTTCCTCGGCTGCGCCGATCTCGCTCGCAGTCGCACGTTCTATGAGTCGGTGATCGGGCTGCAGGTCGTCGTCGACCAGGGTTCCTGCCTCGTGTTCCGCGTCGCGAACGACGCATACCTCGGCGTGTGCGAGCGCAAAGGCGCATCACCGGGCGTTGCGACGATCGTGACCCTGGTCACGGACGATGTCGACGCGTGGTGCGATCGCGTCGTGGGCGCAGGGGGCGCGATTCGGTCCGGCCCGACCCACAACGACGAGTACGGGATCTACCACGCGTTCCTCCAGGACCCTGACGGCCACACCCTCGAGATCCAACGATTCGACGATCCGGACTGGGCTTCGACGTCGTAATCAGGGCAGTTGCCCAGCGGTTCGGCCGTTGCGAATAGGGGAGTCCGTCTCGTATCCTGCGGGTCGCCTTCGGGGGTGGTGTAATTGGCAACACGCCGGGTTCTGGTCCCGTTATTGAGGGTTCGAGTCCTTCCCCCCGAGCTGGCAGGCAACTGCCCAAACGGCCCCGTCGTCTAGCGGCCTAGGACGCTGCCCTCTCAAGGCAGTAGCGCCGGTTCAAATCCGGTCGGGGCTACCAACACCTTCGTTCCCTCGTCTCGCGGGCAGCGTCTGCCAGTGCTGATCTCTCTGGCAAGGCGGGAGCGCCGGTTCACATCCGGTCGGGGCTACCAACACGTCTGTTCCCTCGTCTCGCGGGCAGCGTCTGCCAGTGCTGATCTCTCTGGCAAGGCAGGAGCACCGGTTCACATCCGGTCGGGGCTACCACAACCGCACTCTCCGTCCGCCCGAGCAGCGTCCGCACCCACCTTCCGTCCCCCTTTCAAGGGGGACGGACGAGCGAAGCGAGTCAGGGGGATCCCCGTCCTCAACCCTGCGAACCCCCTGCGGTGCTCCTCCATCCCCCTGAAGGCAAGACTGATCATGTGGGGCAAGGGTCGAACCGGGGAGATCGCTACCCGCTCATGTCCCTTGGCAGAGCAGCCAGTTTGGCGACCACACTCAGTGCAAGGGCTGTGGCCTCGTTGACGTCGAGGTTGCCCTCCAGACGCCACGAGTACCCGGCCTGGTCCCAGACCGCGTACCCCTTCTGCAGTTCGCTCGTCGCCCCGACGACGAGGGGGCGGTCCGCTTCGACGAGCCGTGCCATCGGCAGATCGGTCGCCGCCACCGGCGTCCAGTATCCCCGCGAGTTGAACCCATGGAGCACCGCGTTCGACGTGGAGATCGTGAGTTCGAACCGCTCGAGCTGCACCGTGGCATCCGATTCGAATTGATCGAGGAGATGGGCGACATCATCCTCCGATACCGCTTCCCAGTCGATCGGGATGTCGGGAGCGCCGTACAGGATTCCCCGGTCGCCGATCAGAGGGATTGACTCCGCAACGTCCATTGCCTGTTGCGGCGTCAATCCCCGCGTTCGGATCGCGAGGTCGACGTGTTCATTGACAGGGATTCGTAGTTCGAGCGGATCGTCCTCGCTGAGCCACATACCGTCGTGAAAGCCGGCAGGCGTAGCCGACTCCGGGCTGAACGATCCCGCTCTCGTGTATGAAACCGACACCCATTCGTCCTCGCCGCCTCCGCAGAACCGATCCGGCTTGAACCGGTCCTCCTGGAGCACGCACGACTTCCACCCGATTGGGAGAAGCGTCGGATGGGTGAGCAGTGGTGGGTTTGGCTGAAATGCCGTGAGCGCGA
>QJWC01000048.1 GCA_003235475.1 Acidimicrobiia bacterium | reverse complement strand
GCTGATCCGCTCCAAGGGATCGAGGTCGCGGTCCACCGAACACATCCAGAAACGGGGCTCGCACCGTTTCTGTCGGACGAGGCGCTAGGACTCGACGTGGCGCTCCTCGCGTACACGGCGGGAAGCGCGTTCGCGAGCCACATGGACGATCGTGTCGGTCGCATCACCCCGGGCCTGGACGCCGATCTCGCGATCCTGGACGGTGACCCCTTCAGTGATGGGCACACCGCCGACCTGTCGGTGACCCACACCATCATCGACGGGGTGATCGTGTACCGAAGCGAACCATGATCGGGGCGATTCCCCGGAGGGCGACCCGGCGAGATCGGTAGACTCACGCCGCCTGCGGGTGTAGTTCAATGGCAGAACATCAGCTTCCCAAGCTGAATACGGGGGTTCGATTCCCCTCACCCGCTCCACGGCGTGTTCGCAGTCTCCGGAACACCTTGTCCCACTTGACGTCGGGGAGGGCAACGCAAGAGCTACCACGCGCATCCTCGGAACTGGCGTGCTTTAATCGGTCGCAGTGCCCGAGCATTTCAGCGTCAGTGAGGTTGCGTCCGGTGTCTACGCGTGTGTAGCCGGGGCGAGTCAGGCAGCAGTCGGCAACGCTGCCATCGTCGACACCGGTGCCAGAACCATCGTCGTGGATTCGTTCATGACAACGGTTGGTGCCGCGGAGCTACGGTCCATGGCCGAGCAGTTGACGGGCCGATCGGTGTTCATGCTCGTGAACACACACTGGCACGGTGACCACACCTACGGCAACCAGGTGTTTGCGGATGTGTCCATCGTCGCGACGGAATCGACGTCGCGCGCTATCTCGTCGGATGCGCCCAGCGATCTCGAGGCATACGGTGCCGAGCTGGACGCCGCGATCGCCAGCTTCGAGGCGATGCTGAAGTCAGACGTAGAGTCTGAGCGCATCCTCGCCGAACGGCGGCTGCGTCGACTCGCCTTGCTGCGAGAGGACGTTGGGATCTTCCAGATGACCTTGCCGGACGTGCTGATCGACAGTGAGCTCGTCGTCGAGGATCAGCGACGTGTCGAGATCCTGACGTATGGTGGGGGCCACACGGACAGCGATGTGTTCGTGTGGGTTCCTGACGTTCGAGCGGTCATCGCCGGTGATCTCGGATTCCACGGGAAGCACCCTCGGATGGTTGACGCGCACCCGTCGGCATGGGCTGACATTCTGCGTCGGATTCTCGAGCTTGGCCCATCGACGGTGATCCCCGGCCACGGTGAACCAAGCGATGAGGGACAGCTGGAGTTGCTGATCCCATACTTCGAGGAGGCGCAAGGACTTCTCGCGGATTACAGCGGCGAGTGGGCAAACGTGCCGCTTCCCCAAGGAACCGAGGAGTGGGACTGGGACCACCACTACAGCCAGGGCCTCGAGGCAATCGCTTCACGTGGAGCGACCTACTGATACTCCGCCCTGATCGCCGAGATCGGTGACCGCCCGGGCGAATGAAGCCGCCAATACGGTCGGAAGGCGAGCAGTTCGGCGTGTTGTTGCCAACGCTCCATGGACTTCGACGGAAGTGGATCCGTCCACGGACCTGTCAGCCACGCGTCCCCAATCGGGGAATCGGCACTCCCGATCGCGGCGGGCCGACTCGAGGGCATGAGACCGGAACGATGGCCGCCAACGGCACCCGCCGCACGAGCCGCCATGCGCTGATCACGGTGCCGGTCGCTGGTCACATGTCAAACAAAGCGTCATGCCGTTGACCACGACGAGTGGCCTGCGGCACACGAGGCAGAGATCCGACGTCGATCCGGCCTCGGTTCCCCTGGACTCGAGCACTCGCACGACGCGTGCCCTGGCACGAGCATCCGCCGCACCTTCGACGATGAACGAAATTCCAAGAGCCAACGTAAGAGCGGCCGCGGCCAGCGAACCGACCGTGGCGAACATCCACACGAGACCGACGGCCTGCAGATGTATCACCCAGAGGGCGCCTGTGACGATCGAACCAATCGCAAGGACACCAACGAGTTGCCGCACAACGGCCGACTTCCAGTGCACCGCGTTCGACCTCCGATCAGCAGGGTCGATCGTATCCGCAGAGGGCAGCGCCCGTCCAACGCTCCATCTGCAGGTGAGTCGAGTCGCAGGGGTCTCCCTGGATTGCACTGCGCGGTCTGAGACGTCTGCGGGGGTCAGGAGAGCGCCGCCACAACAACAGGTGGAGCGATGATGGCGAGGTGGGCGCGGGGTCTCGACAGGCCGATGTAGGCGAGGGCGCGATCCTGGTCGGTGTCGAGGCGGTCGAGAATGACGATCGCAGCCGAAGCTTCGAGGCCTTTGAAGCGGTGGATAGTCTCAACCAGAACGCCTCCACCTCTCCCTTCGGTGGACTCGAGCATCAACCCCGCAAGTTCCTTGCCCACAAGACGGTCCTTCGTGGCGCGAGACTGTGTGAGCACGACGACGCCGCTCGCCAGGACCTTGCCCTCGTTCACGAGACGATGGAGGGCCCCACGTAGCGCCTTGTCCTCGCCCTCGGGCGACTCCGCTTTCAGGAGCTCTACGTCAGGTCCGTCGACACCCGTCCCGACGATCTCATCGCCGAAGACACGGCCGACGACTTCTCGGATCTGATTCGTGTTGCGGCAGTTGAGATCGAGGTCGTATGACACGAGATTCGGTGGCGGTTCCCACTCGTCCCTGTAGATCGCTTGATGGCCGTCCGCGAAGAGGAGGAAGAGGCCGTCGTCCCGGTCGCTCAGGCATGATTCGAGCGCCAAAAGCCACGAGTCGTCGAAGTCTTGCGCTTCGTCCACGATGATCGCGTCCGCCGTGAAACCGGACCGGTCGAACGCCTCGATGACTGCCTCCGCTGCGGGCTCGCCCCACCACGACGGCTCAGGGTCCTCAGGGAACTCCATCCCCGCCTCCGTGATCCAATCGTGCGCAAGCCGGTGGAAGGACCCGACCGTCGCCGTCGGCACAGTCTCGAAGTCGTCTCGAAGGGCGTCACCGAGCGGTCGGTTGAAGCATGTGAGGACCACGGTGAAGCCATCAGCAGCGAGGCGGCGTGCACGTTCGGCGGCAAGAATCGTCTTCCCCGTTCCCGCACCCCCGTAGACGATGACACGGCGCTCACGCCTCAGCCCATCCAGCGCGGCACGTTGAGCGCCGGTGAGCACCAGCTGGCTCGCCTCGATCGCTGCCACATCGTCGGCGAGTGTGTGCCGAACGGTCACGGTCGGAGCGAGGCGGCTCACGATCGCAGCGACCTGCTGCGCAGGGATCGCCTTGTGAAGGTTCCAGCGGTTCACGATGTCGTTGACCGCCGCCGCCGGCCGTTCCAGATCGGTGCGATCCAGTACGAGGTCGTCTGGCGCCGCCGCGGTGAGATCACCTGTCGCCTTGATCTCGGGAAACCACAAGGCATGGCCCGATTCGACCCAGGGGAGATCCTCGATCGTGTCCCGTAGGTAGGCCATCAGCGCGTGCTTCGATGAGACGGCCTGCTCGATGGGGTTGATCCGGTGCTTCCCGTTCGCACCGGAGGTGACCCATTCCCCATCGACGATCTGGATCGACCCGCCCTTCACCTCGATCACGATCAGCCCGTGGTCCTGGTGGATCAGCACGAAGTCGGCCTCCCCATCTCCTTGCTTCCCGTTTCTGAGGGACTGCCAGGCGACAGAGTGGATCACATGCCATGGATCGGGCAGCCTGGTGAGGGCGTTGAACACGGTTCGCTCGGAACCGACGCCGTCGCTCGGAAACGATCTCGGATACATCGTGGCCACGATGCGAGTCTCGCACAGCGCCGGATCGTCGTGGCATCACCGGTGCCTCGCGATCATGAGTCCGGCGAGGCCTCCACTGCTCGACCCGGTAGAGCCGGTTCTGGAGGGCCTCAGCGACATGCAATCGGATGGCGTCCCGTGGAGAACCACGATTGGACACGCTTGGCCGTGGTCCGCGTATTGACGAGATGCGTCTCGAACGTCGAGTCCATCGGCCAACGGCGCGAGCCGATTCGGTGTTCACACACCTGACTTGAGCGCTCAGCCGCTTGTCGGACATCCGATCTACGATCTGTCCGTGCTGCTCGAACGGGAAGAACCGTTGCGCGCCCTCGCGCTGCGGTATGCCGAGGCCGCTGCGGGTAACGGCTCGCTCGTACTCATCGCGGGCGAGGCCGGCGCGGGAAAGACATCCCTCGTACGCGCGTTCGTGGAGAGCCTCGATCGATCGGCCCTCGTGCTGTCGGGAGCTTGCGATCCCCTCTCGACACCGCGACCGCTCAGCCCACTGCAAGACTTTGCCGCCGATCCGGAATCGGGACTCGGCGACCTGCGGCCCGGTGACACCGAGCCATACGAACTGTTCGCAGAAGTTCTCGATCGGCTCCGCAACACGATTCGACCCATCGTCATGGTGATCGAGGATGTGCACTGGGCCGACGAGGGAACGCTCGACCTCATACGGTTCCTCGGTCGACGGGTGGCTGACACAAACGCTGTGGTCACATGCACCTACCGCCACGACGAGGTCGACCGAACACACCCCTTCCGGACCGTGCTCGGTCAGGTCGGGTCCCTCTCGACGACCCATACCGTCGAGGTCTCACCCCTCTCACAACGCGCGGTCGAGCAGCTCACCGGTGACACCGGAATCGACGCCTACGACCTCCACGAACGCACCGGAGGAAACGCCTTCTTCGTAACCGAGTCCATTGCGGCCGGAGGAAGGATGCCTCGCACGGTCCAGGACGCCGTGCTCGCACGCCTGGCATCGCTTGACCCTGAGGTGCGCGCCGCCGTGGAGGCGGTATCGGTCGCTCCTCGCGACCTTGCGATCGACCGTCTCGCCCGCCTCACAGATTCTGAAGCGCGAACCGTCGACGCTGCCGCGTCCTCTGGTGTCCTCGTTGCTGACGGTCCCCGCCTGCGCTTTCGTCATGACATCGCGCGGTCCGCCGTCGAGGCAGCACTTCCCCCTGCTCGTCGTCTGGCCCTCCATCGGCGCATGATCGCGATCCTCGAAGACGATGGTGAACATGACATCGCGCGCCTCGCACATCACGCCGTAGGAACCGCGAACCCGGCGCTCATCCTGCGCTATGCGATACCGGCGGGCCGTGATGCGATCGCTCGCGGAGCTCGCAGGGAGGCAATTGCGTTCTTCTCCGCCGCGCTCCGACATTCCGATCTCATCGAACCGCCGCTCGCAGCAGACCTGTTGTCCACTCTCGGGGAACAGCAGAGCCTCGTCGGAGATTTCGTCGGCGCTCGGGAATCCCTCACATCTGCAGTCGAGACCTACCAGCGCATCGGTGACCTTGAGGGGCAAGCCGCGGCCATGGTTCTCCTCCAGGGCCCTGTCTGGGTCCTCGATGGGACGGAAGCAGGTCGGGCGGTGACAGCTCGAGCTCATAGCCTCCTTCAAGATCGTGACCCGTCCGAGGCACTGGGCAAGGTGCTGACGCGGATCTCGCACAACCACATGATTGCCAGGCAGCGTGAACCCGGTCGACAAGCCGCGATCAGGGCGGCCGATGTCGCGACGGTCGTGAACAGTGAGGAGGTCGCGTGGCGGGCCGACGCGCTGCGGGGAACCATCGAGCTCGTGATGGGCGACAGCGCCGTAGGTGCGGAGATGCTCGAGACCTCGGTGAAAGAAGCTGAACGAATGAGCAGCCGCAAACTCCAGGCGTGGTCGCTGGGCATGCTGGGAAGCGGCGCCGGTGAGGCTCGCATGTATCCGACCGCCATCCACGCCCTCAATCGAGCTATCGCAATTGGCCAGGCATCCGACGACGACTACGAGGTCGCGTACAACCGGGCCTGGCTCGGGAGGATCGCCTTCGAACAGGGCCGATGGGACGAGGCGGCGGAGTTCGCGGAAGCGACCATACGCGGATTCGGAGTTGTGGCTGAGCACCTGCTCACCGCGCAGTGTGTTCTCGGCCGACTGCGCATCCGAAGAGGGGATCCAGGAGGCCTCCCGCTCCTTCAGCGCCTGGCCGACTCCGGGGACGACTATCTGCTGCAGTACGTGTGGAACGCGTACTGCGGAGTAGCCGAGCACGCGTGGCTCGATGGAAAGCCAGAAGTGGCAGTGCCGCTCCTCTCCGGAGCATTCGAGCGCGCGATGAGCTCCGACAGCCCATGGGCGCGAGGCGAGATCGGCTTCTGGATGTGGCGCCTCGGCGAGATCGAACGGCCGCCGAAGGGTGCCGCCGAACCGTTTGCTCTTCAGATCGCCGGCGAATGGATCGAAGCTGCGCAGCTGTGGCATGAACTCGGATGCCCCTACGAGGAGGCGATGGCCCTCGCCGACGGCGACGAGACGGCGATGCGGAGGTCTCTCGTTTTGCTCGATCGCCTTGCCGCCTCGCCGGCTGCGCATCGCGTCCGAGGTCAACTACGTGAACTCGGTGCGCGGGGGATTCCTCGGGGTCCGATGAAGGCAACCCGCGCGAACCCGGAGGGGCTCACACCCAGGCAGCTCGAAGTCTTGGAGTCAATGGCCCTCGGGCTGTCGAACGGGGAAATCGCCGACAAGCTGTTCTTGTCGAAGCGAACTGTCGAAAATCACGTCTCTGCTGTCCTCATGAAGCTCGGCGTCGACACGCGATCGAAAGCCGTGGCAGTCGCCGTCCAGAGATCGATCATCGAGATGTAGGTGCACCGCGCTGGTCAATTGGGGGTGGGCACGGATTGCCGCCCGGTCGCCTTTCCGTACGTTGATGTCGAGCCGGATCGTCCGGCACAAGGAGGACACGATGCCCCGCTACGTGATCGAGCGAACCTTTCCCGAGGGACTCGAGATTCCGACCACGACCGAGGGCATGAAGAGGTGTCTCGCTGCCGTCGATGACAACGCAACGGAGAAGGTGACATGGATCCACTCGTACGTCACGGTCGATCACCGCAAGACGTTTTGTATCTACGACGGTCCGACGCCTGAGGCCATTCGCCGCGCAGCCTCGTTGAATGAACTGCCAGTCGACTCGATCACGGAAGTGAATGTGCTCGATCCGTACTTCTACGTCGGTTCACCCGCGACCCTACTGGACGAGCACACCGGGAGACGCTGACGATGTCCGGACACCTGTTCAACGATTCAGGCCTGGGACAAACAGCGGAGGGGCATCTCGCTCAAGGTGGTGCGCTGACGCGGTCCACCGGTGTTCGTCAGCGTTCCGTCGAAGTACCACGCACCGTCGTATTGGAATGGGGACAGGAGCTGCTCTCTTCGGGGTAGCCACGACACCGACAATCGGGATCGCACCGTGAATGGCCCGCCAGGAGCCCTCCGAGCCGGTCGCGTAGGATGGGCAGCCAGTGGAAGGCCGAATCATGGAGACACATCACGACGTCGTCGTCGTCGGAGCCGGGCAGGCCGGCCTCGCCACTGCGTACCACCTCAAGGAAGCAGGCGCCGACTTCGTGGTCCTGGAACAGGGCGTGATCGGCGACACGTGGATCACACACCGCTGGGACTCGTTCGCCCTCAATACGCCAAACCACACCGTCCATCTCCCGGGAGCGCCGTACTCGGGAGACGATGCCGCGGGGTTCATGACGCATCTCGACCTCGTCGACTTCCTCCACGCCTACGTCGAGCGATTCGATCTTCCCGTCCGGGAAGGTGTTGCCGTGACCGCACTTCGGTCGGGGAACGACCACCGCAGGTTTGAACTCGACATCGCCGATTCGGGCGGCTCGCGCACCATCACCGCGGACGCGGTGGTCGTGGCTTCGGGGTCCCAGCGGGAACCGAACATCCCGGCAGTGTCGCGGGACATCCCTGACGGCACGCTCCAGATCCCAGCCGCGAGCTACCGGAACGCCCAGAGCCTTCCCGATGGGGGCGTCCTCGTCGTCGGCGGCGCACAGTCCGGTGGGCAGATCGTGGAGGACCTCCTCCACGCCGGTCGCGCCGTGTTCTGGTCGATCAGCAACGCGCCCCGGGCGCCCCGTCGCTACCGGGGACGCGACATCGTCGATTGGATGATCGATGTCGGTGTGCTCGAACTCGCGGTCGAAGATGCAAAGCCCGAAGAGATCACCATGACCAACGTCCTGACCTCGGGCGTCGGAACGCTCGGCCACACCCTGAGCTTCCAGTGGCTCGGGACAATGGGAGCTCACTTGGTCGGACGGATCGCCGGAGTCGAGGGTGGGTGCATCGTCACCGACGGCCGAGTCGCTGACTACATCGCGCATGGAGATGAGACCTCGGCTGAGATCACGGGGAACATCGACAAGTACATCGAGGCGGCGGGGCTTGATGCTCCCCCGAACGACGAGGACCCGGCAGACGAACCCGCGATCGGTCTCGACGGCCTCACCGTCTCCGACACGGTCGACCTCGACGACATCGCTGCGGTCATCTGGGCAACGGGATATCGACCGAAGTTTGACTGGATCGATCTGCCTGTTTTCGACGACCACGCCCATCCGATACACACCCGCGGCGTCGCCAACATCGACGGGCTCTTCTTCATGGGCTTTCCGTGGTTGACCAAACGGAAGTCAGGGATCATCTACGGCGTCGCAGAGGACGCGGAGCACATCGCCACAGCAACGCTGTCATCCATCGCAGAGATCCCGGAGGGTGCACGATGAGACAGGTTGCCGACAACGTCTTTGCGATCGGAACCCGGGGGCACAACTTCTACCTGATCAAGGAAGGCGACGAAGGGACGCTCATCGACGCTGGCTGTTCGAAGGAATGGCCGAAGCTGATGCGCGCTCTCCGCGAGGCCGACGTGCGGCTCGAGTCCCTACGTGGCGTCGTCGCGACCCACGCGCATGCCGACCATTTCGGTCTCGCCAAGAAGGCCCAGGATCGCGGCGTCCAGGTCCTCGTCCACACCGACGAGGAGACGAGAGCGACCGGCAATTACGCAGGTCGGTTCTCGGCCACTTCCAAGGACCTCACCTACTTCAGCTTCCACACGCTGCGCAACATGCTCCCAATGGTCTTCGCGGGCGTCATGAACCCCACGTTCACCGACATCGTCGACACATTCGAAGATGGAGAGCGACTCGACGTTCCCGGACGGCCCGTTGCCTACCACACGCCCGGCCACACCGAGGGGCACACGATGTTCCACTGCGCCGACATGGGGATCCTGTTCTCGGGCGACGGGATCGTGACGATGGACCTGCTCGGTTCGTCAAAGCACCCGCAACAGATCGCAGAGGTGTTCGACCTCGACCACGCCCAGGCCATGACATCGCTCGATCGCATCACGCACCTCGAAGCGGACCTGATCCTCCCGGGACACGGCCTCCCGTGGCACGGCTCCCCCGCAGATGCGGTGGCTGAAGTCCGCCGCGGATCCGCCTAGTTCGACCTCACCTCGACGCGACGACAGTTTCGAGCGCCTGTCGCGCTTCTCGCACCTCATTCGACGCCATCGCCACCTCGTCCGAGCCGGCTGCCGTATCGACGATCGAGGACACGAGCTCGATCTGGCGACGCTGGAGGCGCTTCGCCGCGTGACCTGCAGCGAAACCCGACGCCTTGCGCACGGCGCGGGCTGCGTGGCGGCGGCCCTTCTTCGTAAGAAGGGTGTCGCGCTCCTCTGGCGTGACGAGGTCCGAAGGTATGTCACGATCCACGGCTGACACGAAGATCGCTCGCTCCCGCTTTCGGGCGATGCGAAACATCACCAGCACGAACACGAACACCGGGAGGCCCTTGACCACGGTCGACACGAGCACGTTGCCGTCAGCTTCGAGCAGCGGCGAGTCGAACAGACCGTGGAAGAACATGGCCGCGAGCAGTGACCCAGTCAGGATCGCCCACCGCTTCAACGCCGAACCGACGCCAGAGAAGAAGTACCCGACTCCGGCACCCGTGATGGCGGTGAACGTCGGATGGTTCCACAATCCGCCGACGACGCCTCGAAGAACGAAGCTCGCAACCACCGGTCCGACCATCCCGCCCATGCTGATGCCGGCCTGGGTGGCGAACAGGAAGCTCTCCGTGACCTCGAATCCGAGACCGACGAGAAGACCGAAGTACAGGCCGTCGAGCGGCGTGCGGATCCGAGCACCCGGGATGAACGCGAGCGCGACCACGCCGAGCATCTTCAGTGGTTCCTCGGACAGCGGCGCTGCGATCGCGGGGATCCATTCCGAATCCGTTCCGATGACCCCGCCGACGATGTCGGACATCGCTGGGCTTGCGATCACACCGATTCCGGCCACGATCACTGCACCCCACAGAAACGCGCCAAGCGAAGTCAACGCAGAACGGCGTTCGAACAGCTCCATCCGATACACGATCAATGCGAAGACGAGCCCGTATGCCGCCCACAGGATCGCCGACACGAACGCCGCCTGGGGGGCTTGCTGGGTAGCGCTGATGACCGTCGGGTAGATGTGGATGGCGCCGTACACGGCAAGCGCCCCACCGACCCAGAACACCAGCGAGCGGACATCGACGAACGAGCCCGTGGTTTGTGCGGTATCCCTCATCATGAGTCGACCCCCAATCCCAAGATCACGAGTGACTGCATCATCGCCTCGACGTCGTCCTGCATGGAGGCCCATACGGACTCCGGAGCTGACAAGATCACTGTCGCGCGCAGCCCAGCATCGTTGTCGATGATCCAATTCTCCGCAACGGTGGCGGGGTCGTGACCGACGTAGTGGACGCCGTGGTCGCCTGCTGTGGTGACATACGTCTCGATCTCACCGACGACCCAGCCGTCAGCCATCTTGAGTCCTTCGATCCCCTTCTGGGCGTACTCCTCGGCCGTTCCCTCAGCGTCGACCGCGGGGGTGAACACGAGGCTCGCGCCTGCCCGCTCCAACGATGTGAAGAGCACATCGTCGCCGCCGAGTGACCACCCGGCTGCTGGCGTGATCTGGATGCCGCCAGCGGTGACGAAGGGGCGACCCGGTCGGAACGCATCCTCGTTGAAGACCGGCACGAGGGCCGGCACTGCGACGATGAAGAACAGCGCGACCAGCCCCACGACGATCGCCCCTGTGATCGAGCGTCGGCTGAGAAGGCCTACGGATATCGGAACCTTGGGTGGCGCGGACGTCGCGCCGGCTTGTGAAAACATGGCGGCGATGCTACCCGCGTCCCTGACGCCGTCCACACGTATTCTGGCCACCATGAAACGGGCGCGCATCACCCTCGGCATCGTGCTTGCCCTCGGGGGCACGATCTGGACGCTCCAGGGCCTGAACGCGACCTTCGTTCCGAAGAGCTTCATGACGGGAAGCTCCACATGGATCGTCCTGGGCCTGGTCGCCCTGATCGCGGGCATCGGCATCGCCGTCAGCGGCCGCAGAGAGTGATGCCTTCGAGCACTTCCGAGGAACACGACCATCTCCACCGCCAGCACGCACGCATGTTCGCCGCTGCCGTTGCGTTGTGGATCCTCGCCGGTTCCCAGGTCATCGTCATGGCCATCCCAGCCCTGCGCGACGCCACCCAGAATCTCGTCGACGCGGTGGTCGTCCTCGTCCAGCGGGTTGTCGAACGGCGGACAGCGGCCGATCGCTCGTAGCCCTGCGACCCGCTCAGTGGGCGAGGCCGAGTTCGGTGTTGATCTCGATCTGGATTGCGGTCAGCCGCTCGAGCGCATCCGCATACAGCGGCATCCTCGCAGCGGTGCAGCACAGAACCTGGAGCGTCCCGAGCCGACCCCCAATGTCCTCGAGCTTGGCCAACACAGCCGGGCCGGACGTCTCATCGATCCCCGCCTCGATGTCCGATCGGACAGCATGCAATTCCTCCTCGATCGTCTGCATCCGAGGAGACCGACCTGGGTCGCAGCACATCTTGTGGAGTCGCCAAACGACCTTGTCCGCGGCGTCGAGCTGAGCAGTGATGGCATCGTTCACAGGGCGGGAGAGTACCGACGATGCGACCGACGGTCGCTGTCGCGTCGCCCGATAGATTCGTGCCAATGGAACTTGGACTCACAACGTTTGCCGAGACCATCCCCTCCTCAGGAGAGCGACTCGCCGTGTCTGAGGGCGAACGACTGCGCCAGGTCGTCGAGGAGGCGGTTCTCGCCGAAGAGGTCGGCCTCGACATCTACGCCGTTGGCGAGCACCATCGTCCCGACTTCGCCGCATCGGCGCCGTCGGTCGTGCTCGCGACCATCGCCGGACGCACGAGCCGGATCCGGCTCGCACCCGCCGTCACCGTCCTGTCGTCTGACGATCCCGTACGTGTCTTCCAGCAGTTCGCCACGCTCGACCAGCTCTCGAGCGGGCGCGCCGAACTCCTCGTGGGCCGCGGCTCGTTCATCGAGTCGTTCCCTCTCTTCGGCTACTCGCTGAACGACTACGAGGAGCTGTTCGTCGAGAAGCTCGACCTGCTGCTCCAGATCCGTGACAACGAGAGGGTCACATGGTCGGGGAAGTTTCGGCCCCCGCTCGAGGATCAGGGCGTCTACCCGCGCCCCTTCCAGGATCCGCTTCCCGTGTGGATCGGTGTCGGTGGGACCCCGCGGTCGGCGGTCCGGGCAGGCATCAAAGGCCTCCCGATGGCGATCGCCATCATCGGCGGGTCTCCCGACCGCTTCCGCCTGTTCACCGACCTCCATCGCCGCGGTCTTGCCGAGGGAGGCTTCTCGCCTGACGACGTGCCGCTCGCCGTCCACGCCCACGGCCACATCGCCCCGACGGCGGAGCAGGCTGCCGAGGAGTTCTACCCGTCGTACGCCGCGGCGATGTCCCGCATCGGAAGGGAGCGCGGATGGGGACCGATGACGAGGGACCAGTTCGATGCCATGCGGGCACCAGAGGGGTCGCTCCTCGTGGGCAATCCCGAGCAGGTCGCAGAGAAGATCTCGCGATGGGGCGAGATGCTGGATCTCAGCCGGTTCATGCTGCACGTGAGCGTCGGCACGATGGAGCATTCACACGTCATGCGATCCATCGAACTCCTCGGGACCGAGGTCGCTTCCCTCGTCAACGGGTAATCCCGGCTGGGCGCTCACCCGCCGCATCCCGGCGTGTAGGTTCGACTCAACGAAGGCGGACGGCCATGTCCATCAGCAAGATCATCAGCACCGCAGACGCTGTTTCGGTCATCGCTTCGGGAGACGTCGTCGCAAGTTCCGGGTGGGGCGGTCACGGCGTCGCCGAAGATGTGCTCGTAGCGCTCGAGCAGCGTTTCCTCGACACCGGAGAGCCCCGCGATCTCACGCTCGTTTGGGCTGGTGGGCAAGGCGACATGCAAGGAGCGGGGCTCGATCACCTCGGTCACGAGGGGCTTCTGGCCCGCACCATCGGGGGCCACTACGGACTCGTGCCCAAGATCGCGGCGCTCGCCATGGACAACAAGGTCGCCGCCTACAACCTCCCCGAAGGGGTACTCCTCGATCTCTACCAGGCCAGCGCCTCCGGCGCGCCCGGCGTCCTCTCGACCGTCGGGATCGGAACCTTCGTCGACCCGAGGATCGAAGGCGGAAAGGTCAACGAGGCTGCCTCCGATGATCTCTTGGAGGTCACGCACCGCTCAGGTGAGGAGTGGCTGCTGTACCACGGCATCCCGATCGACATCGCCATCATTCGCGGCACCACCGCAGACGCCCTCGGCAACGTCACCACCGAGAAGGAGGCCGTCTCCCTCGAGATCCTCGAGCTCGCGATGGCTGCCAAGGCGTCAGATGGCTACGTCATCTGCCAGGTCGAGCGCGTCGCGGAGCCCGGTTCCCTCGACTCCCGCGCGGTACGCGTCCCGGGCTTCCTCGTCGATGCCGTGGTCGTCGCTGAACCGGGGCGACACATGCAGACGTTCGGCACGCAATACAACCCGGCAGTCTCCGGCGAGATCAGAGTTCCCGTCGATTCCCTCCCGCCCCTCGACCTCGATGCGCGAACGGTGGTTGCAAGGCGGGGTGCCCTCGAGCTCAGCGCCGACTCTGTCGTCAACGTCGGACTCGGCCTCCCCGAGATCGTTGGGCGGGTCGCAGCTGAGGAGGGGGTGCAGGATCTCGTCACGCTGACGATCGACACGGGTGTGATCGGCGGAGTACCCCTCAGCGGCCTCGACTTCGGCGCATCCATCAACCGTGAGGCGTTGATCGATCACGCTGCGTCGTTCGACTTCATCGACGGAGGAGGGCTGGATGCCGTCTTCCTCGGCGTTGCCGAGTGCGATGCCAATGGTGACGTGAACGCGTCGCGGTTTGCGGGCAGGATCACCGGGTGCGGCGGAGCGATCAACCTCACCCAGCGGACCAGGAATGTCGTCTTCCTGACGCCCTTCACGAGCGGAGGGCTTGACACGCGGGTCGGTGACGGACACCTCGAGATCGTTACCGAAGGACGCTTCTGCAAGTTCGTCGACAAGGTCGGGCAGATCACATTCAGCGCGGACGTCGCCCGGTCTCGTGGCCAGCACATCACCTACATCACCGAACGGTGCGTGATGACGCTTTGCGACAGGGGCCTCGAGCTGATCGAGGTTGCCCCTGGCATCGACGTCGACAAGGACATCCTCTCCCTCTTGCCGTTCGAGCCCAAGGTCGATGCACTGCAGCCGATGCCGAGCGAGCTCTTCATGGCGGCGCCGATCGGGTTGCGAGCCCGCATGCTGGAGCTGCATGTCTCGGAGCGCCTGACGTACGAACCCACCTCGAACACAGTATTCATCGACTTCTCGGGCATGCATGTGCGAACGCCTGCCGATGTCGAGGAGATCGTCGCCGACGTGGACCGCGTGCTGGGGGCGGTGGGGACCCGGGTCAACGCGGTCATCAACTACGACCGCTTCAGCCTCGATGAAGCCGCCATATCTGCCTACGCCGACGCCGTCCGGTACGTGGAGGAGACCTACTACATCCCGGGTGGCGCGCAGCGCCACACGACGAACGCGTTCATGCGCCTCAAGCTCGGACGCGAACTCGCCAAACGGTCCCTCGACCCCAGGCTGGACCTCATCGACGAGTCCTAACCGACGACTCTCTCGCCGGCCTTCCACACTTGGTCGATGTTGTCTTTGAGGGAGGCGAAGTCGTAGGGATCACCGTCGACGACGACGAGATCGGCAATCTTGCCGGGGGCGATCGATCCCAACTGTTCCCCGAGGCCCATGAGGTCGGCGGCACTCTGGGTCGCTGCGTACAGCGCGTCCTGTGGCGACATACCGAGCGACACGAGCAACTCGAGCTCACCGAGATTCGTCCCGTGCGGCGAAACCGGGCAGTCCGTGCCCATCGCGATCTGCACACCGGCGTCGATCGCCCTGCTCACCGAGTCGTCGTGGTAGCTAATGACCTCCTTTGCCTTCTCCAACGATGGAGGAGGAATCGGCACGCCACGGTCCGCAGCGCGCAGGACGCCGCGAGGCGCGAGCAGCGTCGGCACCAACCACGTTCCCTTTTCGAGCATCAGCTCGATCGCTTCGTCGTCGAGGAAGATTCCGTGGTCGATGGAACGGAACTCGGCGCGCACCGCGTTCTTGATGCCGTCGGCCGCCTGGGCGTGGGCCATCATGTAGATACCCGCGGCCTGCGTCTCGATGCGCATCATCTCGAGTTCGTCGGGTTGGAAGTGCGCGTGCCGCGGGTTGTCGTCTGGCGACAGGACGCCACCGGACGTCGCAACCTTGAGCACATCCGCGCCCGCCCTCACGAGCTCACGCACCGCAACCCGCACCTCGTCTGGTCCGTCCACGACGGTGTTCGGGCTGCCCGGCATTTCGCTCGGTGACAGGTATCCACCACCCCTCATGAGCCGGTCGCCGTGGCCGCCTGTCTGGGACATCATGCTGATCGAGATTTGCATCCTGGGGCCGGGAACGAGGCCGCGCCCGACGGCCACCTTCATACCGAGGTCGGCTCCACCCGCATCCCGGATGGTGGTGATGCCGCAGTCGAGTGTGGACTGCATCGAGCCGATCGCTTCGTAGAACCGGAGGCTGTATGGCTGTTGGGCTCGTCCGACGAAGTCGATGTTCGCCAGCCCCACGTGGGTGTGCGCATCGAAGAGGCCTGGTAGCAGGTGCTTGCCGGACACGTCGACGGCGTCGTCAGCATCGAGGCCAGAACCGACGTCGAGAAACTTGCCGTCTTCCACCACGACGTCCGCGACCGTCATCTCGCCCTGCGGCGACACCACCGTTCCGCCCGTGAAGACTGTGCGCACCTGATCCCTCTTTCGTCCGGCTCGGCGCCGATCGTACCTGCACCGTCTGCGCTCGGTCCGGGCGACACGGCGACAACTAGCATCGTGTCGGATGATCTTCTCCGACCGAACCATCAAGGAGGCCGTTGCCGACGGGCGCATCAAGATCGACCCGTTCGATCCGTCGATGGTTCAGCCGTCGAGCATCGACCTGCGGTGCGATCCCAACTTCCGGGTGTTCGAGAACCACAAGTACGCGGTGATCGACCCCAAGGCACCGCAGAGAAACCTGACGAAGGGAGTCACGGCAACCGAGGAGGACCCCTTCATCCTCCACCCCGGCGAGTTCGTCCTCGGGTCGACCCTCGAGGTGGTCGGGATCGCTGACGACATCGTTGCAAGGCTGGAGGGCAAGTCGAGCCTCGGTCGCCTCGGTCTGCTGATCCACTCGACGGCAGGCTTCATCGACCCGGGGTTCGTCGGTCAGGTGACGCTCGAACTCTCCAACGTCGCGAACCTGCCGATCGCGATCTACCCCCGGATGAAGATCGGGCAGATCAGCTTCTATCAGATGACCACGCCAGCGGATGTGCCATACGGCTCACCCCAGCTGGGTTCGAAGTACCAGGGGCAGTCGGGTCCGACGCCCTCAGCGATGCACAAGGACTTTTCAGATGAGTGATGCGCAACCGTTGGCGAGAGTGGGGGCGGTGATGGTCGATTGCCTCGATCCCGAACGTCTCCTCGAGTTCTGGGGCGAGGTCCTCGGCGTCGAGGCAGCAGAGCGATACCCGGACTTCATCTTCTGCACGAAGATTCCTGGGAACCACATCAGGCTTGCGTTCCAACGGGTGCCAGAGGACAAGGTCGTCAAGAATCGGCTTCACCTCGACCTGACGACCCCGGATCCGGACACCTTCATCGACAGGGTCATCGAGCTCGGAGGATCACGAGTCCAGGATCACGGCGACAAGGCATTCAGCTGGTCGGTCCTGGCGGATCCCGAAGGCAACGAGTTCTGCGTCACTGCGCACGGCTAGCGGCAAGCGCCATCGCGACCGGCAACTCGCCGACGCACACCGGCCCGGAGGCGTGGTGCGCGTCGAGAGGGATTTCCGTCCCGCGCTTGACCCATCCGAGGGCAAGCGGCTGACACGGTGCAACGCTCGTCACTGAACCGATGACCTCGTCCCCGAGCCTCAACTCGTCCCCGACCGAGACGGTTGCGCTGGGGTGGAATCCGATCTGCACGAGCCGCCGGGGCGGCGCAGCGTCCCGATAGTGGACTCGGGCAACGAACTCCTGGCCCGTGTAGCAACCTTTGGTGAATGAGACCGCGAGGTCGATCAGCCCAGTCATCGAAGGGGTCGCCTTCTCGAGCTCGGTCCCATTCGAAGGCCATCCGGCGCTCACACGGACCGAGTCCAGGGTGTCGAACGACATGTTCCCAGCACCGTCGGGTGCTGCGGCATCCGGCCCGACGAACTCCGCGGCCTCGACACGTGGCCAATTGAGGACCGTGCGAATCGGCGCTGCGATCTCCGCCTCGGCAGCGCCCGGCCCGATCACCGAAACCGATGGCCAGCGATCGCTCGTGAACGAGACCTTCGTCCTGCCGAGGAGTCCGTCGATGCGCTCGCGCACGACATCGCCGAGGCCGGGATCGACGTCGAGAACCAACTCCTCAGGCGCTGTGCGGGTGGCGCGGAGGAGGGCAACGATCTCCGCCTTCGGGGTGAGCAGGAAGGACCACGCAGACGCGCCGACGTCGAGCGACTCGACGTCCTGGGTGAGCTGGGTCTGAAGATAGGACGCGGCGTCCTCGCCCGTGGCGATGACGACGTCCCGTTCCAGCGTCGCAGCCATGAGGCGTTCCATGCCACCAAGCGTAGGCGGCCCCTCACAGGGCGTATGACGGTCGCGGCTTACGTCGCGAACTCGGTTCCCTCGGTGAGCCAGAGGTTGAGTTCGTCACGGTCGGGCAGGTGGAGCGTGCCAGACCTCACGAAGTAGGCCTTGTCGACGTAGTCGATCGCCTTCGGGTCGTGCGTCGCCATCACGACCGTTGTCCCCGCCTTTGCGATGTTGGCGAGCATGCGAAGTATCCCGAAGCCGGTTTCCGTGTCGAGCTCGCCTGTCGGCTCGTCCGCGAGGAGGTACTCGGGTTCGTGGACGAGGGCCCTTGCGATCGACACTCGCTGCTGTTCGCCACCGGACATCTCAGCAGGCCGGTGATCCATGCGTCCGGCAAGCCCGACGGAAGCCAACGCGGCCTCCACACGGCGTCTTGCCTCGCTCCCACGCTGCCCGTTGAGCCTGAGTGACACGTCGACGTTCTCCCTCGCCGACGCGAGGTTGAGAAGGCTCGCCGACTGGAAGACAAAACCGAGTTTCGTGCTGCGGAGCTTTGCGGCACCCGTCTCAGAGAGGTCATCGACCCGCTCGCCGTCGATCCACACCTCTCCGGCGTCCGGCCTCTGCAGCAGCCCCATCATGTGGAGTTGACTCGTCTTGCCGGACCCCGAAGGACCGAAGAGGGCGACGAACGAGCCCGTTGGGACCGCGAGATCGACATCCAGCGCGCCGATCGCACCGTTCGAGTACCGCTTCGAGACGCCACGGAGCTCAAGACTCATCGTCAACCTCCGGTTGCAGCAGGATGCCTTCGGGCACGACCTTCAGGCGGATCTGGTCGGTGATGCCTGCCTCGATCATCATGTCGCGCGGGAGCTGCACCATGCCGCGGTTGTCCACGGACGCATGCTCTGTCGCACCGCGCCTCGATTGGGTCGCGATGCGCCCGTCTGCGATCCGAATGACGCGGTCGGTCCGCTGCGCGATCGCCACATCGTGCGTGACCACGAGCACCGAGAGGCCACCTTCGTGGGAGAGCTGACGGAGCAATTCGAAGATCTCGAGCGAGGTCTCGGTGTCGAGCTCACCGGTCAGCTCATCTGCAAGCAACAGCTTCGGCCCGGGCGCCAGGGCCACGCACAGGGCGAGCCGCTGCTGCTCACCGCCGGAAAGGGTGTGCACGGGCGCGTGGGCCTTGCCCCTGAGGCCGACTGCGTCGAGCAGCGCCATTGCACGCTTCTTGCGCTTCCTCCCGCCTATCCCGCCGAGCAGCAACGGCAGCTCGACGTTCTGGAGCGCCTTGAGGTACGGCACGAGGTTGCGGGTGAAGTCCTGCCAGACGAACCCGACATCCCTTCGGTAATACCGGGTGAGGTCCCTGGGCGAGATATCCGTGAGGTCGCGCTCGACGACGGTTGCTCGGCCCGCCGATGGGCGCTCGAACCCGGCGAGGATCGTGAGCAGGGTCGACTTGCCTGCACCAGAGGCGCCGACGATCGAGATGAACTCTCCCTGCTCCATGGTCAAGTCGAGACCCTGGAGGGCAACGACCTCGAGGTTGCCCTGCTTGTGGATCTTGATGAGGTTCTGGCAGTCGATGATCGTCGGCATCAGCGCTCCACCTCCCTCAGCACCTCACTCATCTTGCGCGTCGAGACCCGCCGCGTCGCCCAGAGCACAGACGCGATCAGGAGCAGGCCGACGACCGCGATGTACGCGAACAGTTGCGGTGTGGGCACGGTGAGCAGGATCTCGGGGACGATCTCAGTCGCCGTTTCGCCGAGCTGGAAGAACGGCAGCATGACCACGACGAGTGCGATTCCGCCCAGTACCCCGATCGCCGCTCCCAGGCCGATCACAACGAACTGTTCGAGGGCGAAGGTGAGGGCGACGCTTGTGCGCTCGAAACCGAGGGCCCTCAGCACGCCCATCTCGCGGGCCCTTCGGCTCACGGCGAGAAGCACGTAGCCCGTGACACCCGCCAGGGCCAGGACCACACCCGTCACCGCGCCGACGAACAGGATCGCCACAAGGCCCACCTGCACAGGTCGTGAGGAGAAGGCGGCCTGTGCGCCACCGATCGTCCAGATCTCGTTCGGTTCGTCAGCCATTTGAGAGGAAACCACGCGGACGGTGCCGTCGGGATCGTCGGTCGACGCCCAGAGCTCCATCGGACCGTTGACCCTCGACACCGACCCGGAGAACGACCACGACGCCTGCCCGTTGGACCACGCGTTGTAGGTGTCGAGATCGATCACCATGACGCCTTCGAGCCGCGTGTCCGTGGCTGTAGGCACCAACTCGATGTAGCCGACAACCTCGCCGCTGAAGATGTCGGACCCGATCGCGTACGTCGACACCGAGCCGGGTTGGAGTCCCGCCACCGATGCGGCGTCCCTGTCGAGAAGGACTCTGAGGTCCGGCGGCTCCCGCCACATCTGGGGAACAGCGGTGTTGGCCCGCGTGCGGCCCACCGGCAGCGTCCACGACACCGCCGTGCCGTCCTTCCAGAGCGGATCGGCCCTGAAGTCGTCCCCGGTCGG
>QJWC01000024.1 GCA_003235475.1 Acidimicrobiia bacterium | reverse complement strand
CCGTTTGGTAGGCGGCCTTCGAGGCCTCTGCCGCGTCCCGCTGATCGGTCGTCGTCCAGTACACGGCCGATCGGTACTGCGTCCCGACATCGTTTCCCTGTCGATTCATCGTCGTCGGGTCGTGCTGCTCCCAGAAGTGCTTCAGCAGCACATCAACCGACACGCGCATGGGGTCGTAGACCACGAGGGCGACCTCGGCGTGGCCCGTTCTGCCGGTGCACACATCACGGTACGAAGGATTCGGGTTGGTGCCGCCCTGGTACCCGACCGCGGTCGTGATCACGCCCGGGATCTGCCAGAAGATCCGCTCGGCACCCCAGAAGCATCCCATGCCGAAGCTGATCGTTTCGGAACCCTCGGGAAAGGGCGGCAGCATCGACGAATCATTGACGTAGTGGACGCCGCTGATGTGAACCGGATCACCCATGCCCGTTGGTTCGACCGCGGCCGATGAAGCTTTTGTGCGTTTGAACATGTCTCTTCAACGCTCGAGCGTCGCCTGATGTTCCGGAGATGTGACGCGCAATCGTTGTCGGCGAGGCGGCGAGTACCGTACATGCTCTATGCACCGCGCGCTTGGAACACTTCGAACACTCCTGTCGAAGCGGGGTACCACCGCCTTTTTGATCGCATCCATAGCCCTCGGCGTGCTCGTCGGAATCGGGACGTCGGTGCTCACCGTTTCGATCGAGGTCGTCGAACGATTCACGTCCGCCGTCGGCGACCGTCTGTCATGGGGATCGTGGCTGTTCGTCATCGCAGTTCCGCTGGGTATGTTCGTCGCCTACTGGCTGAACGACCGTTTCGGCCCGGGGGTGTCGGGCGGCGGCGTCACGAGGGTGATGATCGGCATGTCCCTCCACGGGGGATACCTCCCGACCCGCCTGCTCTTTCCGAAGGTGCTCGCGTCCGCCTTCACACTCGGCACCGGTGGATCGGGTGGTGCCGAGGGGCCGATTGCCTACATCGGCGCTTCGCTCGGCTCGACCTTGTCGCGATACACGAACTTCGACCACGACCGGATCCGTTCGCTTGTCGCCGCCGGAGCAGGCGCAGGCATCGGCGCCGTGTTCAATGCCCCCATCGCTGGCATGTTGTTCGCCATGGAGGTGATCCTCGGCTCGTTCGCGATTCGCCATCTGAACGCGGTCGTCATCGCATCCGTCGTCGCCGCCGTCACGACGCATCTGATGATCGGTGAAGAACTCCTCCTCACATCCCCGCCCCAGCGAGCCGGGGAGCCTGCCGAACTCCTGCTGTTCGTACTCCTCGCGGTCGTCGCAGTCGGCTTCGGCCTGATATACCTCAAGGCGATCGATCTCGGGATCCGCCGCACCGTGCCTCCTCCGTTCGACCGGTGGATGAAGCCCATCCTCTATGGCGTCACCGTCGGGCTCATCGGCGTCGCCTTCCCCGAATCGCTCGGCACCGGGCGTGAGTTCCTCAGCGGTCTCCTCACTTTCGAGAACGCTGGGTCCTACGTCTGGTGGACGCTCGCCCTCATCGCATTCTTCAAGATCGTGACGTCGGTGCTCACCAGGGCTGGCGGCGGTTCAGCCGGGACCTTCATGCCAGCACTGGTCGTCGGCGGAACCGTTGGCGCGTCATTCGCACTCGTCGCCCAGAGCCTCGGCGCCTCGGTCATCGACGTCGGCGCATATGCCGTGGTCGGGATGGCCGCAGTGTTCGCGACGGTCGCCAGGGCACCGCTCACGTCTGTGATCATCGTGTTCGAGCTCACCGGGAACTACGAGCTCATCCTCCCGTTGATGCTCGGCGCAGCCCTCGCAACCTTCCTCGGCGACCGGTTCCACAAGGCGAGCGCCTACACGCTGCCCCTCAAGATCAAGGGCATCCAGCTCCCGACGAACGAGGACATCGACCTCCTCGACACCGTCACCGTCCAAGAGGTGATGAAGGAAGTCGACGGTGTGCTGAGGCCGTGGCAGTCGCTTGCCGACGCGGCCGAGTTCTTCGACACGACAGGTCATCATGGGGCGCCGGTGGTCAACGACGAGGGTGAGCTGAAAGGGATGCTCACGCTGTCCGACATCGCAGAGGCGGGAGGCCCGCACCGTGACATTGCGATCGCCGATGCCATGTCGACGAACCCGATCACCATCACGCCCTCGGCCGCGGTCTCGGAGGCCCTTGCCCGCATGGCGAGCATGGGTTTCGGCCGCATGCCGGTCGTCGACGAACTCCACCGGAAACATGTCATCGGCATGTTCCGCAGGGAGTCCGTCGTCAGCGCCTACGAGCACGCCCTCTCCATGGCCAAGGGCCGCGAGCTGTACCGCGAACGGAATCGGATCAGGGCGCTCCCCGGAGCTGACTTCTTCGTTGTCGAGGTGAAGAGGGAGAGCGACGCAGCGAACAGTGAGGTGGCTTCCCTCGACTGGCCGGCGGGCACGGTGCTTGTGAGCGTCCAGCGGTCGACCGCGGTCCTCGTCCCGAGCGGGAACACCGTATTGCGCGTCGGCGACACCGTGACGGCCTTCGGCCCTCCGGAGGCCCACGAGCAGCTCCTTGCACTCACCCAACCACGAGGCAACTCGACCGTCGAGTAGCGTCGCACGAAGACAAGAGGGAACACCATGATCGACACGGTACGGAGCCGCATCGTCCCCGTCATCCTTTCGGGTGGTTCGGGGACGCGCCTGTGGCCCCTGTCGCGGGTCATGTCGCCCAAACAGCTGCGCCCGCTCGTCTCGGACCAACCGATGATCACGGACACGATCGACCGCGTCTCTGCGCTCGCGGGTGCCACGGAGCCGATCATCGTGGCCGCGGCAGACCTCGAAGGGCCCCTCGTGAGGGCAACGCGGGACGCAGCACGCCCACCGCGCCTCCTGATCCTCGAGCCTTTCGGCAGGAACACCGCCCCGGCCGTTGCCATGGCAGCGCTGGCTGTGCAAGAGGACGACCTCCTGCTCGTGCTCCCCGCCGATCACGTGATCGCTGCCATGGACCGCTTCGTCGACGAGGTAGCTGCTGCGACGAGCCTTGCAGCAGAGGGACATCTCGTGACCTTCGGCATCACGCCGACGATGCCCGAGACCGGGTACGGGTACATCCGAGCGGGTGATCCGATCGATGACCACGCCTTCGCCATCGCCGAGTTCAAGGAGAAGCCGGACCTCGCGACCGCAACCGCGTACGTCGAGTCCGGCGAGTACTCGTGGAATTCGGGGATGTTCCTCCTCCGCGCCGGGACGTACCTCGAGGAGCTCGGCGAGCACCAGCCGGACATCGCCGAGGCGAGCAGGCAGACGTGGGCAGCCTCCAACACCGGGGCATCGACCATCCACCTCGACCCCGATGCGTTCAGACAGTGCCGGGCGATGAGCATCGACCACGCCGTCATGGAACATACGGAGCGTGGTGCGGTCATCCCCGCTGACCTCGGCTGGAACGACGTCGGCTCCTGGCAATCCTTGTGGGACATCGCCCCCAAGGACGACAACGGGAACGTCATCATCGGCGACGTGGTCACGACCGACACCGAGCACTCGTACATCAGGGGAGGCTCGCGCCTCATCGCGGTCGCTGGCCTGCGTTCCGTCGTCGTGGTCGACACGCCCGATGCCGTGTTCGTCGGACCCCTTGCGTCGAGCCAGGACGTACGGCACGTCGTCGAACAGCTCGATGCTTCAGCGAGGCCGGAGGCCGTGACCGATGCAACCACCGTCCACGCCTGGGGTGTCACGACGACCGTGGCGCACGGCGAGGGGTATCACATCGACGAGGCGACAATCGATGCGTGGTCGACGACCGAGCCGCAACAGAGCGGGTCATCGTTGGTTGTTCTCCAGGTGGTTTCAGGATCGGCGACGGTCACCGTCGATGGAACAGAGCGCACCGTCGAGGCTGGCGCGTCGTTCCAGGTGCCCTTGGGAAGGATGCACACGATTCGGAACGCCAGCGGGGACCCGCTCAGGGTTCGCAGCTTTGCTGTCGATACGCACACCACGGACACCTGACCGCCAACCGGAAGGAGCATGCCTTGGGCGGAGTAGCTGCAGTCCTGATCGTCCTCGGACTCGTTCTCGCGTTCACCGTGGTGGTCAGTCGCCGTTCATCCGAGCGCAAGAGGCAGGCCATCGCCTCTCTGAAAGCGGAGCGTGAGCAGATCGGCCGTTACAGCATCGCGGAGCTCGTCGACGAGGAGGTCCGCGACCTCGGCCTTCGATCGATCCCGGGAGCGGAAGGGCTCCACGCCGATGTGCTGTTGAAGGTGTGGCGCGACTTCGCGTCGAATGACGGCGACGTCGATCGGGCATCGATCAGGTATGTGGTTGCCGACGGCATCTCCCCCGAGGACGCGACGTCCGATGACGTCGTCATCGCCATCGACGCGGGGTAGTCAAGACCACCGAGAGTGGGAAAACCATCCGGTCGAACCCCTTTGCACGCCGATCGGCGTTTCGTATGGTCCCCGCAGATGGTGGCTCGAGTTGTACTGGTAGGGGTCCTCGTCGGCGTGTTCGTTGGATGGATCGGTTCCGTTTCCGCGGTGCACGCCGGTGACGGATGCGTGATCGATCCCGTCGAGGGAACGATCGACTGCTCGTTCGGCGGCACCGAACCGGGCCCGTCGGTCGGGGGTGCCACCCTCCTGAGGTACGTGTACACCGCCGTCGAGCCCGTCATGGGCGACTGCCACTTCTGGTCTCCCATCCCCGGAGGCCTCGACGCGTGGGACCCCGCGAACGACGCGGCCATCATCGCGATCACAACGCGCCTGCCGGTGTGCCCCTCGACGCTCGTCACACCGAGCGCTCGCGCATGGCAGATCTATCGGAGGTGGCGGCTGAGCGCCCCACGCTTCTCCGTGACGCCTGACACGAAGGGCATCACGGGTCTCCCGTCGCACATCTCGGCCGCACCGCCTCGGACGATCACGCACACCGAGACCCTTCCGGACGGCACCGTGCTCCGCGTCAGGGCGCGCGTCGTCGAGCTGGCTGTCGGCTGGGGCGACGGAACAACGACCGAGCACGACCCCTCCGCCGCGACCGGCTATCCCACGGGGTCGGTCTCCCATGCCTATGCCCTGAAGACGTGTACCGACGACTACCGCACCACGAGCGCGTCGGGCGACCTGTGCCATCCCTTCCTCGACCGGTACCGGATCGTGGCCACATACGCGTGGGTGGGGAGCTACAACACGGGCTCGGGATGGATCCCGCTCGAGTCGGCGAGCAGGTCGGCATCCGTCGACTACGAAGTTGCCGAGGCACGGGGCGTCAACATCCCCTGAGGTTCACGTGTAGGCCGAAGCCCGCGCTCGTCGGTACCGTGCGGTCGTGGATTTCTACCTCGGCGCACCGTTGGACGACGCTGGCCACCCGACCGAGGGTGCCCGCACCGAATACGACCCTTCTGATCTGACGACACACGGCGTGATCGTCGGCATGACCGGCTCCGGGAAGACCGGCCTCGGGATCATCTACCTCGAAGAGGCCCTCCGCCAGGGGATCCCGACCCTCGTCATCGATCCGAAGGGCGACATGACGAACCTACTGCTCACCTTCCCGGATCTCGCGCCGTCCGACTTCAGGCCGTGGATCGACTCGGCAGCTGCCGAGAAGGAGGGCAGGACCCCTGACGAGGAAGCCGAGGCTGAGGCGTCGAAGTGGGCGAAGGGGCTTGCTCGATCCGGCCTGTCAGGCGAAGACATCCGAGCTCTCCGATCGAAAGTCGGCATGACGATCTACACGCCGGGATCCATGGCCGGGGTACCGCTCAACGTCGTCGGGAAGCTCGACGTCCCTGACCTGTCGTGGGACACGGATGCCGAGGTGATGCGTGACGAGATCCAGGGGTATGCCTCAGGACTTCTCGGGCTCATCGACGTCGACGCGGACCCGATATCGAGTCGCGAGCACATCCTCATCGCCAACCTCATCGAGCACAGCTGGCGCTCTGGTCGGCCACTTTCGCTCGAGCACCTGATCGCCCAGATCGCTGCACCGCCGATTCGGAAGCTCGGCGTCTTCGAGGTCGACGCGTTCTTCCCCCAGAAGGACCGCATGGCGCTCGCGATGAAGCTCAATGGGCTCCTCGCGTCGCCGTCGTTCGGGTCCTGGATGGATGGCGAGGCCATCGACATCGAATCGCTCCTGTGGACGGACGGCAGGCCCCAGGCTGCGATCCTGTACCTCGCCCACCTCTCTGACACAGAACGCCAGTTCATCGTCACCACCGTGCTCTCGAAGCTCATCACATGGATGCGCAGCCAGCCGGGGAGCAGCGAGCTGAGGGTCTTGGCGTACATGGACGAGGTGTTCGGATTCGTTCCGCCGACTGCCGAGCCGCCTGCGAAGAAGCCGATCCTCACCGTGCTCAAACAAGCGAGGGCGTTCGGCGTCGGGCTCCTGCTCTCGACGCAGAATCCCGTAGACCTCGACTACAAAGCAATGTCGAACGCTGGCACCTGGTGTATCGGAAGGCTCCAGACCGAACGCGACAAGGCACGGATCCTCGAAGCGCTCACCGCGGCGAGCGGGGACGTCGATGTCAAGGCCATCGACGCCTCCATTTCGGGACTCGGAAAGCGGGTGTTCCTCCTCCACAACACGAGGGACGCGCACCCGACGACCTTCACGACCCGCTGGGCCATGTCCTACCTTCGGGGGCCGATGACCCGCGAGGAGATCGGGTCGGTAACCGATGACCACGGAGCTCCAAGACCGGAACGCGCCGCCGCCACGGATCCCGAGGCAGCATCGTCGCTGGTGTCGACGAATGACATGCCTGCAGTCGCTGAAGGGGTCGCCTCTCTGGCACTCGACCCGGCAGCCTCATGGTCAGCCCAGGTCGGATGCGATCCGAACGGCGCGAGGTACGAGGCTGGCGTGGCGCTCACGGTCTCCGTTCGGTTCGATGACGCACGCCGTGGCGTCGACCACGAGGACGACTGGGAGGCCGTGGTGTTCCCACTGCCACGCGACCCCTCGGATGCATCCTTCATCGAGGTCGACCATGACCCGCGCGATTTCATCGACCCCGCAGACGGCGTGCCGTACGCCGATCCGGTCGCACCGATTTCGCAGTCTTCGTACTTCGACGGCCTCACCGCCGCAGCCATCAAGCACCTCGACCGCGACGAGACCCTGGTCCTCAAGCGAAACCGCACGCTCGAGGTGGCGGCCAGGCCGGGCGAGTCCGAGGCGGCCTTCGAGGCACGGCTCGTCACTGCGGCGAGCGATCGAGCGGACGAGGACATGGCCGCAGTGAGGGACAAGTACGAGCGTCGATTCCGAACGGCCAAACGGGCCTACGACGACGCCGTCCGGCAGGCCGACTCGGCCGCCGCGGCGGCGGACGCTGATCGCAACAACGAGTACCTCAGCGCTGGGCTCGACCTCCTCATGGGTCGAAAACCGAGGCTTTCGCGGTCGAAGAGGACCACATCCGAGAGCCGGCTGCGAAGAGCCGAGGACAAGATCGAGAAGGCGAGAGCCGTCTACGAGGACCTCAACGCGGATCTCGAGGATGACCTCGCCGAGATCGACGACAAATGGACAGCCGCGATCGATGACATCGAACAGGTCGAGGTGGGTCTCGAGGCGAACGACATCGAGGTGAAGGCCGTCCGATTGGTGTGGATCCGGCGCTGACCGCGCCTAGATCAGGTCCTGCTCCCTGATCCCGAAGCTCGGATGCCTCAGGCGGCAGAGCGCAAGCTTCTCGAGCTGCCGAATGCGCTCCCTCGTGAGGTTGAACTCCTCGCCGATCTCCTCGAGTGTGCGCGGGATGCCGTCGTAGAACCCATAGCGCAGCGCGAGGATCCGCCCCTCGCGAATCGGAAGTCGATCGATCGACTTCCGAAGCGAGTTTGCGATATCGAGTTCTTCGGTGACCCTGACCGGGTCGACGGCATCCTCGTCCTCGATGAAGTCACCGAGTTGGGCGCCATCCTCTCCGATCGGTTGCTCGAGGGAGACCGTGTCCGCAACGGCGAGGGCGAGCTCGACCTTCGACACCTCGACGCCAGCCTCTTCGGCGATCTCGTCCGGTTTCGGGTCACGGCCGAGTTCCGCCTTGAGCGACGCCTGGGCTGCACGCACCGCAGCGAGGGTGTCGTGGAGGTGGACGGGGATCCGGACGGTACGTGATTTGTCTGCGATCGCCCTGGTGATCGCCTGGCGGATCCACCATGTTGCATACGTCGAGAACTTGAAGCCTTTGCGCCAGTCGAATTTCTCGACGGCTCGGATGAGCCCGAGGTTGCCTTCCTGGATGAGGTCGAGGAAGTCGATGCCCGACGTGTTGGCGTATCGCCTCGCGTTCGCAACGACGAGCCTGAGGTTGGCCGTGAGGAACGCATCCTTCGCCTCGCCGCCCCTGCGGACCTGGCGCTTGAGCTGGATCTCCTCGGCCTTGGTCTTGTACTGACCGCCGTCGAGCCGCTCCTGGGCTGCGTGCCCTGCTTCGATCTTCTGGGCGTAGTCGACCTCGTTCTCGGCGGTGAGGAGCTCGAACTCGCCGATCGAAGTGAGGTACTGGCTGACGAGGTCGGTGGTCAAGCGTCCGCGGTCGTCGGTGAGCTTGGAGCGGTCCTTGTCCTTGAGTGTCCGGGCGAGGGTGTCGCGGGCCATCCGCTCCTTGGCTTCTTCGCGCTCGCGCTCAGCCTTGCTGACAATGGCCTTCCGTGGCTTCGACCCCGTTGTCATCCGGATTCCTCTGCCCTTTCCGAAGATGGCAATCTGCAGGTGGGTCGTCCTGGAGGTACGAACCAGACCACCAATGTGGCACGCCCCCCAATATCACACAGCGACCTGGCTTTGTGAACCCACTTTCTCAACGCAAGGTAAGGGAACGGGAGTCTTACCACCACGTCGCGGAGGTATGGGCGGGCGCGCGCACATCGCGCGATAGCATCTCCCGTCATCGCTCAGTCGACGAGTGCGAAACTCATGATTGAATATGGCGCTGACGACACCGCGTCGACGATGTGTCGACGGACGAGGAGGCAGCAGTGCGACTCGAGATGACGAAGAAGTCTGATCTAGCCCTGAAATCGCTTCGTTGCATCGGTGACGCCGACGGAGAGCTCGTGGCCGGACGATGGCTCGCCGACAAGCTCGACATCACGACCCACTACCTCCCACAGGTGATCTCTCCACTGGTCAAAGCGGGCTGGGTGTCGTCCACACCCGGCCCGCGAGGCGGGTACCGGCTTCTCGTCGCCATTGACGAGATCAGCGTGCTCTCCGTGATCGAGGTGATCGAGGGCCGCATCCAGGACCAGGGTTGCGTACAGCGCGGCATCCCATGCCCGGCATTCGACAAGTGCGCACTTCACGAACCATGGCAAAAGGCACGCGATGCCATGCTGATGGAGCTGTCCGTTGCGACCGTGGCGACATCCGTCCGTCCGTGCGAGGACCTGTAGGCATTCGACCTTCCTGGGCACCGACCGCCAAAGCCAGGCGATAAGAGCGGATCTTCGTATGCTCCGACCGCGATGAGCACCACCTCCTCACCCCTCCCCATCTGCATTCACTGTGGAACGCCGCGCCCGGCCGACGAAACGCTGTGCCACGAATGTGGCAAGCCGTGGATCGACGTCACGATGGACGAGATGCCTCCCGCTGCGGTCACACCGCAGCCGCCCGGGCCGACCGAGACGATGGAGGCCCCGGTCGTCGCCGCCGCCCCCGCGGTTCGGGAACACGGTTCACTCGACGACACCGGCGAATTCGATTTCGATGACTGGACACTGCCTCCCGAACCAAAGAGATCCAGGGCGTGGATCCTGGTCGTCGCGGCCGTGCTGATCGCTGCCACCGTCGTATGGGGCTTCGTGTTCCTCGGCTGGGGGTCGGCCGCCAGCACCACGACAGTCGCCGCGGCGAGTTCAACGACAACACTCCCTGAGACCACGACGACCGTTCCGGAGACCACCACCACGACGGAACCGGCGACCACGACGACCGCCGCAACGACCACGACCGTGCCGTACCGGCTGCCCGGCGCCTTCACGGCGTCGGGGGACGTTGTTCCCGTCGAGGACCTCACGCTCAAAGCCGCTGGCGTGGGCCCGATCGCCTTCGGGTCTCCACTCGGCGAGGTGGTCCCGCTCCTCACCGCCAGCCTCGGACAAGCGGACGCCGCCGCGGTGGAGGGCCTGTGCCCGCCGCAGGAGTCGTATGCGCTGTCGTGGGGCGGATTCATGGCCATTTTCGACGGCTGGGAGGATGACTCGCAGTTCGTGTCATACCGTTTCGCCGAGAGCGACAGTGCCCCGACGCTCGCAACGCTTTCCGGGCTCGAGGTCGGTGACACCGTCGCAGACCTCACATCGACGTACTCGCAGTACACGATTGCGTTCGAGGTGGTCGACGGCATCGAGATATTCCGTCTCGTTGACGGCGGGGACCTCCTTCTGTGGGGTCCCGTCTCGTCGTCGGACTCGACGGGGGTCGTGGAAGGGATCAACAGTCCAACTCCCTGCCCCGAGCCCTAGGCCTGTCTCAAACGGCGATTCCCCCGTAGGATCAGTTGCCGTACACGCACGCCAGGACGCTTCGTGACATCCACCGCCGCCAGTATTCGCTCGAAACTCGGTCGCATATTCAGCCTCGCGAACCTCGTTGGCGCTGGCGTCGCGTTTTTCATCTTCCTGGGCTTCCTCGCCGTCGACGGTTCGAACCTTGCGATCATCGTCGGTGCCATTGCCGGAGGCGTCTGCGGTGCCGCGGCCTGGTACGTCCTCGCACCGAAGTCCGTGGACGGAGGGCTCCACTCAGCCATCAAGGGGATTCCGTTCCTCGGTGCGATTCCGGATGGGGAAGCAAAGCCCGCGCCAGCGCTTTCGTCCACCGAGACCTACGACCGCTACGCGGGATTGCTCCGCGAGGTCGAGGGGCAAACCAACGGGCGAGTGCTGCTCGTGAGCTCGCCGGGGCCGGGCCAGGGCGCCTCCACCGTGGCCCTGAATCTGGCGATCGCTGCGGCGAGGGCTGGACGCCGGGTCATGCTGATCGACGCGGACCCTTCCCCGAACGGGCTCGGGCGGTTCCTATCCACGGGCCGCGAGCCGGGGCTCTCCGACGTTGCCGAGGGAACGGCGACCCTCAAGGAAGCAACGCGGTTCTGGAGCCTCGACGACGGATCGCAGTTCCCGATGCTTCCTTCGGGAGCTGAGCCCACCGACCTCGATGCCCTTTCGGGAGTCCTGGTCGCCGACGCGCTCGACGCAGTCTCCGAACACGCGGACCTCATCCTCATCGACGTTCCGCCCGTCGCGTGGTCTGACACAACGCCGAGGCTGAGTGCACACGCGGATGGCACGATCCTCGTGCTACGCGATTCTGCGGACCCCGACGCCGTGTCGACCGCTGTATCCACCCTCACCGCCGCCGGTGCCCCTCCCCTCGGATATGTGCGAAACCGAACTGCCGCGCGTGCGATCGCAGCCCCCCACTGGCTGAGGAGAGCTGCAATTCGCGCAGGGGTCTTGGGCGCGGTCCTCCTCGCCATCCTCGCCGCATACACGGCCATCCAGCTGCTCTACTCGTGGAGCCGGGTCGAAACCCAGACCCTCGACGTCTCCGCGGTCGACAGCCTGCTCGCCGAAGGTCCTGTCGAAACGGCTTCGCCGGACGATGCCGTCGAACTCGAGGACCCCTCCGACTCGACGCTCCCCGCGCCCGCATCGCGTCCAGCGGGAGCGTACGAGACGATGCTGATCATCGGAAGCGACGAGATCGCCAATGCGTCAGACGTGATCCTGTACCTGGTTCGCCCCACGAACGGCGCCGATCCCTTCATGGTGTCCCTCCCTCGCGACCTGTTGATCAAGAACCCATGCACCGGGGGCGAGGCACGCATCAACACGCTCATCAAGGGCTGTCCGTCGAAGGACATCAACGGGCCGACCCTCTTGTCGTCGAAGGTCGCGGAGATCACCGGCATCGCGGTGGATCACTTTGCTTGGTTCCACTTCGACGGGTTCGTCGACGTGATCGACGCGGTGGGCGGGGTCGAGCTGTGCTTCGACAATCCGGTGAGGGACCCTGACGCAGGCCTCGACATGCCTGCCGGCTGCACGCAGGCAGACGGACAGCAGACGTTGTCCTGGGTGCGATCCCGCAAGACCGAGGAGTTCGTCGATGGCATCTGGCGTACGGTTCCGGGACGTGGTGACCTGGCCAGAAACCAGCATCAGCAGGACGTGATCCTCGAGCTGTTTGTCAAGCTCAAGCGATTCAGTTCACCCAAGGAACTCACCACGAAGGTCGCAAGCGTGTCCCAGAGCTTCATCCTCGACGAGGGCCTGAGCCTCACGGGCGCGGTCCAGCTCGCATGGCGCCTCCGAAGCACCGACGTCGAAACAATCAGGCGGATCGCGCTCCCAGTACGACTCACGCGAACGACCAAGGGGCAGTCCGTCCTCGTCCAGACGCAATCGTTCGATCAGCTCCTGCTCGACGAGTACGGCGACACCCTCCCGGAAGAGGATCTGATAAACGGAGAGAACGCCGCCCTCGGCTAGCACACCGTACAATGCCGACGACCAGGAACGAGGGATGATGACGGACAATCAGGACTTCGACAACCCGCCGGGCTGGACCGATCCGTACGCAGACCTCACCGACCTCACGGGCGATGAGCCATTGCCCCCGATGGAGCCTCCGACGACGCCTCCGGCCCAGCCGCCTGGGTCCCCTCTGCTCACCGGCCTCATCATCGGACTCCTCCTGATCGCCCTCTCCGTCGCCGTATTCCAACTGTTGGGCCCCGACGACGACGGAACCGCCGCCACCTCCACAACGACCACGACGGAGGACTCATCCACGACATCCATCGACCCGGACTCGTCGACATCATCGACGAGTCCGACGACGTCCCTGCCGAACGGTGAGCCGTATCAGGCCGTCCCGCCAGCCTTTGACGTCGATCGGCTCAAGCTGATCACCAACGGCATGCGCATCAACGACAACGACGTCAAGGACCTCGAGTTCGGCGACGATGCCGATGTTGCGATCGGGCGCCTTGTCGCCTCCTTCGGGGATCCCACCGAAGACACCGGTTGGCAGGTGTCGACGGGTGCGTACGGCGTGTGCGCTGGGGACCTCGAGCGCGTCGTCCACTTCGGGCCGTACGCCGCCGTCGTGACGAAGCCTGGCGGCAACGAGATCTACAACGGCTATCGCTTCGACCTCAGGTACGGCGATCTCTCGAACGAGGCGGCCGGCCTCGAAACGCTCTCCGGCCTCACGATCGGCGACACCGTGGCAACCCTCAAGAACATCTACAGCGGCGAGTTGGTCGAGTTCCTCACCGACCCGAAGCTGGGCGAGATCTACGAGGTGCGCGGTTCGACCTCGGGATCCCTGCTCCTTTGGGGACCGGTCGAAGGGCCCACGAATGAGGACCGGGTCGTCGGCATCTACGCACCGGACGTGTGCACCCGCAACTAGGGCCATGGTGCCTTCGTGGCTGTGGGTAGTATCCCGCCAATGAAGCCGAGCTACGGACGCGCCCTCGCCATTGGAGCAGTTGTCGGCCTCGTCCTCGCGCTTGCCATCACCGTCTTCGCAGGCGCCACCGGAGGCGTTCCCAAGCTGACGGTTCTGGGCGAGGGAACCGCAATCGAGCCGTCGATCGCTTCTCCAGCGTCTGCGCTGTGGGTCGTGGCGGTCCTCTCGGGCGCGATCGGCGGTGCGCTCCTTGCCATCGTCACCAGGGCGATCGCCCGGATCATCGACCCGGAGCCGTCCACCGTGTCGCTGGTCATCCTCGTGCCTGTGTCGATGGTGATCGGTGGGGCGCTCACCATGGCGGTCCTCCCCCTCGGCGCCACCATGCTCGGCTCCATTGCTGACGGAACCGTGACGGTTGCCATCGTCGATCTGCTGCTGCTCGTCGCCGTGATCGGAATTGCCGCAGGGGCCGTTGTGACCTGGTTCACGTACGTGCTCTCCAGGCCGCCCGCGCATGTGGACGATCCAGAGCTGCTGTCCGCCTGAGCCGCTTGACGTTCAGTTGTCGAGGATGTCGGAGAGCTCCGCGTCGCTGACCGCACCCTCGAGGCGGGACTTGACGACGCCGCTCTCATCCATGACGAACACCCACGGTTCGGACGGAAGGTTGAACGCCTTGACGGCGTCGACGAGCCGGTCGGGCGACGGCTGGAAGCCTGTCTCCTTGAACCCCTGATACACCTCGACGTGGATCCAGTTGACGTCCGGGTACTGCGGCATGATGCGCTTGACGGTCTCGAGCATCGGCCCACAGGCGGCAGACGTGCAGAATGCGGGCGTGGCGAAGATCACCACAGTCTGCTTGCCGTTCGACAGGGCTTCGTCGAGCGAAACCGTGTACAAACCCGGCGTCGGGTCGGTGTCGGTTGAGATCTCGTCGATCGGATGGTCGGCGGTCGTCGGTGTCGCGACGGCTGGCGCAGGCTCCCCTATCGCTGGCGTCGTAGGTGCCTCGTTGACGAGGACGAGAATCGGGTCGGTCCCCTCACCGGTGGAGATCGTCCAGTCGAGCTCCCATGTGCCAGCGCGGGTGAACGGCAGCGAGACCCGGTAGAGGCCGATCGCGTCCTGGATCATCCACAACCACTCCGCATCCGCCTCGAGGACCTGCGTGGGGTCGTCGACCGATGTCGCCGTGACATGCACCGCCTCGTCCGGGGAGCCACGCCTCGTGCCGTCGATCTCGGCGATTGCGAACAGGAATCTGGCGTCACCGATCGATGGGTCAGAGGATGCCCGCAGTCCGATCAGGTTGTCCGCTGGCTCGGATGAGCACGCGGCGGCAACGACAGACAGCGTGAGCAGGAATGCGACGACGTACTTCACGGTGGGAACGGTACGGGCTCGCACGCGACACTCCCAGCCATCGACGGTGCTAGCCGGTTCCGAATGAGCCCCACACCTCACGGAGCGCACCCCAGAGTTCGCCCATCGCCCAGACGAAGATGATGAACATCACGATCAGCGCTCCCGTCGTGAGCGCCCCGCGGAGCCACGCCACCCTCGGGATGTCGATGCTCGAAAACGCATCGATGATGTCGGCGATGATCCCCCTCGGTTTCCCGGACGCGGACGATGCTTGGGGCTGCGTCCTTGCAGGGGCCAATTCATCGATGTCTGCTGCCAACCCGGAGTTCGAAGGCGGTACGTCGGCGGAGCGGGTCCGGAGCTGATCAGCTTCGAGGTCCAGCACGGACGCAAGCTCGTCCACGATGCCTATCGCCGGGGGCACCTCGCCGCGCTCCCACCTCCGGACGGAGGAAGACGAGCGCCCGATCGCGGCAGCGAGTTGGGAGAGCGACATGCCCTTTTCGAGGCGAGATCGCCGGATGAGCTGTCCGACGGACTCGGTTTCGGTCATGAGCGACAGGTTATCCGCCATCCCCAAGAACGCGGGTTCGGTGGTGCCTAGAGTTTGTCGCGGATCTCGAAAGGAATGTGGAGATGTTCAAGAAGGTGTCGTCGCTGGCGGAGTTGGTGACGCATTCGGTCACGGTGTTTTCTGACAACCCTCTACTCGGGCGACGTCAGGAGGACGGCGACTGGGATTGGGTGACCTTCGCCGAATTCGGTGAAGCGGTCGAACAGGCGCGAGGCGGACTCGCCTCCCTCGGCGTCAGCAAGGGAGATCGCGTCGCGATCATCTCGGACAACCGGGTCGAGTGGGCCGTCGGTGCATACGCCACGTACACCCTCGGCGCCGCGTGGGTGCCGATGTATGAAGCCCAGACGCAGAAGGACTGGAAGTACATCCTCGAGGACAGCGGCGCGAAAGTGGCGTTCGTCGCGACAGATGGCATCCGCGCCCAGGTCGAGGAACTTGCAGAGGTCCTTCCCAACCTGACCCAGGTCGTCGTGATCGACGATCCCGCCGCGGGGAACGCCATCGCGTACGACGAACTCCTCGCGAGGGGCGCGGAGAACCCGGCTCCGGTCGCCGTCATCGACGGTTCAGATCTCGCAGGGCTCATCTACACGTCCGGCACGACAGGCAATCCCAAGGGAGTGATGCTTTCACACGACAACTTCACGTCCAACGTGAACGCCCTCGGCGACATCTTCCCGCTCGACCCGGACGATCGGTCCGCGTCATTCCTCCCATGGGCGCACTCGTTCGGGCAGACTGTCGAGCTCCACACGCTCCTCTACTTCGGTGCCTCGACGGGACTCACGAGTGCTGCGGCCCTCCAACGGGACATGCCGGAGATCAAACCAACGATCCTCGTGAGCGTGCCGACGGTTTTCAACCGCGTCTACGACGGGCTGCAGAAGCGGATGGAGGCCGAGGGCGGCGTGACGAAAGTGTTGTTCAACGCCGCCGTCAAGAACGCGCGCCACCGTGAACAGCTCGCGAAACGCGGCAAGCGCAGTCGCTGGGTCGATGCGCGCCATGCCGTGTTCGACCGCGTCGTGTTCTCCAAAGTGCGCGACGCGTTCGGTGGGCGCCTCAAGTACGCATTCTCCGGTGGTGCTGCCATATCGACCGAGGTCGCTGAATTCATCTCGGCGGTCGGTGTCACGGTCTACGAGGGCTACGGCCTCACCGAGACGAGTCCCGTCGTGACAGCGAACGTACGGGGTGCGCGGCGCATCGGTTCCGTCGGACGTGCCATCCCCGGTGTCACGGTCGAGATCGACACGGACGCCACAGGCGATCCGGAGGTCGGCGAGATCGTCGTCCATGGGCCGAACGTGATGGTCGGCTACTACAACCTGCCTGACGAGAACGAGGCCGTGTTCACCGAGAACGGTGGTTTCCGGACCGGGGATCTCGGCCATGTCGATGAGGACGGCTACCTCTTCATCCGGGGACGTATCAAGGAGCAGTACAAGCTGGAGAACGGCAAGTACGTCGTGCCGAGTCCGATCGAGGAGCAGCTGCAGCTGTCCGGCTACATCAGCCAGGTGATGGTGTACGGGGAGCAGCGTCCTTTCAACGTCGCGGCGGTGGTGCCCGACTTCGAATATCTGGGCAAGTGGGCCAGCGAGAACGAGATCCCGACGGGCGACATCGAAGCACTACTCGAAAACGAGAGGGTCATCGACCTCTTCAAGACGGAGATCACCAGGGCCCAGTCCCAGATCAAGCACTACGAGCGTGTGAGGGACTTCGTCCTCGTTTCGGAGGAGTTCACACCCGAGAACGGCATGCTGACGCCGTCGCTGAAGATCAAGCGCCGTGCCGTCCTCGCGAAACTCGGCGACCGCATCAGCGGCCTGTACGAGAACGAGGATCCCCTCATCGGCCGCAGCGCCTGAACGGCGGGCTCCGCAGTTACAGACTTCACGAGGAGGGCGCGATGAGCAACGAGGGATGGAAGGAGTTCCTCGATGCTGACGACGTCGAGGACTGGGTGGTGCTGCACGGCGGGGCCACGGCCGTGTTCGAAGCCGGATCGCTCGTCGAGTCGGCGCGTTTGGCAGGTGCCATCGCCACACTCGTGGAGTCCGAAGTGGACATCGTGATGACGGTGGCAGCCGGTCGCCTCACGGTGCGGCTCACTCGTGACGTGTGGCAACTCGAGTCTCGGCATGTCGAACTCGCCCGTGCGGTGTCAGAGGCCGCCCGTTCCCGGGGTATGTCCGCTAACCGCGGCGCCGTCCAAGAAGTACAGGTCGCGATCGCCACGCAGCGCGGCGAAGTCAACCTTGATTTCTGGCGAGCCGTACTGGGGTATGTGCCGGCGACCGACGACAACGCCGTCGACCCGCTCGGCACGGGATCCACGGTGTGGATGCAAGACCTCGATCCTGCCAAGCCCTTGAGGCACGCGATGCATATCGACGTATCAGTCGCTCAGGAGGAAGCCCAGCGACGACTTTCAGCGGCGCTTGCGGCGGGCGGGCAGCTCGTGGACGACTCAGAAGCACCCCGCTGGTGGACGCTGTCCGATCGTGCCGGCAACCGGGTCTGCATAGCTTCCTGGCCCGATGGGAGCGCGCGACAGGCTGAAGTCCTCGCACGGGCCTGACATTCCCGGGCCGAACCTGATCTCGCGGAGGCGGACGGGAATCGAACCCGCCAGGGAGCTCTCGCCCCCTCGTCGGTTTTGAAGACCGAGGTGCCCACCAGGCGCACAGTCGCCTCCACGGGCGAGACTACCGACGTCCGGTTGTCGGGCATTCCGGGGATCAGCGCGTCGAGGCGGCCGCCGGAGACTTCGTGTTGCGTGACCTCACTTCCGGCGTACACTGCCCCTCGATGACGAATCACTCTTCCGCCGTTGTGGTCTGCGCCTGCGCATGTGCGTGTGCGGCCTCGCCGCGCGGGCAGTGATCGTCTAAACCACCACACAGTCGACAACTGGCCCGCTCCGGCACATCCGGCAGCGGGCTTTTTCTATGCAAGGGGAAGCCCATGACATCGATCATCAGACAGGGTCAGCTCTCGACCGACACGTCGGTCAGAAGGTTCGACGACGTTCGGGACATGCTCCCCAACGTCGACAACCCATCGCCCATGGTTCGGCTCCGCCATGTGCCCGACCTCGACATCGAGCTCTTCCTGAAGCTCGAATGGCTCAACCCGTTCGGATCGATCAAGGATCGAACGGCGGCATACCTCCTCGACGGGCTGGTCCGGCGCGGGCTTCTCGACGGCAAGGAGCTTGTTGAAGCCTCGAGCGGCAACACTGCCATTGCCCTGGCAGCGATGGCGAGCCTCGCAGGGTCCCGGCTCACCGCCACCATCCCGGACGGCGTGCCGGAAGCGAAGAAGGTGATGCTTCGAATGCTCGGCGCTGAGGTCTGGGAGACACCGGACGACCTCTGCCCCGTCGACAACCCTCGTGATGGTGCGATCGCCCTTGCCAGGGCGCTCGCCGCCTCCGAGGGAGGTCAGCGGTATGTGCCTACTCGCCAGTACGAGAACGAGGACAACATCGCTGCGCACTACGAGACCACCGGACCTGAGATCTGGCGGCAGACGGAAGGCCGTGTCAGATGGTTCGTTGCCGCGTACGGCACGACAGGCACCGTGGTGGGCGCCGGAAGGTACCTCAAGGAGCAGGATCCGTCGATCCGGGTGATCGGCGTCGAGCCGGAACCCGGCCACCGTCTCCCCGGCATGAAGAGCTTCGCCGAGGCCTCGGTCCCCGCGATCTTCGACGAAGACGCCATCGACGTCTCGGTCGTCGTGAGCGACGACGACGCATACGCGACGACGAAGTACATGTGGCGCCGCGAGGGGCTGATGGTCGGACCGTCCTCGGGAGCCGTCGTCGCGGCACTCCGCCAGGTCGAGATTCCGAAGGGCGACGTGGTCGTCGCCATCGGCGCCGACTCCGGGGTCAAGTACACGAGCTACTTCGAGGACATTCTCGGAGAGGAAGGGCACCCCAAGCCATGAACCCGAACTCGACACCAAACACCGACGCGGACACGACACTCGACTGCTCGGGCCTCCTCTGCCCCCTCCCCGTCTACAAGGCAGCGCTCGTCCTGAAGCGGATGGGTTCGGGCGAACGCCTGCGGCTGGTCACCACGGATCCGGGCGCCCTCGAGGACATTCCCGCCATGGCACGGCAACGAGGCGACCTGTTGGTCTCATCCACCGCGGACGACGAGAAGCAGGTCTTCGTGATCGAGAAGGGGAGCCAGCCATGACGCCTGATACAGACGACACGCGCGCAGTGACGGGCGAAGCGCCCCGAATCCCGAAGCGCTTGGCACTCGTCGCGTCGAAGGGCACGCTCGATCAGGCATACCCGCCCCTCATCCTTGCCTCGACGGCGGTGAGCCTGGGATGGGAAGCCGGTATCTATTTCACCTTCTACGGCCTCGACGTCCTGCACAAGGATCGGTTCGACAAGCTCAAGGTCGCATCGCTCGCCAACCCGGCAGGACCGATGCAGCTCCCGAACGCGATCGGCGCACTCCCGGGTGCCACCGCGGCTGCTACGAGAATGATGAAGAAATGGATGACCGACGCCCGCATGCCGAGCATCCCTGAGTTTCTCGACATGACGCGGGACCTCGGCGTGAAGTTCTTCGCCTGCGCCACGACCATGGGCGTGATGGGCGTCTCGGAGGAAGATCTCATCGAGGGCGCAGACATCGCAGGCGCAGCAGCGTTCCTCGACTACGCCGCCGACGCGGATGTCAGCATGTTCGTATGAACCGAACAGGGGCATCGAGGTCGTTTGACCAGCATTCCGAGTGGCTATCCTCCGACGGCGACAACCGCTTCGACAAGGAATGACATGGCTGACCCCGCATTGATGGTTTGGATCGATCAAGACCTCTGTACCGGAGACGGCATCTGTGAAGAGATAGCGCCGGACGTGTTCCAGGGCCGTGACGACGGACTTTGGGTCGTCAAGGAGACGGCCAGCAATTGGGGCGCTGACATCGTCTTCGACGGCGAGCAGGCGCCAGACGGTGCTCGCGGCGTTGCCCGCGTTCCGGATTCGCAGATCGACACGGTCGTCGAGGCTGCCGAGGAATGCCCAGGCGAGTGCATCATGATCGAGCCGTTCGATGCTGACACCTTCGCCAAGCGGGGCGCCTGACCTCAGCCGGTGATGTAGCTCTCCAGCTGTTCGATCAGGAAGCGCTGGT
>QJWC01000052.1 GCA_003235475.1 Acidimicrobiia bacterium | reverse complement strand
CCCGACCGTTGTGGCCATCCGAAACGGCAGGGAGGTCAGCCGGTTCACCGGGGCCCTCCCTGAGCAAGCGATTGCATCCTTCCTCGAATCCGTGCTGCCGAGCAAGATCGACGTGATGGTCGACGAGGCGAGGACCGCGCTTGTCATGGGTGACACGGTTGGCGCAGAGCACATGCTCCGCCAGGCGCTCGACGCCAAGCCAGACCACCAGGAAGCAGGCACGTCACTCGCGGCCCTGCTCATCGAGAGGGGTGACATCGACGAAGCCCTGATCGTGCTCGGCAAGCTCGTCCCCGACGGTGACGTCGAACGCCTCCAAGCGGCAGCTCGCCTCAGGAGGTCTGCGGGGGATGACCTCTCACCGCTCGAAGCCGCGGCTGATGCCAACCCCGAGAACGACGATGCCCAGCTCGCGTTCGCGAAGGCCCTGGCAGCGCGATCGGAGTTCGAGCCTGCCCTCGACCGGTTGCTCGACGTCGTCCGGCGAAGGGGCGATGCCAGGGAGACAGCGAGGCTTGCGATACTCGACATCTTCGAGGTGCTCGGCAACGACCATCCCCTGACGATGGCGTACCGGAAGCAGCTGGCGACGCTGCTCTACTGATCGGGCCTACAACCCGAGGATCGACTCGAGCCCTACTGCGAGCTTGTCCTTCTGGGCCTGTACCGAGCGGATTGCGAGCAACATGCCCGGCATGAACGACGAGCGATCGACCGTGTCGTGCGAGATCGTCAGAACTTCGCCGTCACCCCCGAACACCACCCGCTGATGCGCGACAAGACCGGGAAGCCGAACCGAATGGATGCGGACACCGTCGACGTCCGCACCGAGGGCGCCGTCCACGATCTCGCTTGACTCGAGGTATCGCTCCCCTCCGTTCGATGCCTCCGCGATGCGGCGGGCAGTCGCGATCGCGGTGCCCGAGGGAGCCTCTGCCTTGTGGTCGTGGTGAAGCTCGATGATCTCGGCGACGCCGAAGTGCGGGGCGGCAAGCTCGGCGAGCTTCATCATGAGCACGCCCCCTATCGAGAAGTTCGGCACGACGAGGCAGTTCCCCGGTCCGTTGCCCCACAGGTCATCGAGTTCTGCAAGGCGGTCGGCATCGAAGCCCGATGTCCCGACGACGACGTCGCTGCCAAAGCCGCGCCACACGGCAAGGTTCTCCATCACTGCGTCAGGGCGAGACCACTCGACAATGACGTCGCACGGCTCGAGCGCCGATCGGTCCTGTGAGATGGCGACACCCCCGATGTTTCCGGACGTATAGGCGTCGTAGAGACCGACGAGTTGCAGGTCGTCGGCTTCTCGTACGGTTGCCGCGGCGAGTCCGCCCATGCGGCCCGAAGCGCCTGCGATGCCGACCTTCATGTCACGTACCTCTCGAGGTCCGCCGACTGGAACGGCCCGACAGCGCCGATGACGTAGGGCCCCGTGTATGCAGCCTTCGCCACTGCCGCGATCTCGTCCCCGGTCACGGCCGCGATCCGCGCCACCGTTTCGTCGACGGTGAGGTGCTCGCCACCGGTGAGTTCGATGCGCCCGATGCGGTTCATGCGACTGTTCGGATCCTCGAGCCCGAGCGCAAGCGATCCGGCGATGTGGCCCTTCGCACGTTCGAGCTCGCTCGGTGTCACGCCCTCGGCAACCATGAGGTCGAGCTGCTCCAGGATCAGGTTCATCACCTCGCCGGTCTGGGTCGGCGTCGTCCCCACGTACACCGCGGACGCACCCGCATCCGAGAACGGGAGCCTGAACGAGTGCACCGCGTACGCGAGGCCCCGCTGTTCGCGTATCTCATCGAAGAGCCTGGACGACATGCCGCCGCCAAGGATGTGGTCGACGAGCGAGAGGGCGAATCGGCGGTCGTCGTCGCGCACGATCGACGGGCTTCCGAACACGATGTGTGCCTGCTCGGTGTCCCTGGTCGTGACGTTCACGGAAGCATGCACGCTCGGCGAGGCGCTGTCTCGATCGGCGCCTTCGCCCTGCCACGCGCCGAAGTGGTACTCGATCAGCTGAGTGAGGTCGTCCGGAAGGTTCCCCGCCACCGCGACCACGGTGGTCTTCGGGGAGTAGCGGCGGGCCCAGTAGCCGTGGATCGTGTCACGCGTCATCGCGGTGATCGAGTCGCGTGTTCCGAGAATCGGCGGGGCGAGGGGATGGTCCTGCCAAAGCGCGGTGATGAAGGCCTCGTGGGCGACGTCGGTCGGGTCGTCCTCGTTCATGTTGATCTCTTCGAGGACGACGTGCCGTTCGCTGTCGATCTCGGATTCACGGAATGCCGGGCGCTGGAGCATCTCCGCGAGGATCTCGACGCCGAGCGCGAGGTCCTGGTCGCGCATCCTCGTCCAGAAGCACGTGTACTCCTTCGACGTGAAGGCGTTGTGCCTCGCCCCGATGCCATCGAGCGCTTCGGAGATCATGCGCGCGGACCACTTCTCGGATCCCTTGAAGAGGAGGTGTTCGAGGAAGTGGCTTGCTCCGGCCTCGGCGGGTGACTCGTCACGACTTCCCGCGTCGATCCAGCAGCCGATGGCGACGGACCGCACGGACGGCATGTGGTGCGAGATCACGCGCAGGCCGTTGTCGAGGGTCGTGAGGGTGTGATCCATTCACGCGATGATAGGAACCATCGGCGGGCCCAGAACTTGTGATGACTTTCCGGGTCAATCGTCGTGCGAAGGCGGGCGGCGGCGTTCCTTCACCCGTGAACGGCGGCGCTTCGAGGTGAGGCGCTTCTCCTTTGAGGAGCGCGTTGGCTTGGTCGCCCTGCGGCGAGGTGGATCAGGTGCGATGGCCGCCTCGACCATGGCGTGAAGTCGCTTTGCCGCCACCGCACGGTTTCTCCGCTGCGATCGGGAGCCGTCCTCGACGACGCGGACGACGGATCCGAGGCGCTCGACGACGCGGGGCTTCACCTCGGCTGGAATCGCAGTCGACGTCTCGACATCGAATGTCAACTCGGCACGGGTGTTGCTCCTGTTGGCGTGCTGCCCCCCAGGACCCCCAGACGTGGCGAAGCGCCACTCGAATTCGGCTTCGGGAATCTGGATTCGCATGGAAATACCCGGTCGGCAGGGGTTGACAGCATCGTACAATCGGGAGTTATGCGCGAGCGCGACCAGTCGGTCCTCAATGAGATCCTGCCACCCGAGGAACGGGCGATCGAGGCCGTCGTCGCGCGCTACCAGCGTGTCGCGCCCGCCATCACCCGGTTCGCCCGCTCGCTCTCGGGCAACGACGAACTCCAGGTCAGGCTCGGCACACAGGCGACATCGACACCGGAGTCGATCGTTCTCGACCCTCGCGTCTTCCAGACCGCTTACGCGCGATCCGCCCCTGTGACGCCCTCAGAGGTTGCTCTCACGTCGGCGCTGCACGAGGTCATCCACCTCATCACCACCGACCTCGACGAGGAACGACCAGTCCCCAAGGAGTGGCTCGCGTTCAAGGAGGAGGCACCGCATGAGGAGGACGAGGGCCCGACCGTGCCGGTGGGGCTCTTCGAGCTCGGCGAGATGGACGAAGACGAGCTGCTCCCGGAGGTGAGCGAGGGCGACATCGACTTCGGTGACGAGAAGCCTCGTGATCCCGATGCCGTTCCCCTCCTCCACGCGCTGAACGTCATCGGCGGCCCTGCGGCCGAAGCCATGTTTCTCAGCGTCGAAGATGCCAGGCAGGAACGCGTGCACTTCGACGCATACCCCGGTGCGGGCAGCGTGCTGCGGGACCTCTACCGCACCTCGGTCGGACATGCAATGGGCAGTGCGAGGCCCCTCGGTCAGTTCGCCCTCGCCTGTTTCCTCATCGTCGGTGGGCACGAGGATCGCGACAAGGTCCAGCGGCGCGTCGAACCACACGTTGCGCTCGCGCTCGACGATGCGGCAGGTTTTCTCGAGCCGGTCATGGAACTCGAAGACCCATGGGCCGTCGGCACCGTGGCGCTCCAGCTGTTGTCGGTGGCGAAGATGCACAACCTCCTCCAGGAGGGTGCGGCTTCTTCGTCGCCCCAGGGCCGTAAGGCTGAGATGGAAGCGGACCAAACGGCGATCTCTGAGTCGGTGGACGCGGTGCGGATGGTCACACCCTCACTCTCGGACAGGGACTCGTACGACCAGACCCGGGCCGCTGCGCAGGCCGTGTCTGCGCAGGAAGGGCGAAAAGGAGATGCGGAGTCCGCTGGGGATCCCGCGACCGACCAGCTGATGAAGGTGTCGGGAGCACCGACGATCTACCTCCCGACGGGCCAGGGCGGCAAGCTGCTCGTCACCGACGTCCCGTTGACGTACGCGGTCTTCTCGGCCGAAGGGCACGAGCTCCTTGCGAAGGCTTCGGCGGACTGGGGCGTTGCACAGCACCGGGTGTCCGGCGAGTTGTATCCGCTCTTCCTCGCCAACCAGCGACGGGGTCTCCAGAGTGGATTCGACGCTGGCGACCTCTCCCCGTACACGCCGCTGCTTCTCGGTGCGGGCTTGTACGACCGGATGTTCGAGCGGCGCGACCGTCCGTCGCGTCGGTCGTATGCCGTGAGCCTCCTCGTAGACGGTTCGGCTTCGATGCTGCAGCCGAGGGACACCGGCGGGCGAAAGACGCCGTGGGCGATGGCCGCGGCCCTCCTCGGTGCCTGGACGCTCGCAAGGCTTGCCGACGAGCTCCAGATCGAATTCGAGGTCGCGCTCTTCAACCGTTCGTTCGTGGCCGGAGCGCTCGACACCGAACACGACTATCGCGAACGACGGTCCCGCGCGACCGCCGGGCTTCGACAGGCCCAGGGCGGCAATGCAGAGCGACTCACGCGGACCGTGAACCACTATGTCCTCAAGTCGTTCGCCTCCCGTTGGCGTGCAGCCGAAGACCTCCTCGCGGGGCTGTTCTTCACCGCGGCGTCACCGATCGAGGCGGCCCGCAGGGCGCGACGGGAACCCGAGTCGAGCCCTCCCGTCTCGATGTTCGACAAGGCAGCGAACGTCGACGAGTTCAACCTCGCGCACGCAGCCGAGCGCCTCGCCGCAAGGAATGCGACCCACCGCATCCTCGTGGTCCTCGCAGACGGCATGACGAGGGGGTCCGTCCAAGCGCTCGCAGATACCGCCCGCAGCATCGAGCACGGAGGGACGACGGTGCTCGGCATCGGTATCGGGGACGACACCGTGCGCGCTGCGTACTCGAGGGCTGAGGTCGTCGAGCGCCCGCCAGACCTCGCAGCCGCCATGATCGACGGCGTTCGATCGGCGCTGTACAGGTCGATCGCCGACTCCGGCGCGGACGCATGGTGGGTCCACGCAGGCGAAAGAGTTCTCGAAGAAATCACCAGCTAGGAGCACACGATGGCGAACACCGTCACTTTCACAGACCCAACAGGCGAGGGACCGGACGTGGTCCTGCCGCTCGCCGAACTCGACAAGGATCTACCGGACCACGACCTCAGGCTCGAGCACATCCCCGAGCCCGATCCCTCGTACGTCGACCTGGGCATGCTGTACCGGTTGGCTCGCCTGGAGGAGATCCGCAGGGCCCACTTCACCGAGTCGCCGCTGCACCTCGCGCTTAGAGGGCACATGGGAACGGGGAAGGACCACGACCTCGAGCAGTTCGCTGCCCGCATCAGGACGCCGTACTACCGGATCCCGCTCACGGGCGAGGTGCGCGACATCACGCTCATCGGCTCCGTCAAGCTGTACGGAGACGGCAAGGGAGGCACCGAGAGTCGCTGGGAGGACGGCGACATCACACGGGCGCTCCGCGGTCCGGCCGTCGTGAACCTCTCTGAGCTGAACGCAGCGGGCGCTGAGACGCTGTTCGCGCTCCACGGCCTTCTCGATCGCCACCAGGCGCTCGAACTCCCGACGGGCGAGATGGTCCGCCTGCGTGACGACGTGCGGATCTTCGGAACGCTCAACCCGACGGACCTGAGGGACTACGCAGGCACTCAGACGCTCAACAAGGCGTTCGCAGACCGCTGGATCATCTGGGAGAAGGAGTTCCCGGGCGAGGAGGGCCTCGTCGCGATGATCGATCGCCGGCACCCGACCATGGAGCCGAAGGTGCGTGACCTGCTCACAAAACTCGCTGTCGAGATCAACACCAGTTTCGTCGCGGGTGACTCGCGAACACGCGTCGAGACCCCGATGTCGCTGCGAACCGTCCTCGACCGCTTCCCGGCAGGGCTCCGCATGTACGCGGACGCGACCGATCCGATGCGTTCGGCCTGGGAGGAGTTCGTGCTCCCCCACATCGATCCGTATGACAGGGACCATTACGAGACCGTGTGGTCGGCGGTTGTCCGAAGGGGCCCGGAGGGGCCGCCGTTCAGTTGATCCTCGACCGGCGGGTGGCCGCTCAGTCGCGGTAGTTGACGAACTGCAGCGGGAGCCGGTAGTCGAGGCCCTTCACGGCTGCGATCACTTCCTGGAGGTCATCGCGCTTTTTGCCAGACACGCGTAGCTGATCGCCCTGGATCGCGACCTGGACCTTCAACTTCTCGTCCTTGATGAACTTGGCGAGCTCCTTCGCCGCGTCCTGGGCGATGCCTTGATTGAGGGTGAACACGGCTTGGGATCGTCCGCCTCCCACTTGCTTCGGGTCCCCACCCGCAATCGACTTCAGCGACACGGACCGTTTCACGAGCTTGCCCTTCAGCACGTCGACAGCGGCTTCGAGGCGACCTTCCGATGCGGACTCGACGACGATGCCGTCGTCTGTGAGGCGGATCGTCGAGTTGGTTCCCTTGAAGTCGTACCTGGTCGTGACCTCCCGCATTGCCTGGTCGACGGCGTTGCGGACTTCCTGGAGATCAACCTGGGAAACGATGTCGAATGAAGGCATGCTGACGAGGTTACCCAGAGGCCGGAACGCGGCCTCGCGGGCTAGTCAGATCGTGCGTCGGCGGAACTGCCATCGAGATCTCGGCCTATCTCGCCGATGAGGGATCATGGAGGATCGCACCGAACAGGATCCGAAGCCCACGCCCGTGTGCGTTGTGTGCAGCAGGGACGCCGTGACCATCGATCGGTCCGACGCCCCGATGTGCGCAAAGCACGCCGCGATCTTCGTCACGCGCGAGCACCGCGAGGCGCACGCCGACCGGTTCCGCATCATCCGGTAGCCGAGCGCTCCCACCGGCCGACCACGCTGAGCCGCTCGAATCCGAGCGATGTGTAGAAGGCGCTCGATCGCGGATCATCGAGTTCGTGCATCACGGTGGCATACGTCATCCCGGCCCCGCGCATGCGGCGCATCCCTTCCCACATCAGCGCCCTCCCGACACCGCGACGGTGGAAGTCCGAGTGAACGCCCACGGGCTCGAAGTACCCGACACGGTTGACGTCGTCGAACCAGATGATGGCAAAGCCAGCGAACCGGCCATCGTCGTCGACAGCGACGAGCTCACGGTCGGGGTCATAACCGGGCTTGGTCATCCGATCCGCATAGCCCTCAACGGTCCGCTCACCTCCGAAAGCGCCCATGTGGACCTCGATCAGCTCGGCCACGTCGTCGAAGTCGACTGAGCGAAGGGTGAACTCGGTCTCCGGCACCACCACGGGGTCCGGGATGTCCCTCCCGGTCACGGCCGTGTGATCGGGCTGTTTGCGAACGAAACCAGCCGCCTCGATCGCAGCGACCAATCGCACATCCGAGACGACGACATCCGTTTCGCATCGGCCATCCGGCCCCGCGAGCCCGGCAGCTCCCTCGATGACCACTCCGAGGGCAGCGCCGTCGAGGTTCGGCCGCACACAGAGGTCGAACGCGGACCACTTCGGCCACGTGATCGACATCGCGGCCAGACCCTCGTCGTCGCGCCACACCCCGACCACGTCCCTTGGGTCGTATGCCCGGAGCCCGTTGTAGATGCGGTGCGCAAGGTCGCCCGGGTGGAGCGACATCCCACGCCCGAGGGTCGTCGCGGCCTCGGACGCGACCCGCTGTGCCTCGGTCAGATGCTCGGCACCGTTGAACGGGATCTGCTCCATGGCTCCGCTCCTGTGTAGCCAACAACCCGGTCTCCGGGGTTAGCTTGGCAGCAGCCATGACCTACCGAATGCGGGACAATGACATACGCGCTGCCGTCGAGCAGCTCGTCGATCTGGCGGCCTCGAAGGAGGGCGCGAACTCCGACGACGCGGATCTCGTGTCCGAGATCATCACGACGGCGCTCCTGTTGCTGCGAGACGGCACCGGCCGCGGCGACATGAAGATGATGAACACGGCGCTCAAGGAGCTCCGCTACTCGTCGCTCGTGTTCCGCGACTTCCAGCAGTACCGGAAGGTGGCCGTGTACGGCTCCGCGCGCACCGGGCCCGACGACCCGAATTACGCGCTCGCCGAAGAGTTCGGGCGCCGCATCGCCGAGCGTGACTGGATGGTCATCACCGGCGCCGGCCCCGGGATCATGGAAGCGGCGAACAAGGGAGCAGGGTCCGAAGCAAGCTTCGGTGTCAACATCCGACTGCCGTTCGAAGCCGGCGCCAACGAGTACCTCTCCCCCGGCAAGGTCATCAATTTCAAGTACTTCTTCACCCGCAAGGTGCAGTTCGTCAAGGAGAGCGACGCCTTCGTCCTCATGCCGGGCGGATGGGGGACGATGGACGAGGCATTCGAGCTGCTGACCCTCATCCAGACGGGGAAGTCGGACATGCACCCGATCGTTCTCCTCGAAGCTGAGGGAACGGGCTACTGGGATCCGTGGGTCGAACTCTGCGAGTCGCTGCTCGATAAGGGCATGATCTCGGAGGCCGACCTCAACCTGTACCGGATCACCCACGATGTCGACGCTGCGATCGACGAGATCCTCAGGTTCTTCTCCGTGTACCACTCACAGAGGTTCGTCAGAGACCTGCTCATCCTCCGGCTGGAGGACGATGTGCCCGACTCGCTCGTTGCCGAGTTGAACAACGAGTTCTCCGACATCATCGTGAGCGGGAAGATCGCGAAGATGGCTGCAACCGAGGCCGAGGTCGACACGGATGATAATGTCGACCTCCCACGACTCGGATTCCACTTCGATCGGCGGAGTTTCGGCCGCCTCAGACTGCTCATCGACAGGCTGAACGAGGATCGTTCCTGACGCGTCCGCCACCATTCGAAGATCCCGACCTGGAGTAGAATCCATCGGATGCGGGAGATTCTGTCAGACCTGGTCGCGGAGCAGCAGCACCTCGACCAATTCCTCCAGACATTGAAGGATCGCCAGTGGTCGACGAGGACGCAGTCGAACAACTGGACGATCCAGGATGCTGTGAGCCACCTGGCGTTCACGGATTCGTTCGCGGCGGAGGTCCTCGTCGAGGGCAGGCAGCGGTTCGACGCCGAGAAGATCAGCGACGTGGAGACCTGGACCGAGGTGAGCGTCACACAGGGCCGCGGGAGGCGCCACCAGGAGATCATCGAGTGGTGGCGACATGGGCGAGCGAGCCTCGTTGACGCTCTCTCGCGGATGCTCGCCACCGACAGCGTGCCGTGGGTCCACGGCGACATGGATGCCAGGTCATTCGCAACCCTCAGGCTGGCCGACACATGGGCGCATGGGCTCGACATCAAGCAGGCCGTCCTCGGCCGCATGGAGCCCCTCGAGGAACCCCCGGAAGAGGATGAGGAAGAAGATCCCCTTGCCGACACCGCACGGCTCCGCCACATCTCGAGCCTCGGCCAGCAGGCACTCCCGTACGCCTTCGACACGGCAGGACTCGACTACCCGGCCTCCGGCATCCGCGTCGAGGTGATGGGCCCGCTCTATGCGGCCTGGCGCTTCGGCCCCGAGGACACTGATGAGGTGATCAAGGGCATGGCTGGGGACTGGTGCCGCCTCGTCGTCAGGCGCGTCAGCTCCGATCAAACCGGCCTCAAGGCTGTGGGCGAGGCAGCCGAGCAGGCACTCGAAGTCGCCCGGACGTATTGATGCCGCTCCCCCGCCTCGTGGGGATGGTTCATCTTCGCCCGCTGCCGGGTTCACCTTCATTCGATGGCGATCTCGACTCCGTGATCGCATCCGCACGGGCTGATGCGTCGGTGCTGGCATCCGTTGGGTTCGATGGCCTCATGATCGAGAACTTCGGCGACGCACCGTTCTACGCAGACGACGTTCCGAAGGTGACGATCGCGACGATGACCACGGTTGTGAACGCCGTCTCCGATGCTGCCGGGATCCCCGTCGGCGTCAACGTGCTTCGCAACGACGCGCTCGGCGCCCTTGCTGTCGCGGCGGCGACCGGGGCAACGTTCATCCGCGTCAACGTGCTCTCGGGGACGATGTTCACGGACCAGGGCCCGATCGTCGGACGCGCCGCCGAGGTCGCACGCACTCGCTCGATCCTCTGCCCCGACGTAGCGATCATGGCCGACGTCTTCGTCAAACACGCGACGCCGCCACACGGACTCACCCTCGAGGGGGCGACGAAAGACCTCCTCGAACGGGGAGGCGCAGACGCTGTGATCGTCTCAGGAAGCGGCACCGGAGCCCCTGCCGCCGCGGATGATGTCTCCGCTGTTGCAGCGTTGAGCCACATCCCCGTGTACCTCGGCTCCGGCGTCACAGCGGACAACGCCCAAGCGATGCTCTCGAACGCCGACGGCGCAATCGTCGGATCCTCCCTCAAACCAGACGGCGACATCACAGCACCCGTGGACCGTGACCTCGCGCGTGCATTCATCGACGCGGCGCCGCCCGCGTCGTAGCCAGCGGCCCCGGGATTCTTGGGCACAGAAGGCTGGGTAAGTCGATTTTGTCATTTGTGCGCGCCTCAACCCTCGGTCGAGGAACGGACCGCAACGGCTTGCAACGCAAGGGTTTCCACAACCCTCATGTGGCACTTGAGGGTTCGCCGCGAAATCGCGTCACCCTGTTTCGGTAGCCTGACCCGGTGCCCGCACTCGACCGATTCTCCCCCGCAACGTCGTCATGGTTCGACGCCGTCTTCGATCGACCGACGGCAGCGCAAACCGACGGGTGGGACGCGATCGCCGATGGCAACCACACCCTGATCCACGCCCCAACCGGATCGGGCAAGACGCTCGCCGCGTTCTTGTGGGCTGTCGATCGGATCGCAACCTCCCCCACCCCACCGGATCGTGAGCGCTGCCGCGTGCTGTACATCTCGCCGCTCAAGGCGCTCGCCTACGACGTCGACCGCAACCTCCGCGCGCCGTTGACGGGCATCAAGGCGGAGGCGGCCAGGCTCGGGATCGAAGTGTCAGCCGTCTCCGTGGCCATGCGCACCGGCGACACGCCGCAGAGGGAACGGCAGGCGATGGTGCGAAAGCCGCCCGACATTCTCATAACGACCCCCGAAAGCCTCTTCCTGATGCTGACGTCGCGGGCGAGGGAGATCCTCGCCACTGTCGAAACGGTGATCGTCGACGAGATCCACTCGATGGCGGGGACCAAGCGCGGATCGCACCTCGCCCTCAGCCTCGAGCGGCTCGACCGCATCGCAGCCAGGCCCGTGCAACGCATCGGCCTTTCCGCGACGCAGCGGCCGCTCGAGCGCATCGCGGAGTTCCTCGGCGGCGGCACGCAGTCCGAGTCCTCATGGTCGCCGAGGCCGGTCACCGTCGTTGACGCGCCCGCCGAGAAAGAGCTCGACGTGGAGATCATCGTCCCCGTACGCGACATGACGCGCCCCGAAGACGAACACGAAGGCGACGCGGACCCAGTGAATCGCTCCATCTGGCCAGCGATGTATCCGCGGCTCCTCTCGCTGGTCGAGGACCATCGCAGCACCATCCTCTTCGTCAACAGTCGAGGCCTCGCCGAGCGGCTCGCAAGCGAATTGAACCGGCTTGCCGACACAGAGATCGTGCAGGCCCACCATGGATCCGTCTCGAGGGAACAGCGCATCGAGATCGAGGACCGCCTGAAGCGCGGAGCACTGAAGGGCGTTGTCGCAACGTCGACCCTCGAGCTTGGCATCGACATGGCCGCCGTCGACCTCGTGGTGCTCGTGGAGTCACCCTCGTCGGTCGCCAGCGGGATGCAGCGCGTCGGTAGGGCGGGGCATCAGGTCGGCGCGGCGTCCATGGCGAAGGTGTTCCCGAAGCACCGTGGCGACCTTCTTGAGACGGCGGTCGTGGTTGAGCGGATGAGAGAGGGCGAGATCGAGCAGACGTCGGTTCCGCAGAACCCGATCGACGTCCTGGCGCAGCACATCGTCGCGATGGTCGCCCTCGGCGATCGCGAGGTCGATGAGGTCTTCGACATCGCTCGGGGCGCCATGCCGTTCAGATCCCTCTCGAGGCCCACGTTCGAGTCGGTGCTCGACATGCTCGCCGGGCGGTACCCGTCCGACGACTTCGCCGAGCTGCGACCGAGGATCACCTGGGATCGGGTGGCCGGCGTCCTGAGTGCGAGGTCGAATGCCAGGCTCCTTGCAATCACGAACGCTGGCACGATTCCCGACCGCGGCCTGTACACGGTCAACCTCCCCGACGGCTCGAGGGTCGGCGAGCTCGACGAAGAGATGGTGTACGAGTCAAGGGCAGGCGACACCTTCGTGCTCGGCTCGACCACGTGGAAGATCGATGAGATATCACACGATCGGGTGGTCGTCGTCCCGAACCCGGGTGCACCTGCAGCACGCATGCCGTTCTGGCACGGCGACGCTCCCGGACGCCCAGTGGAGCTCGGCAGGGCAGTAGGTGCTTTCACGCGGACCATCTCGCTACTCGACGCGGAGGCGGCAATCGAGACCCTGAAGGGGCGCTATCGGCTCGACCACAATGCCGCGACGAACCTCGCAGCCTTCATCGCATCTGAGCGCGCTGCCACCGGCACGGTCCCATCGGATGAGACGATCGTCGTGGAGCGTTTCAAGGACGAGATCGGCGATTGGCGGATCGTCGTCCTGTCCCCGTTCGGCGGGAGGGTTCATGCACCGTGGGCGCTCGCCATCAGGAACCGATACCGCGAGGAGAAAGGCGGTTCCGTCGACGTCATCTGGTCCGATGACGGCATCGTGCTTCGCTTCCCCGACGTGGACGCGCCACCGGACACCGCGATGGTGTTCGTCGAACCAGCATTGATCGACGATGTCGTCCTCGCCGAGGTGGCCGACACCGCGGTGTTCACCGCCAGGTTCCGTGAAGCTGCGGCGCGTGCGCTCCTGCTCCCCCGCAGACGACCGGGCAGCCGCACTCCCCTGTGGCTCCAGCGGCGCAAGGCTGCGAACCTCCTCGAGGCGACCCGTGGTTACGGGTCGTTCCCGATCATGCTCGAGACGTATCGCGAGATCCTCCAGGACCATTTCGACGTCCCCGCGCTGAAGGACCTTCTGGCGTCGGTCGAGTCGCGAACCGTCAGGATCGCCGAGGTGGACACCGATGGCCCGTCACCGTTTGCGTCGTCGCTCATGTTCGACTTCATCGCGTCGTTCATGTACGAGTACGACGCGCCGGTCGCCGAACGGAAGGCTGCCGCCCTGAGCCTCGACCGGGCCCTCCTCGCCGAGTTGCTCGGTGAGCCGGAATTCAGGGAGCTGCTCGACCCCGATGTCCTCGAGGCTGTCGAGGACGACCTCCAACATCGATCGCCCGATCGCATGGCACGGTCAGCGGACGCTATCCACGACATGCTGAACGACCTCGGGCCCCTCACCCGTGACGACGTCGCCGAGCGCACGGTCGCTGCGCTGTCCGCCGACGATGCCCTCGCCAACCTCACCGCAGACATGCGGGTCTTCGAGCACACCCATGCAGGCCGTTCCGTGTTCGTCGCCGCGGAGGATCTCGCCCGCCAGCGCGATGCGATCGGGATCCAGCCGAGGCCCGGGGTGCCGTCCGACCTCCTCGCGCCCGTCGACGACCCCCTCGGGGACATCGTCCAGCGCTATGCCCGCACGCACGCACCGTTCACGGTCACGGAGGCCGCCTCGCGCACAGGGCTCTCCGCAGCCGTCGTCGAAGAGGTGCTCGGCAGGCTCGAACGCGTGGGAAAGGTCCGATCCGGTGCTTTCAGGCCAGCCGGCGAGGGCCAGGAGTGGGTGTCGACGGACGTGCTGCGGCGGATGCGGCGACGCTCCCTCGCCGTGTTGCGCCAACAGGTCGAAGCGACAGATCCCGAAGCGTTCGCCGCCTTTCTCCCATCATGGCACCGGCTCGGGGACACGCGGCATCTGCATGTCGACGAGCTCATTCGACCCCTGGTCGGCTACCCGATCCATGCCTCATCGCTCGACGACATCCTGTCCGCCAGGTCCGAGTCTGCGATCGCGGACGTCGACGAAGCCCTCACCATGGGAGATCTCGTGTGGGTAGGCCTCGAGTCCGTCGGCACGAAGGACGGCAAGGTCGCCCTCCTCCCCAGGGCCCGGGCCAGCGCGTTCCTGGGACCGCTCGACGAGTCGCCTCGTTCCGAAGTCCACGAAGCAATCGTGCGCCACCTCGTTGACGTTGGCGCGAGCTTCTTCGCCGACCTCTACGCGGCCGCAGGCGGCGGCGACCCTCAGTCGGTCGCCGACGCCGTGTGGGACCTCGTCTGGCAGGGAGTCGTGACCAACGATTCACTCGCACCGCTCCGCGCGTACACGCGCCGCAGGCCGACGCCATCGGCGAGAGCCCGCAATCTCGTCGCGACACCTCCCCACGCTGTTGGGCGCTGGTACGCGACGACCACCTTGCGGCAACCGAAGATGTCGCCGGAGGAAGCAGCCCTCATCCGCGCGCAAACCATGCTCGACAGATACGGCATCGTCACCAGGAGCGCTGCCCTGGCCGAGGGGATCCCAGGCGGGTTCTCGGGCCTGTACCCCGCGCTGCAGTCCCTCGAAGACATCGGCTCGGTGCGGAGGGGCTACTTCATCGAAGGCATGGGCGGGGCGCAGTTCGCGCTCCCTGGCGCCGTCGACCGGCTCCGTCTCGGGGATCCTGCTGACGAGGTGGTGATCGAGGCAAACGACCCGGCGAACGCGTACGGGGCAGCAGTGGCGTGGCCGGAGACCCATGGCCGACCAGAGCGTCGTCCGGGTGCCCTCGTCCTTCTCGCCCGCGGGGCGCCGACTGCATGGATCGACAAGTCGGGAGCTCGCGCCGCGACCTTCGGCGCCACGAACCAGGTCACGGCAGCTGCCCTCAAGGTTCTGACTGCGCGCAAGGGCAACGCGACCCTACGGACCATCGACGGCGTCGAAGCGGGAGACCATCCTGTCGCCCCTTCCCTCTTCGACTCGGGCTTTCGAGCCGCATACAGGGGGATATCCCTCAGGGATGGCGTGCATCCGCAGGTCAGGAGCAGGTGATGGACATCGACGCGATCCTCACTTCGATCCTGGAGATTTCGACCCGCCTCGAGGCGCTCGCCGAGGACGACCCAAGGCGCGTCGAACTCGAGCGTGAGCGGGACGACCTCCGTCGCCAAGCTGCCAATATCTCTGACACGCTGCGCCATCCCGATTCGGTCACAGCCGAGATCGAGATGCTCGAGCGTCGCAGGGCTGACATCGAAGCCATGGCGATCGGCAAGGGCTGGAGCGAGAAGCGTTTGCACAACACGATCCAGGATCCGAGTGCGTACAGCCAAGGGATCAACCGCCGCCTCGCCGAGAACCACACGGAGGAACTCCAGGAAATCGACGCCCGCCTCGCGCACTTGAAGGCGCTCGGACGCGACGCATGACGACGATGAAGACCCCGCACATCCACACGCGGCTCGACGGCCCCGACTTCGTCGACCTCGACTGGTCCGTCCCCATAAGCGAGTGGGACACACCCCGCCTCGTTTCGATGCCGGAGGGAATCCACCGTCATCCCGTGGTCTTCGTCGCGTATGGCGAGGACGTCTACGCGATCAAGGAGCTCCCGCCAGCGACCGCTCGGCACGAGTTCGACATCCTCCGCCGCATGCTGGCGCGCTCGAGAAGGACGGCGGACGCGGTCGGATACGTCGAGCGACCATGGGTCGCGAGGGATGAAGAGTGGGCCGGGGCCGTCATCACCCGGTACGTGCCGCACGCGTTCCCTTATCGGCATCTCGTCTCCGGTATCGGGTTCGGACAACGCCGTGAAGCGCTCCTCGACGCGTTCGCCGGGCTGCTCGTCGAACTGCACCTCGCCGGCTTCTACTGGGGAGACTGCTCACTCTCGAACATCCTCTACCGATGGGACGCGTCGTCGATCGAAGCCGTCATGATCGACGCGGAGACCTCGCGCATCTACGACCGGATCTCGCGAGGCCAGCGTCTCGAAGACCTTGCAATCATGGAGATGAACGTCGCCGGCGAGATGGCGGACATTGCCTCCGAGCGCGGCGCGAGCATCGACGACGCCGACCTCTCGCTCGGGTCCCACATCACCGAGCGCTACCACGCGCTGTGGAACGTGCTCACCACTCCCCTCGTGGTCTCGGCTGGCGACCACTACCGGATCCGCAGCCAGATCGACAAGCTCAACGATCTCGGGTTCGCTGTCGAGGACATGGACCTCGAACCGGTCGACGCCGGGACCAACGTCCGGATGTCGGTGAAGGTCGGTGGGAGGCAGTACCACTCGGAACAACTGCGCGAGATCGCGGGGATCGACGTGTCCGAGAACCAGGCCCGCACGATCCTGTCGGACCTGCGTTACCACCGATCCAGGATGGGCGATGAAGGGAAGATCCGTTCAGTCGCGGTGATGAAGTGGCGCGCAACCGTCTTCGAGCCGATCCTGCTCAACATCTCGCACCACCTCCCGGATCACGACCCCCATCAGGCATACTGCGACTACCTGGCGTTCCGTCTGGCGCTCGCGACCGAACGCGGGTCAGACGTCGACGACGACGAGGCGTACGAAGCATGGCAGAGCGCCGGTTTCCCCTCCTTCAGGCAGCTCGAGCACAGCCCCTGAGCGCGACCTTCGGGCCGAGCCTATGCTCTGATCGATGCACGTTCTCGTAGCGACCGCTGGCGCATTGAGCCCCGAGCCCGTTGTGGAATTCACTCGCCATCTCATCGGCGGAACCGGCTCGGTAACGGTCGTCACCGTGGTCGAGGTGCCTCGTGATTTCCTCGATGAGCTCCAGGCCGACGGCTGGCATCCCCTGCACGACGGGCAGGCCGAGGGCAGCGGTCAGGACCAGGTCGCCCAGTATCTCGCAGAGCGCGGCGAACGCTTCACAGAACCGATCCGCCTTGCGCTCGAGTCGGCGAGGATCCCGTGCGACACCAAAGTGCTGGAGGGTTCCGACCCGGCCGAGGTCATCTCGAAGGCCGCAGAGCGCATCGGTGCTGATGTGGTCCTCCTCGGCGCCACCAAGCAGATCTTCGATCGCGATGCCTGGGAGAGCGTGTCGGCCAGGGTGATGCTCGAATCAGGACGCCCCGTGCTCGTGGTGCCGGAGGCGAAGAAGCCGACCGTCGACGAGGTCGATCTCGACGAGTTTCAGCCGTCCGTCGAGCCCACCCACTCCATGTAGACCTTCAGCGCCGCGTAGGACGCAGGAACGAACCCCTCCCGATCGCGTACGAGTTCGGCTCGGAGATCATCGACGTGCCACCACTTGACGTCGGCGGTCGCCCCCGGTTCCGGCCTCGGAGTCCCAGAACCCGTTGCGAGGAGCACCACATGGACAGCAGGGAATGCGCCGTCCACGCCCACAGATATCGAAAGGGGCCGCACCGTCGCGATGGACGCGTTGCCACCGATGGGGTCTGCGGTGACCCCCTCCACAGAGGAGACGACCACGCCCGTCTCCTCGAGGACCTCCCTCGCCACGGCATCTGCGGGGGCCTCGCCGGCCTTCCATCGACCGCCGGGGATCTCGAGCCGGCCGCGAACCGACTCGGAGGGCTCATCCCTCCGCTGGAGCAACACCAGATCCGGGTCATCGGCACTCCGTACGACGGCGCGCACGACCGGAATCATCACGCCCTCGCGGCCGCTGCGGGGAACATCGATCGTGACGTATCCATCGCCATCCCACATGCGATACGACATGGTCACGGGGTCACGGGATCGGTCGACGGGGTGCACCTGAGGTTCAACCCCCATCCGGCATCGCGGACGGCCTGTTCGAGCACCAGACACGCGGACGTCCATCGGAGCTGACTGTCGGCAAAGCCGCTCGCGGTGAGAGCGAGCTGCACGTCGGAAAGGCTCGTTGCTCCCTCCACCGCGTCCCTGGTCGCCGGCATCGCATGTCGCGACGCTCGGATCGCCGCGACGTATTCGTCGTGTTCAGAAGCGACGGACGCCGGAGGTGAAAGCGCATCCATCGAGTCGAGGTACCGGTCGATCGCGTCACCGAGGAGCGCGAGGTAGGCAACCGTCCTCCTCCGCATGATCTCGGCGGCTTGCGCCTCGGCGCCCTCGCCGCCGGCGGACACCGCAGCAGTCACCTCGTCGATCACACCTTGCTGGTAGTCGTACGACAGGTTCTGGGACTCGGTCACGTACGCGTCGACGTGCTTCCCCATCGCCGCGGCGTAGTCCTCGGTGCTCATGGCCGACGAACACCCCGTACCGGCGAAAGCAAACGCGACGATGATCGAGAACGCCTTCTTCATTCAACGACCGCTGGTGTGCGGAACTGGGTTTCGAAGAGGTGGGCGTACAACCCTCCAGCATCGACCAGCGAATCATGGGTACCCGTTTCGACCACCTCGCCGTGGTCGACCACGACGATCCGGTCAGCGTTGAGAACCGTCGAGAGCCGATGTGCGATGACGAGGGATGTGCGGTTGGCGAGGATCCCATCGAGGGCGTCCTGCACGAGCGCCTCGGACCGCGCATCGAGATGCGACGTGGCCTCGTCGAGGATGAGGATGGCGGGGTTCTTCAGGATCACGCGGGCGATCGCCATCCGCTGCTTCTCTCCCCCGGACAGGCGATATCCACGTTCGCCGACACGGGTCGAGAGCCCTTCCGGTAGCGACTCGATGAAGTCACCGATGTTCGCAGCATGCGCCGCCGCCATGATCTCGTCGAGGGTCGCGTCAGGCGATGCGTAGCGGAGGTTCGCCTCGATCGTGTCGTGGAAGAGGAATGTCTCCTGGGTGACCACCCCGACGGCACTCGCAAGCGTCTCGAAGGAGAGGTTCCGCACGTCCACACCGTCGATGCGGACAGACCCCTTCGTCACGTCGTACAGCCGCGGGACGAGATAGGTGAGCGTCGTCTTGCCTGCGCCAGAAGGGCCGACGAGGGCGACGGTTTGCCCGTCCTCGGCCTCGAAGCTGATCCCCCTGAGGGCGAATCCCGTGTCGACCCTGCGTGTCCCGTCATCGACATCGCCCCTGTCCCCCCATCCGTACCGCCGGACGGACTCGAGGCCGCTGTCGACCGAATCGCCGTAGGTGAACCAGACGTCATCGAATGTGACAACCCCTCTGACGGCTGGGAGGGTGACGGGATCGACCGGTGCTGGCACGTCGAGGGGGAGGTCGAGAACCTCGAAGACCCGCTCGAAGGAAACAAGGGATGTCGTGAACTCGACCCTCGCGTTGGCAAGCGCTGTCATGGGGCCGTAGAGGGCAGACAGGTATGCGCTCAGGGCAACGATCGTCCCGATCGTGACGCTGCCGTTGATCGCCATCACCGCACCGAGCCAGAAGGTGACCGCCGTGCCAAGGGCCGACACGATGCCGAGTGCCATGAAGAACCACCGGCCGATCACAGCCTGGCGAACGCCGAGATCCCTCACCGTTCCAGCCCTGTCCGAGAACTGGGCAGACTCATGGCCCGCACGACCGAACAACTTCACCAGGAGCGCCCCGGAGACGGAAAGGGTCTCTTGCATCAGCCCCGTCATGCTTGCCTGGGCAGCCATCTGCTGGCGACGGACGTCGCGCAATCGCTTGCCGACCTGACGTGACGCGATGATGAACAACGGGAGGATCGACACGGCGAGAAGCGTCAGCCTCCATTCCAGCTGCACCATCACGATGAGCGTTGCCACGACCGCGAAGAGATTGGACGCGAGAGCGACGAAGGTGGAGCTCACAGCCTGCTGCGCCCCGACCACGTCCGAGTTGAGGCGAGACATGAGCTCGCCTGTCTTGGTATTCGTGTAGAAGCCGAGGGACATCGCCTGGAGGTGGTCGTAGAGCTGGCGTCGCAGATCGAAGATGATGCCCTCTCCGATGCGCGCGGTCGCTCGGCGCTGCAGGACCCCGATGACCCCATTCACGAGCGGGACCGTCACCATCGCGAGTCCCAGGAGCGACACGAGTCGAAGATCCTCGTCGGGGATCGCGTTGTCGAGCAACGTGCGCATCAGCAGTGGCGGCACGAGCGACAGGGTCGTGATCACCACGATCGTGCCGAGCACGAGCACCAGGAGACCTCTGTAGGGCTTGGCATACCCAAGGACGCGTGTCAGGAGCGCCCTGTCGACGGACGGGACCTGCGACTCGTCGTGGCGCATGAACGCGCCGAAACCGCTCATCATGTGCATTGCGGGCCAACCCTAGGAAGCCGGTACGCGGACGGAGCCGCGGCACGGGTCACGGCAGCAGGGCACCGAGCGGGACCGTGGACTGCGCAACCGCGGTGCACAGCTCCTCGGACACCTCGGATCGGCAATACAGCTCGTATCGGTGACCGGCGTCGGTCCACTCGAGGCTCACGCCGTCAGGAAGATTGGTGACCGCGACCGGCGACCTCGCGGCGAGCGCATCGGTGGGCGCCCGCCCGACACGGAGGACCGCGAGGCGATCGAGGTCCGACTTGTACGGCTCAGCCATCCAGAGACCGAAGGCGGCCGATGTGTCGGGGTCGAGCGTGCCGGTCGTCGGGTTGTACACCAGC
>QJWC01000077.1 GCA_003235475.1 Acidimicrobiia bacterium | reverse complement strand
AGCGTTGCTGTGGGGTCGGGAGGCATACAACTCATACGAGTCGGCATCCGACGATTACACGAGAGTCCAGGTGCTCCAAGACCTCCAGCTGTGCCTATTCATGTCTGTCGAGTCCGATCCGGTGGAAATGCTCGGTCCGGTGCAGACGGCGGCGAAGGCCCTCCAAACGACGACGGACCGGCACGTGCGTCTTCTGCTCGGAGAAGTCGTCGCCGATGGACTTTGCTGGAACGGCCAGTTGGAGGAAGGGCTGTCGGCACAGCAGCAGGTCCTCGACCTCGTCGATGGCGATCTTGACGCAATCACCGCGAGCCACGCAGTCGGACACGCCGTCTACAACTACATGCTTCACCCCACCCTTCGGCGCAGCGAGCCTGCCCGCATTGTCACGGAGTGGGCCGAGTCCGACGTTGGGGACATCCAGTTGCCGTCCCAAGCTCAGGATTGGATGCCCTGGATCCAGCTCCAGCTGGGCAACTTCATCGAGGCCGCCGACACGCTGACGCTGCTGGGCGAACGTCGACTGGAGGGATACAACCGAACCATCTATCGGATCGTCAAAGCAACCGTTGCTTGGATGCAGGGGGACCTTCGAGACGCGGCCGGCGCGCTGGGCCTCGAGACGCCGGAGTCAATCGACCAACGCTGGTGGCACGTGTACTACCCGCTCGCCGCGGAGGTGGCTGCAGACCTGAGAAGGCTTCCCACCATCGAGAGGATTGTGGATGCGTATCTCGGCCGGAAGGTCCACCCGACCGGCGAGTCGGCAAAGCTCGGCGTCCTCATGCCGAAGGTTCGGGCACACGTGAACGCGGCGGTCAACGCTGGCTCGCCCGATGGGGCCATCGCCGCCAGGGGAACCCTCGAAGCGATGCGGCGGATGCTCGACCAATACCCTCCACCATTCGGAGGCGCAACCGCCATGATGACCCCCTCGCAGAACGTGCTCTTCGCGGAGGCGGAAGTTTCCCGACTCGACGGATCGAGTCCGGACTTGTGGGAGAGGGCAGCAGAGTCCGCTGACTACGCCTACTACGAGACGTACGCGCGATGGCGGCAGGCCGAGGCGCTGCTCGTGACCGATACGGACGCCGCCTCGATGCTCCTTCGGGAACTGAGCACCAGGACGACGCGGATGGGGGCGTCCGCGCTGCGGAGAAACGTGGTCAGGACGGCCAACGGTGCAGGAATAGCACTCGGGTCCCGCGGGTAGGGCCCGTGGGGCACATATGGGGAATGTCCCCTAATGCATCCTCGATCTGCAGCGGGTAGCTTGCGTTACAAGGCCGCAAGTTGGGCGAGCCGTCTCGTGTACGGCCTTCAGCGAGGCGGTTGACTCGGGCCCGGATCACTCCAGGGATTCGAGTATGTCGACGAGATCGTCGATTTCCATCTCCCCGACCGCCCGCAGCGCGACCGTGCCGTCAGAGTTCAGGAATACCCAGAACGGGAACCCACCAGCGCCATAGGCGACGTAGGCGGTGCTGTTCCGGTCGTCGACGATGACAGGAACCGTCCATCCCTCACGGCCGAGCCAATCACCTGGCGGATAGTTGTCTCGCGTGCTGTCGATCGCGGTCGCGACCGAGTAGAAGTCGATGCCCTCGACTCCGCCTGTCTCCTCGAGCCACGCAGTCACGAGCGGTACCTCGTACTGGCAATGCGGGCACCAATGCGCGAGGAAGATGATCACCTTCGCCCGACCGTCGACCGTCGTGATCGTCACCGGTTCGCCGTCGAAGTCGAAGCCTTCGATGTTCGGCGGCCTGAGGCCAGTCACCGAGTCATCGATGGTCACCCCTCCGGGGAACAGCGGCAGGTCGGCACCGATGATCACCGGCCGTGTGTCCACGAGGGGACCGGGCGTCACGGTGAGGCCGTTGTCCGAGCGTTGCGTGAGGGTCGACTCGACGCCGTCGACCACGATCGTCAGCTCGAGATCCAACGAGACGCTCGCCACGAGCGGTGGGGGCGGAGGAGCTTTCAGATCGACCACGATGGATGACGTGCCGTGCGAGTCGAGCGTCGCGGACGTCACATCGAGGAACGGAATCTCCAACGGCTCATCTCCAAAGGCCTGACTCACCTCGTACTCGAGCGTCACGTTCGACCCCTCGATGCCGACAATGGTCACCAGCGTCGTCTGCTGAATCGGCAAGCCGAGCGAGGCGATGTCGGCCACGGCCCTCCACTGCCCGCCGACGCCCATCGGCTCAGTGGGGAATGGCACCGTCCCCGACGAAGCGAGCTGGGCGAAGGCAGAGTTGTCGCCCGCATCGATCGCCACCGTCCGGCCCGACGGGCTGATCAAGGAATATTCGATCGAACCCGCAAGCGCCTCGTTCGCCGCTTCGATTGCCGATGCGTCACCGGAGGTCTCATGAACGACCCACGACCCGTACACGACCTCCACGGTGTATCCCTCGACACTCGCATCGATGACCGTTGCGGTCACTTCGTTCGATGTATCGGAGCTGAACGAAAACGAGGCCTCACCGTCGATTTGCTGGTCGGTCGACACCGATTGTCGTAACACCAACGTTTCCGATGCGCCGACGTCCAGGTCGTAGGCGATGACCTGTCTCGGCTCGGCACCCTGGTCGAGCACTTCCACGACAGGGGCCACATCGTCCGGGAGGTAGTCCCACTCGATGGGCGGGCGGGTGGTGGTTGTCGTGGTCGGCGGCTGCGTCGTTGTCGTGGTCGTCGTCGGCGCCCGGGTTGTCGTGGTCGTGGCCTCGGTCGTGGTTGTGGTCGTCTCGGCGGGCGCCGCCGAGTCACACGCGGCGGCGACGAGGGCCATCAACCCCAATAGCGCAAGAACTCGCCGCATCCGGATGGCCGCCTCCCAACAAGCTCCCCCACCATACCAACAGGGTCCGGACCCCGACGGACCGGACCCTGTGTGGGCTTCGCCTCTCGTTGTATGACGCGCTAGATGAACATCGTCTGGGCGCCCTCGATCAGCTCTACGAAGTCGCTGACGTTGAGTACGCCGTCGAGCTCATCGATCATGTCGTCCTCGTCCAGGTTGAACATGTCCACGGACATCTTGCATGCCCACAAGTGGCATCCCATGTCGCTGAGGTGCGTCAGGAAGGCCGGGATGTCAGGGATGTCCAGTTCCTCGAGCTGCTTGCGCATCCGGTGGGTGGCCATCGCAGTCATCCCCGGAAGCGGCGTCAGCGCTTGAGGCATGTGCGTCGCCGTGTTACCAACGGGCGTGAACTTCAGATGCCCGGTGGTGGCCTTGTTGATCATGTCCATGCCCCAGAAGGTGAAGAAGATGTGCGTCTCCACACCTTGCTCGAGGGCGCCGGACGCCATGATCAGCGCCGGGTACGCCATGTCCAGTGTGCCCTTCGAGCACACGAAGGCCATCTTGCGGTCTTCAGCGTCGTCGCCGAAATCGGGAACGACCAGAGGTGCCGTCTCAGTGAGTGTCATCGCTCCTCCTAGATACAGCCGGCAGGCTTCGGCAAGCCGGCGACGTACGCCATCTTGCGCGCTGGCTTCTTCGGGAAGAGGTCGAACAGCGTCTTCGTCGGGATGTTGCCCACGGTCGACACGCGACGCAGCGTCGGCGTCACGCCGTTCTGCTCGAAATCAGAACGGAGGAACCGGATCACTTCGAGATGAGCATCGGTCAGTTCGATTCCAATGGTGCCGGCCAGGGTGCGGGCGAGGTCCTCGTCCCACTCCTGGTACTCGGTCATGAATCCCTCGTCGTCGACGTGGACCGGCCGATCGGCAATCGTTGTCACAGGCATCAGATTCCTCCTTAGATATTGTCTTTGCTCGTATCTGGTTCGGTGACGGGGATCTTGCCCGCCATCGACATCTCGGCCTTGACAGGCATGCGGCGGCCAGGCAGCAGCATGTGCCAGTACAACCACTTGAAACCCAACTTCCCCCAGTGGTTCCGCCGCGTCTCCTCGAGGAGGGACATCGGGCCAAGCTTCGGAACGGGGTACTTGCCGGGCAGCGGCTCGGTGAAGTAGTTGAAGTCGATCAGCATTGCCTTGTCGTGCCCCGTTTCGATGAAGCAGTTGGCATGGCCGTCGAACTCATGTGTCATCTCGCTGCCGTTGATGTACTCGATGAAGTTCGGAACGAACGTCTCCATTGCGAAGTGCGCGACGGATCCGGCCTTCGACGAAGGAAGCGCAGCGGCGTCTCCGATCGCAAAAATCGACGGGAAGTCCGGTGACTGGAAGTTCTTCGAGTCCACCTTCACGTGGTTGAGCTCGTCAACGATGCCGGTCTTTCCCAAGAACGCGGCGCCCTTGTTGACGGGCACGGTCACGAGGAGGTCGTACTCGACCTCCCGCTCATCGAACGAAACGACGGTGCGGCGATCGGCGTCCACGCGCTCGACGTAGAAGTCAGGCTCGATGTCGATGCCGCGGCGCTCGAACATGTCACCAAGCCGCTTGGCTGCCACAGGCTTGGTGAAGGCACTGCTCATGGGGGTGACGTACTTGATCGTCACGTTGTCCCGGATGCCCCGCTCCTCGAAATACGCGTCTGCAAGGAACGCGAATTCGAGCGGTGCAACGGGGCACTTGATCGGAAGCTCGATGAGGTTGACCACGAGGGTTCCTCCATCGAACTTCTCGATCGCATCGTGCAGTGCCACCGCACCGTCGTAGGAATAGAAGTCGTGAATGGTCTTCCCGTACTCGCTGGAGTCGAGTCCCGGAGTTTCAGATCGCGTCGGATGGGTGCCCGTGGCAATGATGAGGTAGTCGTAGGGAAGCTCGGTCCCGTCGCCGAGCCGGACGACCTGCTGCTCGGGAACCAACTCGGTGATCGTCGCCTTGACGAAGTTCACACCCTTTGGGATGAACCGAGCCTTCGGTTTCGTCACCTTGTCCGGGGAGTAGGTCCCGAACGGGATGAACAGGAACCCGGGCTGGTAGTAGTGGACCGGGTCCTCGTCCACGACGGTGATCTGGACGTCGCGCTCGAGGCGCTTGCGGAGTTGGTTCGCGGCCATCGTGCCCGCCGTCCCTGCTCCGAGAATGACAATCCGCTTCACCGTGGCCCTCCTGACACTTTGTGAATCCATTCACAATCATACCCCCTCTCGTTCCTATTGCCTAGAGGGAAGCTCAGGAATTCTCGTGGTATTTTTGACCTTTCGGGAGGATGCCATGACATCTACATCGGAAGAATTCGCAAATCGCGTCCTGGGTTCGGTACTCGGGGGACTCGAGATCTACTCCATGCACATTGGAGACCGGCTGGGGTTCTACGAAGAGCTCTCGGACGGGAAGCCTCGAACCACCGAGGAACTCGCGGCCGCCTGTGGCACCAACGCTCGATACACACGCGAGTGGCTCGAACAACAGGCCGCCAACGGCATCGTCATGCTCGACCGGTCGACAGGGACCGACCGCTTCAGCCTCCCAGAGGGGCACGCGGATGTCCTGGCGAACAGCCTCAACAGCTTCTACCTGGCACCCATCGCGAGGATGCTGACAACCGCGGGCGGGGCCATGCCCCTTCTCCTGGACGCGTACAAGACCGGATCCGGTGTCTCGTGGGCCCGGTTCGGACAGGACATGCGCGAGGGACAGGCAGACCAGAACCGGCCATTCTTCTTCAACGACATGCCCGATGTGCTCGCCGGGATCCCCGACCTCCATGAACGCCTGAGTCGTCCGGGTACACGCGTCGCCGACGTCGGATGCGGCGGCGGCTGGGGGACGCTTGCCCTCGCTGACATGTATCCCGGTGCCAGCGTTCACGGATACGACATCGACGTTCCCTCGATCGAGATCGCGCGGAAGAACGCCGCGGAGGTCGGCGCGGGCCCTTCGACGACGTTCACGGCCATCGACGTCGCAGAGCTCGCCGGTGCCGACTACGACGTGGTGTTCGCGTTCGAATGCATCCACGACATGCCTCGGCCGGTCGACGTGCTCCGCTCCATGCGGGAGATGGCGGGCTCGGACGGGATCGTGATCGTGATGGACGAGGCGGTCGGCGATGCCTTCAACGGCGAGGGCGACGAGATAGAGAGGCTGATGTACGGATACAGCATCCTCGTCTGCCTTCCTGATGGGATGTCGAGCCAACCGTCCGCGGCAACCGGCACCGTGATGCGGCCGTCCGTCCTCGCCGAATATGCGGCGGAAGCTGGCTTCGCGTCCGTGCGCACACTGACGGAAGCGGGGTTCTTCCGGTTCTATCAACTCATGGCCGACGAGGGGTAGCCCGAAACCATCTCGCGAGACTCGTCGTTACTCCTGCAACAGCTCGACCTCAGGTCGGGCGCAACCATGCAGGAGGAACCATGCGAACCACGACTCGCACGATCGGAATGGTGATCGCGATCGCCATTCCGATCGTGCGAGTCGTGTTTCGCATGGGTCCTCCTGCATAGTTGAGCCCGACGTTGGGTCGAGCTGT
>QJWC01000094.1 GCA_003235475.1 Acidimicrobiia bacterium | reverse complement strand
AGTGCTCGCCGAGAAGTTCGGATTCACACCGAGTGCCGTGGCCGATGTCGTTCGGCAAGCGCTCGATCGCTGACAACAAGGAGCGACCATGATCGACATCGGATTCGGAATGGCTGATGGGGCCGACCTGCTGGTCGTGCCCGTCCTCGCAGACCGCGTGCTCGCGACTGACTCGGATCTCGTTCCCGACCTCGACTCGCTCTCCGCGTTCTTGGACGTGAAGGACTTCTCTGGAAAGAAGGGCCAGAACCTCTTCGTCGCAACGCCGGGCGGTGTGACCAACGAGGCCCTGCTCGTCGGCCTCGGCTCCGAGGTCGATCTCGAGAGCATCCGCCGCGCCGCAGGATCGACGGCGCGTTCGATTTCGAAGTACGGCACGGTCGCGACGCTCCTCCACGACGTCGGGCTCGACGGCGCGGCTGGCGCGGTACTGATCGGGTCCCAGCTGGGCCTCTACGAGTTCAACGAGTATCGCTCTGAGCCCAAGACGCACAACCTCCAGAGCTTGGTGCTCGTCGGTGATGGCGATCCGGCGGACCTGGCCGAGTCGGCTGCGGTCGCTCGCGGCGTGGTCCTCGCCCGAGACCTCACGAACCGACCCGCCGCTGACAAATCGCCCGAGGCCCTCGCGGAGATTGCGTCGTCGCTCCACGAGGCAGTTGTCGTGACCGTTTTCGACGAGCATGAGATCGCGGAGAAGGGATTCGGGGGACTCGCAGGGGTGAACGCGGGCGCCGACCGGCCCGCCCGCATGGTGGTGATGGAGTATCGGCCTGATGGGGCGACGGCGACGGTCGCCTTTGTCGGCAAGGGGATCGTGTTCGACTCTGGCGGCCTTTCGATCAAGCCAGCAGCGGGAATGGAACCGATGAAGACCGACATGGCTGGGGCTGCCGTCGTGATGGCCGCCGTTCGTGCAATAGCGGAGGCCGGGCTGCGTGTGAACGTCATCGGTATCACGCCGCTCACGGAGAACCTCTCTGGCGGGTCTGCTCTCAAGCCTGGTGACGTCGTCAGGATCTACAACGGGAAAACGATGGAAATCCTCAACACGGACGCAGAGGGGCGCATCGTGCTCGCCGACGGGTTGTCGCTCGCCACCGAGATGGGCGCGGATCTCATCGTCGACATTGCGACGCTCACCGGTACCGCGAAGGCAGCGCTCGGAACCGACATCGGCGCCCTCTTCACAACCAACGAGGATGCGGGAGAACGTGTGCTCGCCGCCGCGCAGAGCGCGGGTGAGAAGTTCTGGGAGCTGCCGCTCGACACCGACTACCGATCTCTCTTCGAGTCGGACATCGCGGACATGAAGAACACCGGTGGCCGGTGGGGCGGCGCGATCATCGCTGCCTTGATCCTGGCCGAGTTCGTCGATGACACACCGTGGGTCCACCTCGACGTCGCCGGTCCGGCACGGGCGGAGAAGACGGAGCACTACATCACAAAGGGCGCTTCCGGCTTCGGGGTCCGAACGCTCTTCAGCGTCGCCGCATCCTTCGAGGACTAGTCACTTCGCAAATCTGCGCGCATAGCCCCTAAAGGGGGTCGGTCCAGGACCGATACAGAGAGAAGTTACACAACTGCTTTCTGTAGGAGTCCTCTGGGCCATGCGAACCACCACACCGCGAATCACCCATCGCATCCTCATCCTTGTCGCGGCGATATCCGTTCTGTTCGCCGTGCTCGCCGTTCCTGCCATGGCAAGCCCTGCAGGAACCTTCTTCTCCCGGATCAACAACTCCCGCGCGAACGCTGGCCTCCCCCCGGTTGAGCGGTATTGGGACCTGACCGACGACGCAAAAGCCCACACCGACGCCATGATCGAAGCGGGCGGGATCTTCCACAGCACGAATCTCTCGAGCGTCACCGGCGTGTGGCAGGCGCTTGGAGAGAACGTCGGCGTTGGCGCAGACGCGAACAGCCTGCACGACGCGTTCATGGCATCGTCCGGGCACAGGGCGAACATCCTCGGCGACTACAACTACGTGGGTATCGGAGCGAAGTTCGATGACGGCGGCCTCCTGTGGGTCACCGTGATCTTCATGAGGGCCGCGCCCGGCCTGAACGGCGACACCACGACAACGACGACTGCGCCGACGACCACGACCACGACGCTCGGGAACTTCGCACCAGAGCCCGAACCGCAGCCGACGACCACGACAACGACCGCGCCCGCAACAACGACAACGTCACCGAATCGTCCGACTGCGGTCAAGGCTTCGAATCCGACGCCCCCGGAGACTCCAGCCGAGACACTCCACGGAGGAACCCGCTGGGGAATCTTCGCCGTCTGATCGATCAGGTCCCGTCTGATCTGTACGGTCCGCAGCCGACGCAGTCGTTCCTTGGGCCGACACGCACCTCGTCGAACCGAGCAGCTCGTCCGTCGTACATCACGAGCCTGCCCGCGAGGGAGGTTCCCGTACCGGTGATCAGGTTCACGGCCTCTGTCGCCTGAAGCGTCCCAACCGTCCCGACGACCGACCCGAGGACGCCCGTGAGCTCGCAGTCGAGCACGACACCCGCGTCAGGCGGGTCCGGGAAGATGCACCGGTAGCAGGGCCCGCCTGGCAAGAGCGTCGTCACCTGGCCCTCCCATCGGTACACGGCACCCGTCACCACGGGCACGCCCAGCCGCTGGCCCGCGTCGCTTATGGCGTATCTCGCTTCGAACGAGTCGGTGGCGTCGATCACGAGGTCGACACCGTCGAAGAGGTCGTCTGCGTTCTCCTCGGTCAAGGTGGTGGCGTGCGTCCGGACGTTGACCTCCGGGTTGAGTGATGCGATGTACAAGGCGACCGCCGACACCTTTTCCACCCCGATATCGGCGGATGTGAAGATGGGCTGTCGTTGGAGATTCGAGATCTCGACGACATCACCGTCGATCACCGTGAGCGACCCGACGCCCGCCGCCGCGAGATACGAGATGACGGGCACACCGAGCCCTCCGGCACCCACAACGGCAACGCTCGCTTCGAGGAGACCGCGTTGCCCTTCGAGCCCGATGCCGGGAAGCTTGATGTGCCGGTCGTATCGCTCGAGCTGTGGCCCGGTGAGCGATCCGGCGGACGCCGTCGGCAGACCTTCGCGCTTCCAGAAGTCGATGCCGCCTTCGAGGGACGCAACCGAGTCGTACCCGGCCTTCCGGAGATGGTCGGCGGCGAACGCAGACCGCATGCCGATGTCACAGACCAACAGGACATGAGCACGCCGGTCAGGCGCGTATGCCTCGGGATCGGCAAGGAGGTCGTCGAGGGGAGCGTGTGCGGACCCGGGGATCAGGACGCCACCGAGATATGGCCGTACGTCGAGGACGATGTCGTAACGCTCGAGATCAACGTCTCGTGGGGCGATGCTCGGGACGGTATCCATCGCCAGCGAGGCTACTTCGCCCAAAGGCAGTCGATCTCCCTAGGCGGGCGATCGTGCGGGCGGTCGTGTCCGCTGGTGCTCGCGGCGCAGAGCAGGCCGAAGTCGCGCGACGTGGGCGTCGCTCAGCCCGGGCACGGTGGTACCGACCTCGATTGCCCCGTCTGGTGCATGCGCTGCGAGTCCCTCGCTGATGAGCGTCGGGAGGTTGAGTGGGGCTTTCAGGGGGCGGCCGCGGTGTGCAGCGGCGGTGAGTCGGAGCAGGTCAGCGACCGCCCCCGGACCAAGTGCGGCAATCCAGAACCGACGGACATACGGATGGGTTGGCAGGTACCCGGGTTCGGTGTCGGGACGGATCCGAACCTCCACGAGCCGGCGTTCCATCGCCGTCACTCGGGGAGGGGTAACACCGGCGGCGCCCGGGAGTTTGGCGCTGCGACCCGAGAAGGGAGGACGGACCTTGGGGATCGCCCCCTCGGTCGCCGCCGGTGTTGATCTGAACGTCATGCACAGTTCATATCAAATAACATCAAATGCAATCAAGTACATTGCATGAGACCGCGAAAAGAAGACGCGCTGCCGAGCGGGTGTGATCGTTGGATCAGTGGATCGCGGCGCCGGTCTGAACGTCCCAGAGGTTGCGGTAGATGCCACTCACCTCGATCAATTCCTCGTGCGTGCCTTGCTGTGCGATCGTTCCGTCGTCGATCACGTAGATGCGGTCGGCAGAACGGATCGTGGACAGGCGATGGGCGATCACGACCATCGTGCGGTTGTGGCTGACGCGAGCGAGCGATCGCTGGATCGCGGCCTCGGTCTCGTTGTCGACGGCCGACGTCGCCTCATCGAGCACCAGGATCGGAGAGTCGGTGAGGAGGGCGCGTGCGAGGGAGACCCTTTGGCGCTGGCCACCAGAGAGCTTTTGGCCTCGCTCGCCGATGAGCGTGTCGTAGCCGTCTGGAAGGGCACGGATGAAATCGTCGGCTTCGGCGAGCGTTGCTGCCTCGATCACATCTTCGCGGGTTGCGTCCGGGACCCCGTACGCGATGTTCTCGACCACGGTTCCATGGAAGAGGAAGACGTCCTGGCTCACGAGGGCCATGGTGTCGCGAAGGTCCTTCTGGGGAAGGGAGCGCACGTCGACGCCGTCGAGCCGGACGACGCCGCGGTCGACGTCGTAGAAGCGGAACAGCAGCTTGACGAGCGTCGTCTTTCCGGATCCCGTCGACCCAACGAACGCCGTGGTCTTCGCCGGCTCGATCACCAGCGAGATGTCGTGGAGCACCGGGTAGCCGGGCTCGTAGGAGAACGTCACATCGTCGAACTCGAGGCGGCCGGTTCCAGCCGATGCGGGGAGCGGTGTGGACCCGTCGACGATCACCGGGTCCGAGTCGAGCACGTTCAGGATCCGCTTCGTGGAAGCCATCGCCCGCTGGTAGAGGTCGACCGTCTGCCCGAGCCTGGTCAGGGGCCACAGCAGTCGTTGCGTGAGGAACACCATCACCGAGTACAGGCCGATGTTGAGGTTTCCGTCGAGTGCGAGAAAACCACCCCATACGAGCGTCGCGGTGAACCCGATGAGAATCGCGATCCGGATCAGCGGCGTGAAGGCTGACGACAGGCGGATCGCCGATCGGTTCGCCTGCTGATAGCGGTCGGACGCGGTTGCGATGCGCTCGACCTCTCGCTGCTCGGCCGTGAACGCCTTGATCGTGCTGATCCCGCCGATGTTGTTGGCGAGCTGCGAGTTGATGGCGGCTGCCTCGCCGCGCACGGCTTCGTAGCGGGGCTCGATGGTCCGCTGGAACTTCATCGAACCCCACAGGATGACCGGGATCGGCAGGTATGCAAGCCACGCAACGCTCGGTGCGATTGCGAAGAACGTGATCCCGATGAGCAGGACCGTTGTCAGCATCTGGACGACCTCGTTGGCACCAATGTCGAGGAACCGCTCGAGCTGGTTCACGTCGTCGTTGAGGACGGCCATGAGGTCGCCACTCTCGCGGTTCTCGAAGTACGCAATGTCAAGTTCTTGGATGTGCTCGTACGTGTCGACGCGGAGGTCGTGCTGTATCGCCTGGGCGAGGTTGCGCCATTCGACGGATGCGAGGTAGTCCATGAGGGACTCGAGCGACCAGATGATGAAGGTCAGCACGGCGATGGCGAGGATCTGCGTCTTCGGATCCTCGATCCCGAGTTGGCCGAGCATCGAGTCGCTTCCGTTGGCCACGACATCGACGGCCATGCCGATCAGGAACGGTGGGGCGAGATCCACGGCTTTGTTGAGGAACGAATAGATCGTTGCGAGGACGATCCGTGATCGGTACGCGGTCGCGTACCGCCACAGGCGTCGGAGGGGAGGGAGTGCGGTCTCGGGCTGCGGCATTTCGGCGAGGCTAGTGGTGGCCCCCGACGACGTCCCACACCCGTTGGCGAATCGCTAGGGAGCGACGCCGAAGCTCACGACGATTGTCTGGTTGTTGCCGATGGGCGATCCCGGCAGGGGGTTCGTGGTCACAACGCGGCCGTGTTGGGACGGGTTCGTGGTCACGACTTCGGCGAAGGTCCAATCGATCGCCAGGCCCGTTTCCTGGCTGAACTCGGCGAGCCGCTGCGAGACCTGCTGGGCGGTGAGGCCCCGCAGATCGATCATGTTGATCTCCGGCGGCTGGCCGTTGGATACCTGGATCGTGACGGTCGAACCCTGACGGGAGAGCGTCCCTGGGAGTGGCGACACCGAGACAAGCGATCCGGCGGGCATCGAACTCGGCACTTCCTCGATCACGCCCTTGAGTCCGACGGCGAACACGGCCTCGATCATCTCGGTCGTCGATTCCGCGAGGGGAGGCACGTGTGAGTACGGCGTCTGCGCGTACACAGAGGTCCCCGGAGGATCCTCGGGGAAGTCCTCCTTCGGGAGGTACTTGGTCGCGTACAGCATGAACTGTTTCCAGATCGGCGCCGCGAGCGTGCCGCCAGATGCCCGCCTGTAGAACTGCTCGGATCCTTCGACGTCGTTCCACACGGTGATGTTCTCGAGCGGGAGCTGCGTGCTTGCGTAGCCGACCCAGACGCTCGTGGTCATCTGCGGTACGAATCCCACGAACCACACGTTCCTGCTGTCGTTCGTCGTGCCGGTCTTGCCAGCCGCCGGGCGGTCGAGGCTCGCACGCCTCGCCGTGCCGCTCGAGATGACCTTTTCGAGGGTGTTCACGATCGAGGCCGATATCTGTGGAGACAAGACGCTCCGAGGCTCCGTTTGGTGCTGGTAGATCACGTTGCCGAACCGGTCCGTGATGCTCTCGATCAGGTACGGATCGACCTTCTCCCCGTAATTCGCAAACGTCGAGTATGCAGCAGCCATCTCCTGTGGTGAGACGTCCTGGGTGCCGAGGGTGATCGAGAGCACCGGCTGGAGGCTCGATTCGATGCCAAGTCGGTGCGCCATCGAAACGACCGGCTCCGGCCCGATCGCGTCGACGAGCCGTGCGTACACGGTGTTCACCGAGTTGTAGGTCGCGGATTCGAGCGTCCGGAGGCCCTTCGGGGCCGAACCGCCAGCGTTGCTCACGGGCCAGTAGAGCCCGAACTCGGAGCAGACCGTCTCACACTGGATCTCGGCGGGACTCGAGTCGTCCCAGTACGACCCGAGCGTCACGGGGTTGCCGTCGCGATCGCCGGCCTCGAGTGCCGCAGCCAGGGTGAAGGGCTTGAAACTCGACCCAGCTGCACGCGCACCGTCGATCGCGAGGTCGAACGGCCGCTCACCTGCCTCGAGGTCGGTGCCGTAGTCCACACCAGACGCGAGGACGCGAATAGCGCCGGTCTCGTTCTCGATGCTTGCGATTGCGCCCGTGGGGCCGTCGGCTCCTGACCGGAACCACGCCCGAAGGATCCTGTTCGCCTCCGTCTGGAGGTCGTGGTCGATCGTGATGGCGATTGTCAATCCTCCGCCACCCTCGCATTCGGTGTCCGAGGCCGGGCAGCCGAACACCGCCCGCTTCCGCTCCTCCTTCGTGTCGCCGAGCATCGAGAACTCGTCGTCTTCGAGGAGTTGCCTGTTGACCGCATACATGACTCGAGGTGCCGTCGACTCGAAGGACTGCTGGGGGATCACGCCAAGTGGCGCCGCCTTCGCAGCCTCGGCATCGGCCCTGAGGATGTACCCGTTCGCGACCATTCGGTCGATGGTGCGGTTCCGTGCCGCGAGGGCGTTGAGGGGGTTGTGCCGGGGGTGGTAGAAGGTCGGGTTCCGGATCGGAACGGGCAGAAGGGCTGCCTCTGCGATCGTCAGCTCATCGAGCTCCTTACCGAAGTACTCGAGCGATGCGGCGCGCACGCCGTAGGCGTTCGAACCGAAGAACACGGAGTTCGCCCAGAATTCGAGGATCTGATCCTTCGTGTAGGTCCGTTCGATCTCGGCAGCGACCACCGCTTCGCAGATCTTGCGTTCGAGCGTCTGATCCGTGCTCAGGAACGTCTGTTTGGCCACCTGCTGCGTGATGGTCGAACCACCCCCGGCAGGGTTGTTCGTGATCCGGCCGAGGACTGCTCGCCCAATGGCCGAGAAGTCGATCCCTTCGTGCTCGTAGAAGCTCTTGTCCTCGGCGGAGAGCAGTGCTCCCGAGACGAGGTCGGGAAGCTCGGAGAACTTGACGGGGAGGGAGTTGCGCTCAGTCAGCTGGCCGAGCTTGACACCGTCGACCGTGTACACATTCGAGAGCTCGGACAGGTCAGGGAACTCGATGTCGATGTCCGACGTGTTGCAGACATACCTCCGCTCGAGATCGGAGACCGTCCCGTACGCGGCATTCACCCCGAGGAAACCGAAGAGTCCGACCCACGTCGACGCGATCACGGCCACGATCGCGAGGGCGATGACAGCCGGGAGTCGTCTGCGCTGGAGTTCGGCTTTCTCGAGCCGACGGATGTCCTGGTCCATGGGATCCTCGCGCCGTGAAGCGGTTCCGGTACCGCCGTACCGGTAGCATCGGCGCTCGGTGAGCATAGGTAGCGACCCCGAATAGCGAAGGGATCAGCGAGTGCCAGAAGGCAAGCGGCTCTACGGCCCGGGAGACCTCGAAGGGTGGGATCCCCGGACCGATCTCGGACTCCCGGGCGCCTTCCCGTTCACGAGGGGCCCGTACGAGTCCATGTACACAGGCCGTCTATGGACGATGCGCCAGTACGCCGGCTTCGGAAACGCAAAGGCGACAAACGAGCGCTTCAAGGCGCTGTTGAGGGCTGGCCAGACGGGACTCTCCGTTGCCTTCGACCTTCCAACCCAGATGGGCCTGGACTCGGACGACCGGCTCGCTGCAGGGGAGGTCGGCAAGGTCGGCGTCGCAATCGACTCGGTCGAGGACGTCCGCTCCCTCTTCGATGGCATACCGATGGCGGACGTCTCCACGTCGATGACGATCAATTCGACCGCCGCGATGTTGCTGCTGATGTACCAGATCGTTGCCGAAGAGCAGGGCGCGGATGCATCGGCGCTGCGAGGGACCGTGCAGAACGACATCCTCAAGGAGTACATCGCCCGCGGAACCTACGTCTTTCCACCCGAGCCGTCGATGCGGATCATCACGGACCTCTTCGCCTACTGCGCCGCTGAGTTGCCGAATTGGAACACGATCTCCATCAGCGGCTACCACATCCGCGAGGCGGGAAGCACCGCAGCACAAGAAGTCGCCTTCACCATCGCGAACGGCCTCGCGTACGTGCACGCGGCAGAGGATGCAGGGCTCGATGTTGACGAGTTCGCACCGCGCCTCTCGTTCTTCTGGAACGCCCACAACGACATCTTCGAGGAGGCAGCCAAATTCCGGGCCGCGAGGCGGCTTTGGGCCCGCCTGATGAAGGATCGGGTGGGTGCCACCACGGAGGCAGCCCAGAAGATGCGATTCCACACGCAGACGGCCGGTTCGACCCTCACGGCGCAGCAGCCCCTGAACAACGTGGTTCGCACGGCGTACCAGGCGCTCGCGGCGGCGCTCGGGGGCACCCAGTCGCTGCACACCAATTCCTTCGACGAGGCGCTCGCGCTGCCCACGGAGGAGTCAGCCATGATCGCCCTCCGCACGCAGCAGATCCTCGGATACGAGGCAGGAGCGGCTCGCACGGTCGACCCGCTGGCTGGCAGCTACTACGTGGAGTCGCTCACCGACTCCATCGAAGCCGAGGCGGCGTCGCTCATCGAGCGCATCGACGACCTCGGCGGTGCCGTCGCCGCCATCGAACAAGGGTTCCAGCAGCGTCAGATCGAGGAGGCGGCGTACGCGTACGCGCGTCGCGTCGATGCCGAGGAGGCTGTCGTCGTCGGGGTGAACCGGTTCGTCATCGATGAGGACGCCGAACCTGACCTCTTGACAGTCGATGCAGCCGTCGAACGCGACCAGATCGATGCGCTGAAGGAGCGAAGGCGACGCCGCGATCAGCAACCGGTCGACATCGCCCTCGAATCCGTGGACAAAGCCGCGAGAGGCAGCGAGAACCTGTTGTATCCGATGAAGTCGGCGCTCGAGGCTGGGGCCACGGTGGGGGAGATCACATCAGCCCTCCGCTCGGTGTTCGGGAGCTACGAGCCTCCGGCTCCGTAGCGGCTCGCCGCTACTTGATCACGAGGATCAGCTGACCGGACGACACGGTGTCGCCGACCTGCACCTTGATGTCGACGATATCGCCAGACGACGGGGCTTTGATCTCGTTCTCCATCTTCATGGCTTCGAGGACGCACACCGGCTCGCCCTGATGCACGGTGTCGCCAGCCTTGTGGTGGATCTTGACGATCGTTCCCTGCATGGGCGCCGTGACCTCTCCGGCAACGCCCCTCGATCCCGCGCCGCCATCGAGCTTGGGTGCCTTTCGCCTCGGTGCGACGCGCTTGCCGGACCCCGGCGCGGTGAGCACCTGTGCCCAGTACTTCACACGGAACCGACGACCCCCGACCTCCACGGTCAGTGACCGCTCGGCGAGCTCTTCTTCTTCCGGCACGCTCGGCGCTGTGGGGCGCTCGACACTCGAGAAGTCCATCGTGTCCTCGACGAGCCTCGTGCTGACGTTGCCGGTCGCGAAGTCCTCGTTGTCGAGGATTGCCAAGTGCGCAGGAATCGTCGTGTCGACGCCGCCGATCTCGTATTCGGTCAGCGCCCGCCGTGCACGCCGCATCGCCTCTTCGCGATCGCGACCCGACACGATGAGCTTTGCGATCATGTTGTCGTAGTACTGGCTGATCGTCGAACCCTCGACAACCCCCGAGTCGATGCGGATACCGGGTCCTGCGGGCTCTCGGTACTTGACGAGCTGTCCGGGCGTCGGCATGAAGTCGCGCGACGGGTCTTCGGCGTTGATCCGGAACTCGATCGTGTGGCCGTTCGGTGTCGGCGTCCCCATCGATTCGAGGGATTCGCCAGCAGCGACGCGCAGCTGTTCGACCACGAGATCCACCCCGAACACCTCTTCGGTGACCGTGTGCTCGACCTGGATGCGGGTGTTCATCTCGAGGAAGTAGAAGTTCCCGTCTGCGTACAGGAACTCGACGGTTCCTGCGGACTGGTACCCGGCCGCGTGGCCGAGCGCGAGCGCGAGTTCGCCGAGGCGCGCACGATCCTCTGCTGAGAACCTCGGCGCCGGGCTCTCCTCGACGAGCTTCTGGTGGCGCCGCTGGAGCGAGCAGTCCCTCTCACCGAAGAAGACGCCGTTGCCGTGCGTGTCGAACAGCACCTGTGCTTCGATGTGGCGAGCGTTCTCGAGGTAGCGCTCCACGTACACCGCGGGATTGCCGAACCACGACTCAGCCTCCCGGCCCGCGGACTCGAAGGCGTCTGCGAGACCGTCCGCGGTGCGGACGACCTTCATGCCGCGGCCTCCGCCGCCTGCGGCCGCCTTGATGGCCACCGGAAAGCCGTGCTCGGCAGCAAACGCCGCGACCTGGTCTGCCGACGTGAGGGGTTCGAGCGTTCCGGGGACGCCATGCACGCCGGCCGCTTCGGCGGCGACGCGCGACTCGATCTTGTCGCCCATCATCGCGATTGCCGAAGCAGGCGGCCCGACCCAGATCAGCCCGGCGTCGACGACCGCCTGTGCGAAGTCGGCGTTCTCGGCGAGGAAGCCGTATCCGGGGTGGACAGCGTCTGCACCTGACTCACGGGCGATCTCGAGAATCCTGGGAACGTTGAGGTAGGACTCGGCTGCGGGTGCCGGCCCGACGTTCCACGCCTCGTCAGCGAGCCCGGTGTGGACCGCATCGCGGTCGAGCTCGGAGTAGATGGCGACTGTGCGCATGCCGAGATCCCTCGCGGCGCGAATGATCCTGACGGCGATCTCGCCGCGATTTGCGATGAGCAGTGAATCCACGTTGCAATCCTAGGAGGGGTCGGAGCGCCCCGGAGAGGTGTCGCCAGCCTTTCGATTTCCGACCTGCCGAGTCGTCAGGGCGTTACGCGAATCGAGGCACGCGGCCAAGTGCCGCCGCCTGACACCCCGTCAGAGCGGGATGTTTCCGTGCTTCTTCGGTGGCAGCTGCTCTCGCTTGTTGCGCAGGATCTCGAGGGCCCTGATGAGCCGGGGCCTCGTCTCGCGGGGTTCGATGACGTCGTCGACGAGGCCGTGCTCGGCGGCGATGTAGGGCGTGTTGAACGTGGATTCGTAGTCCGCGACGAGTTCGGCCCGCCTCGCCTCTGGGTCTTCGGCGTCCGCGAGCTCGCGCCGATGGATGACGTTCACGGCGCCCTGGGCTCCCATGACTGCGATTTCGGCAGAAGGCCACGCGAACACGACGTCGGCGCGCACGGCCCGCGAGTTCATCACGAGATATGCGCCCCCGTATGCCTTCCGCATGATCACGGATATGCGGGGGACGGTCGCTTCGCTGTACGCGTACAGGAGTTTCGCCCCGTGCCTGATGATGCCTCCGTGTTCCTGGTCGACGCCCGGCAGGAAGCCTGGAACGTCGACGAGGGTCACGATCGGGATGTTGAACGCGTCGCAGAACCGCACGAAACGGGCTGCCTTGACGGACGCGTTGATGTCGAGCGTCCCGGCAAGAACGGCGGGCTGGTTTGCGACGATGCCGACGGTGTACCCATCCAACCTGGCGAGCCCGACGACCATGTTCCCTGCAAAGTGCTCGTGCACCTCGTAGAACTCCCCGTCGTCGACGAGGCTGTGGATCACGTCCAAAACGTCGTACGGCTGGTTCGACGAGTCTGGCACCACGGTCGTGAGCGCCTCGTCCATCCGGTTCGGGGCATCGAGCGGGGTGAAGAACGGCGGGACCTCCATGTTGTTCAAGGGGAGGAACGACAGGAGGTACCTGACCTCCTCGAGAGCGTGCCGATCGTCTTCCGCGACGAAGTGGGTGACGCCTGACTGGGACGAGTGTGCGTGTGCGCCGCCGAGGCCATCCATCGAGACCTCTTCGCCGGTGACGGCCTTGATGACGTCCGGGCCCGTGATGAAGAGGTGCGAGGTTCCCTCGACCTGATAGATGAAGTCGGTGAGAGCGGGTGAGTAGACGGCACCTCCCGCGCACGGGCCCATGATCACGGAGATCTGCGGTATCACGCCCGAAGCCCGAACGTTCCGCTCGAAGATCCTCCCGTATCCGTCGAGGCCGAGGACGCCTTCCTGGATCCTGGCGCCGCCTGAGTCCTTCAGTCCGATGATGGGTGTCCCTGTGTCCATCGCGAGGTCCATCACCTTGCAGATCTTGTCGGCCACGACGGCTCCGAGGCTTCCACCGAACCGTGTGAAGTCCTCGGCAAACACGAAGACGTTGCGACCATCGACCGCTCCCCATCCGGTCACGACCGCATCACCGAGGGGCCGCTTCTCGTTGATGCCGAAGTTCGTCTCGTGGTGCTGGACGAAGGGGTCGATCTCCTGGAACGACCCATCGTCGAGGAGGACCTCGACGCGCTCGCGCGCCGTGAGCTTGCCGGCGTCATGCTGGCGTTGCACAGCCCGCTGGTTGTCCGGTTGGAGGGACTTCGCCCGAAGCTCGCGGAGCCGTTCGATCTTCTTTTCGGTGCTCACGCGCTCTCCAGGTAGGCTCGCTGCTTGCTCAGTTCGACTCTCTGAAATCGATGATGGCTACACACTACGACATCGTGCACCTCACGTCGGTGGGGTCCACACAGGACGAAGCCGCCCGTATCGCCGAAGCGAACGACCGCCCGACGCTGGTTGTCGCGGCGCACCAGGTCGCTGGCCGGGGGCGTTCCGGCCGGCATTGGGTCGAACCGGACCAGGCCCTTTTCTCCTCGTACTCCTTCCGCCCGGGCTGGCCTCCGTCGACCTTCCCACGGCTGCCGCTGTGTGCCGGTGTCGCCATTCGGCGGGCAATAGCGGACGGCGCGGGCGTGACGGTGGATCTCAAGTGGCCGAACGACCTTCTCGTGGCTTCGCTCAAGGTCGGCGGCATCCTGGTGGAGGCCTCGGGGGACCGCGTCACCGTGGGGTGCGGGATCAATTTGTTCTGGGAGACGCCGGTGGAGGGCGCAGGCGCGCTCCTCGATGGGAAGGTCGATGATGCCTTCGTGACGAGCCTTGGAACGCGCTGGGTCGATGGGTTCGTGGCAGTCGTCGACGAGGGACCGAACGAGTGGCCGAGGGATGCGTACCTCGCGGCGTGCAGCACGATCGGATCGGAGGTCGCGTGGGACGGCGGTACCGGCACCGCGGTGGACGTGGATGCGAGCGGTGCGCTCGTCGTCAGGGCCGCAGACGCAACGACGACCGTGATCGCGGGTGACGTACATCTCCTTGGCCGCAACTAGCCTCACCGCCGAACGGGGAGTGCACGTGGCAGTTCAAACCGGCGAAGGAACAGTCGAGACCATCTACGGATCGACGAGCATCCCCGCGGGCCCGCGGACCTTTACCGGCTATCTCGCCCGTCCGGACTTTTCCGGCGAATGGCCCACGGTCGTGGTCTTCGGCGATCAGCCTCTTCCGTCATCGGCCATCAAACAGCACTGCCGGGTGTTCGCCCGGCACGGGATTGCGGCGCTCGCACTGGACCTCACGTCGGATGCCTCGGAGAATGCACGGATCAGCAAGGCCGTTGCCTCGTTCGTGTGCAATCCCACCGGAACGTGGTCGAACGGCCAGCTCGGTTTCGGCGTCGCTGCGTTCGGAGCTGGGGTCGCGGACGCGACCTCCTTCGCCGCCTCCGACGAGCGCATCGTTGCGGCTTCCGTCGTTGGGGCCGCAATCGACGACGTGAGCGCGAACGACCTCGCGATCGCCTCGATCCCGACGCTCTTCATCGGAAGCCGCGGAGACGATGCCGGAGATATCGAAGCCACGCTCGCACACAGGGATCGGCTTCCGACAACCACCTTTGTCGTCTATCCCCAGGCGGGCCCCCGGTTCTGGTCGGAAGACGCCGACGAGTTCTCGGTACAAACGTACGAAGACGTTTCGGAGCGGCTCGTCGGTTTCTTCTCCGACCATCTCCCGCCGAGGGTTTAGAGCATGCCACGCGCCGTCGTAACCGGTGGAGCTGGGTTCATCGGATCCAACCTCGTCGACAGGCTCGTCGATGATGGGACCGACGTCCTCGTACTGGACGACCTCAGTTCGGGGTCGCTCGGCAACCTCAGGGACGCCCGTTCGCGCGGCAGCGTGAAGATCCACCAGATCGATGTCTCCGACAACGACGTCGTCGGCCTCGTCAGGGACTTTCGTCCGGACACCGTGTTCCACCTCGCGGCCCAGATCGATGTGCGGCGGTCGGTGGCGGATCCGGCGTACGACGCACGCATCAACGTGTTGGGCACGGTGAACATGCTCGAAGCTGCTCGTCACAGCGATGCAGAGCGGTTCGTCTTCGCATCGTCCGGGGGTGCACAGTTCGGCGACACCTTCAACATCCCGACGCCCGAGACCGCCGAACGAAAACCATCGAGCCCGTACGGGGTCTCGAAGTACGTCGCCGAGCAGTACTTCAGCTACTACCAGGCGATGCACGGCCTCGACTTCATGTCGCTCGGGTTCGCCAACGTCTACGGGCCCCGGCAAGACCCGAACGGCGAGGCAGGCGTTGTTGCGATCTTCATCGAGTCACTCCTCGCGGGCCGGAACCCGACGATCTACGGCGATGGGCTCCAGACGCGCGACTTCGTGTTCGTCGAGGACGTGACCGACGCAATGGTGAGGGCGGGGAGGATCGGCGGGTCGCGATACGTCAACGTCGGAACCGGTAGGGAGACGTCGGTTCTGAAGCTGCTCGAGGTCATCGTCGAGGCGGTTGGCGCCGACATCGCCCCCATCATGGCGGCACCGCGGAAAGGCGAGCAGATGCGCTCTTGCCTGGATCCCTCCCTTGCCCGGAAGGTCCTCGGATGGGAGGCCTGGACGCCGCTCGCCGACGGCATCGAGCAGACCATTGCATGGTTCCGCTCTCGCGAGGGGTAGCCGCTACAGCTCTTCGAGCGTCTTGGGCCAGTCGTCCTTGAGCAGCCTCGAGAGCGAGCGGTCAGCCAGGATGCGGCCACCCGTCTGGCAGCCAGGGCAGTAGTTCGTCTCCCGCTCGCCGGTGACGATCCTCTGCACGGGTGCTCCGCACACGGGGCAGTCCTCTCCGAACTTGCCGTGCACCGCCATGTCCGGATGGAACGCGGTGACCTTGGTCGGAAACCCGTCTCCCGTTTCCTCGATCCGCTTTGCGGTCCACCGCTCGAGGGTGTTCGTGGCGGCGCTGAAGAGCCTCGCGATCTCCTCTTCGGAGAGGTTGGTGTTCATCTGCGTGGGCGAGAGCTTCGCCTCGTGGAGGATCTCGTCGGCGAACGCGCCTCCGATCCCCGACAGGTATCTGGCGTCTGTGAGCGCTCGTTTCAGCGTGTGTCGTGCCGTGAGGAGGGCAGCCCTGAACTCGGCTTCGGTCGCGGTCGAGAGCTCGATTCCCCCCGGGTCGATGTCCGAGAGGCCTTCCGTCGTCATCACTGAAAGCGAGGCTCGACGCTTCGTCCCCGCTTCAGTCAGCACGAGGGAGCCCGTCGTGAAGTCGAACGCGGCGAGGCCGCCGCGTTTCGGGACCGGCTTCGGTGCCTCGTTCCACGCGAACCGGCCAGCGACCATGAGGTGGATGACGAGGTGCAGATCCCCAGAGAGGTCGATGGACACGCGTTTGCCTATCCGGTGCACGCCGTTCACCGCCTGCCCTTCGACCGCCGACACCGGGGGGTCGAACGTCTTGAGGAGCGAGAAAGAGCTGACCCTGACGGCAGCAAGGGTGGCGCCCTCGAGCCGGGGCCGGAGGGCGTGCAGATACGCCTCGATTTCAGGGAGTTCGGGCACTGTTGCTCACCTGAACAAATCCTCTGAGGCTGGTCGGACGAGATCACTCGCTCGGCCGTCGCCCGCGACGTCGAGGCCCCGGACGATCGCGGCTGGAATGCCCGTCGCCTTGCCCATCACCAAATCCGAGGCCGCCGCGATCTCGTCCACCACTGCCACCTCGGTGACGACGAGCTCATTGCCGTGTGTGTCGAAGGTGCCTCGGAAGTCCTCGATCGCCTTGACGCCGCTGATCCCGATCGCAACGTCCACAAGCCCTCGACGCCAGGGTCGACCGAACGTGTCCGTGATCACGAGTCCGATCGTCGTCCCGGTTCGCTGTTGGATCCGCGTTCGGAGACGGTGGGCCGAACGGTCCGGATCGACGGGGAGAAGCACCGCGTGGCCACCGGCGACGTTCGACCGGTCGACTGCCGCGTTCGCGCAAATGAACCCGTGCTTCGTCCTGGTGATCACGAGGTCGCCGCGGCGTCTGATGATCTCGGCGGCCTCGTCCTCCACGAGCGCCCTGTACTCGGCCTCGCTGCTGATCTCGACGACGCGGCCCTCCTCCTTGGACACCGCTTTGTGGGTGACGACCACGATGTCTCCGTCGAGCAACACATCGCCCTGTTGCTCGACGGCGTCACAGATGAGGGCTGCGAGATCGTCACCCTTCGAGACTTCGCCGATGCCGGTGACTGGCACGATGGTGAGCCTGCTCATCGAGGCCCTCCGATGAGTTCGAGAGCGAAGGGTGCGCCGAGGTCGGCGCCACCGAGGTTGGTGTTCGCAGCGAGGATCGCGACACCCGCAGCGCGGGCGAGTCCCACGTCGGCCGCGTCGCCCTCGTCGATGTACAGGACGTCGACGAGGCCGTCGTACGCCTGGAGGATCCCCGCGGTTCCCGAGAGGAGGCCGAGTCCCTTCATGACGGAGTCCGCCGGGCCTTTGAGCGGCCTGCCGCCGAACAGGGGGCTGACGGCAACACGTCGCGGATGCCTCCGTACTGCGTCATCGATCGCGGGAATCGAGAGGATCGGCCAGATCGAGAGCGGCGGGTTCGATGGGGCGATGATCACCGTGTCGGAAGATTCGATCGCCTCGATGACACCGGGAGCAGGCATCGCCGTCGAGGCGCCGCGGTAGGAGATCTCATCGACCGTGTCTCGATGTCCCCGCTCCACGAAGTACTCCTGGAAGGTCAGCCACTCGTCGCCGGTTCTGACGAACGTGCGGAGCACGTCGTCCGTCGCAGGAAGGATCGCGACGTCGGTGACGCCGAAGTGCTCGCTGAAATGACGAATCGTGTCGCTCAAGGAGGTTCCGGACTCCATCATCAACGTGCGCGCGAGGCACATCGCGAAGTCCTTGTCGCCGAGCATGAACGTCGTGTCGATGCCAGCTTTCGTGAGCTGGTCCATGATGTTCGTCGTGTCGTCGGCTCGTCCCCAACCGTGCTCACCGGCGATTCCAGCGAGCGTGTACAGCACCGTGTCAGGGTCGGCAGACACGTGAACGCCGTATCGTTCGTCGTCGTCGCCCACGTTGACGACGACGGTCAAGTGGCCGGGATCCAGGACGGCGCGTAGTGCACGGGCCATCCGCGCCCCGCCCACGCCCCCGGCGAGCAGGGTCGCCCGGTGATTGCTGTAACGCCGAATCGATTCCAGAATGCACTCCACATGTCCCTCACCCCAACACGACATGCCACCGTCGCGACGGTCGTGATCACGGACGGAGCAGGCGGTCTGGGCGACACCCTTTCGGCTGTCGGTCGACAAGTGTACGAGACGGCAGGCGCCGTGCTCGTCGGAGGAAAACCGGAAGGAGAACTGGCTTCCGAGCTTCCATGGTTCGCGGCGACTGACGACGCGATCGCCGCCATCGGCACGTCGGTCGAGTTCATCTGGTTCTTGCGGGAAGGCGCCGTCCCTGCGCCGGATGCGCTTGTCTCCCTCGTCAACGACGCAATCCGCACCGACTCGGGCATCGTCGGGTCGAAGATCGTCGGATCGGACAGGGGCCTCGTGTCGGTCGGGCTCGTGACCGACGTGTTCGGTGTGCCATACACCGGCCTCGATCGGTCGGAGAAGGACCAGGGGCAGCACGATGTCGTTCGCGACATCGCCGCAGTCGCAGGAGTGTCGATGCTCGTCCGGAGAGACCTCCTCGCCGGCGTCGGCGGCATCGACGCGTCGATGGCCCCCGTCGCCGCTTCGATCGACCTCTCCCAGCGTGCGCGCCTCAAAGGTGCCCGAACCATCGTCAGCCCGGCGTCCGAGGTGACCTACGACCGCCGCGACGAGCGTGCGAACCGCTGGCGCGAGGAGGCCAGCAGGATTCGGGCATACGTGAAGGTGTACGGGTGGCTGACGCTCGCGTGGGTGCTTCCCTTCGATTTCTTCATTGGCCTCGTCGAGTGGGTCGTCTCTCTCTTCCTCGGCAGGTGGTACGGGTTCGACTGGGCCCGATCGTGGGTGTGGAACCTGCGTCACGCGCCGTCCACCATCTCCCAGCGGCGCCACGCGAGAACGCAGCGAACGGCGAGTGACGAGGAGCTCTTCCGGTTCCAACGGCGGGGGAGCGTCAAGATCAGCCGCGTATGGGCCGCATCGCTCGCCGCACTTCGCCGTCGGCTCCCGGGCGACGAGAGCCTGACCGTCGAGTCGATCGGTGCGGACATCCGCCAGCCGGCCTTCGTGGTGGGTGCGGTCGCGGTCTTGCTGGTGATGCTTTCTGCTCGCAATATCTGGGCCGATGGTTTCCCCGCAGTCGGGTACACCCTTCCGGTCCCGTCGAACGGCTGGCATGTGCTCGATGCGTATGCCGGCGGATGGAACCCTGCGGGCCTCGGTTCGACCCTCGCCCTACGACCCCTCCTGGCGGTTGCGGCGATCGTGCGTATTCTCACCCTCCACACCGGACATGTAGCCGAGTACGTGCTTGCAGCCGGGGCGATGCTCTCCGGCATCTGGGGCATGACACGCCTTCTGAGGACCTGGTCGGTGGGCGCGGCTCCCGCCCTCGTCGCTGGCATCGTGTACGTCGCGGGACCCACCGCGCAAGGGATCGCGGGGAACACGCACATCGGCACCGTCCTTGCGCTCGGGGTACTTCCCTGGGCGCTGCGGTTCTGCCTGGCTCCGGTGCGCGATCAAGCGCTCCCGGCCTTCGCCCGCATGGCCGGCGCCGTGCTCGTGTTCGGGCTCATGGGGGCGTTGTCACCCGTGACGCTGCTGGTTCCCCTTCCCGCCCTTGTGGTCTATGCGGCCCTGCGCTTTGCCGACACCGATGCGTGGAGAGCAGTCCTTGCGGCCACGGTCGGAACCGCAGGCGGCGCCCTCCTGCTGTCCCCCTGGATCTGGGATCACAGCTTCGAGGCCATCGTGAAAGACGGCTACGCCTTCTGGGCGACCTCCCCGGTCATGCCCGTTGCTGGGGCCGTGGTCGCCGTCGTTGGCGTCGTTGCGGCGGAGCGGCGCGTCGCAATCATCGCAGGATGGGCTGCGCTTCTCGCGGCTTTTGGTTATCTCGCAGCCAGGGGTGGGTCGTACGGCCTCGGTTCCGAGGCCGAGTCGGTCGGACTCGCCGTTGCGGGCCTTGGGGTCGGTATCTGTGTCGGCGTGGTCGCGGCGACCGTCTCGAATCACGAGGCTCCGCGGTGGCGTCGGTCCATCGCAGGCTTTGGAGTCGCCGGCATCGCGCTGCTCCTCATCTCGGCTTCGACGATCGTTCTCGGCGGGCGGCTCGGCCTTCCAGGCGACGTGTTCTCCGACACCCTCACGTTCACGAGGGCCAACGAGGGCGAGGCGGCTCGCAGCAGGGTTCTCCTCGTCGGACCCGCCGATCAGATGCCGGGCGACAGCCGACTGGTCGAAGGTGGCGCTTACCGCGTGGTGAGCGCCCCCGTACCTGACCTCGGTGAGGCACGCCTCGCACCCCGAGGTGATCTCGACGAGGCTCTGCTCGCCAGCCTGCACACGGCCGTCGACGGCGAGACGAGACGCATCGGCGGCCTCCTGGCGCCCTTCGGCATACGTTGGATCGTGGTCCTCGGTGACAGCGATGGCGCGGACGCCGACCCGACGTCGCTCGCCTGGCGTCAGGTGTTCGCGGGTCAGCTCGACCTCTTGCCACTCTCCGCGGGCGTGTCGAACGCGGTGTTCGTGACCGCGATTGATCCCGTGTCACGGGCCCTTACCTCGACCGCGCAAACGTGGCCGAGGACGGGTTGGTCATACGCGGGCGATCGCGAGGCCACCAGCCGCGTGTTCGTCGCCGAGAATCCAGACCCCGGATTCGGGCCGGGACCATGGCTCGAGACGGCTTCGGCGAATGAAGTCTCCGCGGCGCAGGGTGTCGTGACGTTCAGCGCCGATGGGCCGAAACGCCTACAGGCCCTCGTCGTCCTTCTGGCTGTGGTTTCGCTCCTGGGTTTCGTCATGGTTTCGCGGAGGATGCGATGAGGCGGTTGCTCCTGCTCGTGGCTGCTGCGGCGATTGGCGTCGTCGGGTTCGTGCAGGTGGCCCCACCGGGCGCCGAGCCTCCGGGATTCGGCGGGACGGACGACACGCTTCCGGACGGTGCCGTTGCCTCCCCGAGCGTCTGGTACTGCCCCTGGGTGGAGGCGGGAGACATCGTCGACTCCGACATCGTCTTCGCGACAGAACCCGACGTCGACGTGTCGCTCACGCTCCTCGATCCGCTTGCCAACGCGGAACCATCGACGGCATCGACGAGCGTGGTCGGCCCCGGCGCGGCTTCTGTATCCACCGGAGATGTGCTCCGGGTTGGGGAGTCGCCCGCAGTGGTTGAGATTTCGGATGGCCCAGCCGCGACCGTGTCCGTCGAGTACTCGGATGCCTTCATTGCGGCCGACCAATGTGTCGTGTCCGCCCCGAAGACCTGGTACCTCACTGGCGGCTCGACGAAGCCGGGCACGCTGACACAGGTGAGGCTCTTCAATCCATTTGCGGACAACGCCGAGGTTTCGATCACGGGCTACTCCGAGTTCAGCATCGACCTGGTACCGGACCTCCAGTCGATCGATGTGCCCGGACGATCGTGGACCACCATCGACTTCGAGCCGTATCTGCCGCTTCGAGACGAGCTCTCTCTGACCGTCACGGCGACCAAGGGCATCGTGATCCCGACGCTGATCCGGATCGACGATCGAGGCGAGGCGATGTGGCCGGGGACAGCGCCTGCGGAGACGTGGGAGTTCCCGATCGCGACAGCAGGCGGTCTGGAACCCTTCGTCTCGGTGATGAGCGCGGGCGGCGACGGGATCATCGTGACCCTCGACATCGTGACAGAGGCTGGGACCATCTCCAACGCACGGGAGGTCGTACTGGATGCATCGGAACCGGCGCTCATTCCGGTGTCCGACCTCGCGGCGGCGCCCTACGGAATTCGCGTGAGAGCGACATCGCCGATCGCAGCAGCCGTGGTGGCGACGGTTCCGATACCGGATGACGACGGGCTCGGCGGATCGGGCGAGGACACCACGACGACCACGGAAGGTGCGCCCGAAACCTTCATCCGCGGGCTGGCAGGGACGGTCGGTTCCGCACGCCCATCGTCGGAATGGATCGTTCCTGTCGACACCCTGCCCGGTTCCCAGACCACGCTTTGGATCATGAACACGGGCATCGAGACCGCACAGGTCGACTTCAGCGCCCTCTCTGAAGGTGAATACCCGGTCGGCGACGACGTAATCGTGGAGTCGGGTTCGATCATCGGCATTCCCGTCGACGTCGGCATCGGGATATACGGATACCGCCTGTCCGCAGACAGGCCGATCACCGTTGCGTGGTCGATCGATGGCGATCGCGGCGTCGCCCTGGTCGCAGGCATCCCGATCTGATGTCCGGCGAGCTTGCGCGCGTCGGGATCGTGATCGCTGTCGCACTTGCGGCCGTCCTCGCGGGCCATGTGGTTCGCCGCATGACCAACCCTCCGCATCCCGACGTCCATGTCGGATCCGGGGCCTCCTTCCCGGGAGTGGTGTTGTTCACGTCCACGACCTGCACCACGTGCACGGAGACGATCGCCCTCCTGCAGTCAGAGGGGATCAGCTATCGGGAGATCACCGATGAGCTCGAATCGCACCGGTTCGAGGAATGGGGCGTCGTCGCGGTTCCGCTGACAGTGGTGCTCGATGCAGAGGGAAGCGTCGAAGCGACCTTCTCCGGTGTCCCGAAACGACGACGGCTCGTGTCGTCCCTCGATCGAGCTGGAGTCGCGCACGGCGGATAGGCACCCGCGAACCATGCGGTGCAAATCCTTGGATCCGAGGTTGTCGCGTCCTACCTTCACGGCGCAATGTCAGTTCAATGTGTCCGATGTGCCAAGGCAGCCACGAGCGTGCTCACGTACAACCACCGCGCCGCGGAGGCGTACCTCGCAGACGCAAGGGGGGACGAAGCCTCCTTCGAAGGGCTGGTCCTGTGCGAGCCGCACGCAACCCGGTTCATCGCTCCCGTCGGATGGCGGTTGATCGACCGTCGCACGGGGGATCTGACGCTCTTCGGGGACGTGGCCTGACATGCCAATCGACCGTGACGTGCTCGAGGCTGTGCGCGAGATGGAGGAGTCTGACCTTCGCCGGCTGTTCATGCTGACGCGCGCCAGGCTCGAGTCCGTCGGCCACGAGTTCCCGGATCTCGGACCTGACGTGAAGATCCGGAAGAAGATGGTGCGATGCGGCAAGGTGTCGTGCCAGGCGTGCCCCCATGGCCCATATGTCTACGCGTATTGGAGTGAGGACGGCAGGCAGCGCTCGAAGTACCTCGGGCGTGATCACGATGTACCGGAGATGGACGACGAGGAGCGTTGAGCGCGTGACGCAATACGCTTGGTGGTCGAGGGCTCGGCCAGGATGGAGAGGAACCATTGAGGAAGGCAACCGCAGAAGGCTTGGTCTGCGCTGAGTGCAGGTCAGAGTCCGTCATCCAAATCGAGATGAAGCTCCCTGACGGCACCGAAGCGATCTTCAATTCGTGCCACGTGTGCGAGGCCAGGTGGTGGAACCGTGGCGGCGAGTCGGTCGCGGTCGACGGCATCATCGACCTCGTTTCCGAATAACTGCCCACGCCTCGCTGAACGGGAACGTGACGCTACCCTCGCCGCGTGACCGCAACCGCGCCGCCTGAGGCGCCCGAACGCCCGCTTCCGCCGGATCCGCAGCCACGTCGCGCACGGATCTCCAAGTGGTTCGCCGCGGGCTTGATCGCAGCACCGACGTTGCTCATCCTGCTCACGATGTCGGGCGCGCTCGGCCCGATCCTTCGCGAAGGGCAGTCCCTGTGGCGGCTTCCTTACCTGCTCGTCGCCAACACGCCAACCGGCGGCGACATGGGCGCCCACGTGCTCCTCCCGAAAGTGCTCGCGGAGAACATCCTTCCCACCGGGAGGATCCTCGGATGGAGCATGGACTGGTACGCGGGGTTCCCCGCGCTGTACTTCTACTTCCCGCTGCCGGCGCTGGCGACGGTCATGCTCGACTTCGTCCTTCCCTACGGCGTGGCGTTCAAGCTCGTCACGATCGCGGGGCTCGTCGCGCTTCCCGTCGCCGCGTACCACATGCTTCGGTACTTCGGATTCACGAGGTACATCGCGTCGGTCGCAGGCGTCGGCGCCTCCCTGTTCGTGTTCATGGAGAGCTATTCGATCTTCGGAGCGAACATCAAATCGACGCTTGCCGGAGAGTTCGCGTTCTCGTGGTCGTTTGCGCTGTCGATCCTCTACGTCGGAATGGTGGTGCGTGACTACAGGCGGGGGGTCAGGCTCAACCCATGGGCCGGGTTGGTGCTCGGCCTGACGGCCCTTTCGCACATCGTGACGACGATCGTCGCCGTGGTGACGGTGCTTCCGCTGTTCCTGTCGCCGGCCGTCGCCGTGTTCGATCGCAAACGCCTTCGGGCGGCTACGGCCGGGGCGATAGGCGTCGGGGCCACATGGGTCGTGGGTTTTGCGGTGTCTGCGTTCTGGTCGCTTGCCCTCGGCGTTCGCGTTCTCGGTGGGATGACGACCGACATGGGTTGGTCACCGGTGAAGACGATCGTGGGCAACTACCAGAACCCCGGTTCGCCCATCCCCGGCGAGCTGGTGCCCGTCCTCGCGGTCGCGATCGTCGGCCTCGCATGGACCGTGATGCGCCGGGACCGCGTCGGCATCCTCGGCTGGATGATGCTGTGGCCCCTCGCCGGGTACTTCCTCATCGCCCGTTTCGGTTTGACGATGCTGTACAACGCCCGACTGCTGCCGTACTGGTTCTTCGGCGTCTATGCCTTCGCGGGTCTGGCGATTGCCCTCGGAGCAGCGTCGTTCGCGAGGCGATTCTCCGCCCGTGACACGGCTGCGAAGGCATTCGGGATCGGCGCTGTGGCCGTGATGATCGTCGCCGTGGCTCTCTCGATGCACGACCTCCCCGGCTGGGTCAAGTGGAACTACGAGGGCTACGAGGGCAAGCAGACGTGGCCGGAGTACCAGAGCCTGCTCCAGGAGGTGGATGCCCTGCCGGACGGTCGGGTGATGTGGGAGATCAACAGCGACATGAACAAGTATGGGACGCCGATGGCGCTCATGATCCTGCCGTTCTGGTCCGACGGCCACCCGTCGATGGAGGGCGTCTTCTTCGAGAGTTCGTTGACGACGCCGTTCCACTTCCTCAACGCCTCGGAGGTGAGTTTGCGGCCGTCGAATCCGGTGCGCGGCCTCAACTATCGCGGCCTCAACTTCGATCGCGGCACGAAGCACCTTGCCGTGTACGACGTCGACTACTACATCTCGTACACCGAGGAGGCCACGACCGCGGCGCGTGACTTCGGGCTCGAGGAGATCGCGCTATCGCCCCCCTGGACGATCTTCGCGCTGCCGGATGCCGAACGCATCGAGGTCGCGCGCTACGAACCCGTCGTGTGGGCCGGCCAGGAGGACTTCGTCGACGCCGCGCTCGAGTGGTACGACGATGTCGACAACCTCGATCTCTGGCTGGTCGAGGACGGGCCGCCCGAGTGGCGGAGGGTGACCTCGGTCGACGAACGCCTGTCGAACCCCATCCCGTACGACGCGTCGGGGTCGGCCACGGTGACCCGCTTCGACGACGAAGACGTCGCCTTCACGACGACGGCCGTCGGTGTCCCGCACCTCGTCAAGGTCTCCTACTTCCCCAACTGGACCGTTGACGGGGCAGAGGGTGTCTACCGCGCCGCGCCGTCGCTCATGGTGGTCATCCCGACCTCTGACGATGTTGCGCTTCAGTTCTCCCGTACTTGGGTCGAAACCGTTGGTACAGCCCTCACGGTGCTCGCCTTGCTCGCCCTCGCGGCGTACGGCGGTCGCCGGATCATGAAACGGAGATCTGAGCGCACATGAAGAACTATCTCAGCTCGTTCGCCAACCGTGAGTCGGCCGTCCAGGCGGTCAAGGTCGCGATCGTCGGTGTCTTCAACACCGTTGTCTCGTTCGCGTTGTTCAACGTCTTCCTTGCGATGGGATGGTCCTGGTTCTGGTCGTTGACGGTGTCGTTCACGCTCACGACCTTCATGTCATACCTCATCAACCGCCGATGGACGTTCGCATTGAAGGACGGCCGGGTATCGGGGCGTGAAACGGCCACGTTCTTCGGGGTCAACGTCGCGGCGTACCTTGCATCCGCGGCCATCATTTGGATCGCCGACTCGTGGTTCGGGCCGCTCTCGACCCTGGGCTACAACATTGCACTGCTCTTCGCTGCGGGCGTTCTGATCCTCCCGAAGCTCGCGGGGTACCGCGATCTCGTGTTCGGGAAGGCGCTGAGGGAGAAGGCCGAGCCGGAGCCGGCCAACAGCTAGCCACAGCGGTGCGGTCGATGCCCGAAGCGATCGGTTCTTTGCTCGGGTGCGCCCGTCCATAGACTGCCCGCCATGGACTTGGGCTCGATCATCAAGGCGTACGACGTGCGCGGCGTCGTTCCCGACGAGTTCGACAGCGAGGCCGCAACCCGGATCGGAGCTGCATTCGCGAGCTTCGTCGACGCTGACGAGGTGATCGTCGGCCACGACTGCAGGCTCTCGTCGCCGATGATCCTCGCGGCGGTGCTCGACGGGATAACGAGCCAGGGTGTGGACGTGCGGATGATCGGGCGGATTCCCACCGACCTCCTGTACTACGCGGCTGGCGCCCTCGAGCTCCCTGGATGCGTCATCACGGCTTCCCACAATCCCCCCGAGTACAACGGGATGAAGTTCTGCCAGCCAGGAGCGGCACCGATCGGCCACGAAACGGGGCTCGCCGAGATCCGAGCTCGCGCCGAGCAAGGCGTCAGGCCGTCAGGCGTGCGCGGTTCGGTCGTCGAGGCAGACCTGCGCACGGGATATGTCGAGCATGTGATCGCTGCCACCGGCGCCGCGGGGATCGGGAACCTCACCGTGGCCGCGGACGGCGGCAACGGCATGGCGGGTGCAGTGCTGCCCCAGGTGTTCGACGGCATCGCCGCGGAGCTGCTCGGGCTGTACCTCGAACCGGATGGCACATTCCCGAACCATCACCCGGACCCCCTCCGACCGGAGAACCTCGTCGACCTGACGAACCTGATGCTCGACAAACAGCCGGATGTCGGTGTGGCCTTCGATGGCGACGCAGATCGTGCCTTCTTCGTCGACGACCTCTCCGTCCCGCTTTCGGGGTCCACGACGACCGCGATCATCGCTGACTGGTACTTGCGGCGTGACCCCGGAGCCTCGATCGTCCACAACCTCATCTGCTCGCGGGCCGTGCCCGAGACCGTGCGCGCCGCGGGCGGGGTACCGGTGCGCACGAGGGTCGGGCACTCGTACATCAAGAAGGTGATGGCCGAGACCGGGGCTGTGTTCGGTGGCGAACACTCCGGCCACTACTACTTCCGCGACAATTTCCGGGCGGACAGCGGCATCATGGCGTTGCTGGTGCTTCTCAGGGTGCTCTCCGATGCCGGAGAGCACCTTTCGGAGCTCCGCAAGCGGTACGAACCGTACGCGCAATCCGGAGAGATCAACTTCCATGTCGACGACAAGCAGGCAGCCGACGCCAGGGTCGCGGCGGCCTTCTCGGACCATTCGATGGACAGGCTCGACGGCCTGACGGTCGACCTCGGCGACGCATGGATCAACGTGCGGCCGTCGAACACCGAACCCGTGCTTCGCCTCAACGTCGAGGCGCCCACCGCAGAGCGCGTGCAGGACCTCGTCATCACGGTGGGTGGCATCATCGAGGATGCGCATGGGTGATCACCTGATCTCGCCCGACCTGCTTGCCATCATGCAATGCCCTGCATGCGCAGGCGACCTCGCGGAGCGGCCGGCGCCGCCTGCGCTGGTGTGCCAGGGGGAGTGCGGACGCGCCTATGCCGTCGAGAACGGGATCCCTGTGATGCTCGTAGAGGAAGCGGAGCTCCCGGGCCAGGGCTGATGGGTCAGTGGAGGCAGAACTCGTTGCCTTCCGGATCCTGCATCACGACCCAGTACTCGTCACGCTCCGCGAGCGGGCCAACGATGGTCGCACCGAGCGCCTCCAGTCGATCCGCCTCCGTATCGATTCGAGCCTTCCGTTCTTCGATTGACACGCCGCGGCCACCGCTGACCGCAACATCGAGATGCATGCGGTTCTTGGCCGTTTTCGACTCGGGCACCTTTTGGATGAAGATGCGCGGGCCCACGCCGTCCGGGTCCTCGATGGCGCTCGCGTTGTTCCAGTCCTCTTCAGGCATCCCCATTGCAGAGGCCCAGTCCTGCCAAGTCTCGAATCCCTCGGGTGGTGGCGGGCTGACGTATCCGAGAACGTCCATCCAGAAACGGGCGAGCGCGTCCGGGTCGTGTGCGTCGAACGTGATTTGCACCCCTACTGCCATGGGTCCTCCTCACTCGGTGTCGGCGTCTGCCCGACGGTCGGACGTGCGAGGCGCGCGATACAGGTAGACCGGCCGGCGTTTGAGCTCTTCGAACATCTCGGCGAGATACAGGGAGATGACGCCGAGGCTTGTCAGGAGCAAGCCACCAAGCATCAGCTGGAGGAGAATGACCGTCGGGAAACCGGAGAGGGAGTCGCCCCGGAGGTACCGGAACAACGTCCAACCCGCCATCATCGCGGCGAGCACCAGGGTCGAGAAACCCGCAACCGCGATCAGTCGCAGCGGCAGCGCAGAGAACGAGAGCAGGTTTCGCAGGGAGTACCGGACGAGGGCGCGTTTTGACCACTTCGTGTCGCCGGCTGCGCGCTCCTGGACGTGGAACGGGATGTCTTCGGTGCGGAACCCCACCCATGCGACGAGCCCCCTGAAGAATCGATGTCGTTCGGGACACGCCCTTATGGCGTCGACGACCTGACGATCGAGGAGCTTGAAGTCGCTCGCACCGCGGAAGTCCCCATTCCGGGTGGCGCCACCCATGAGGGCGTTGAACGTCTTCGCAAGCAGCCCGTAGATCCTGCCCTCGCGTCCGCGCGAATGTTTCACGCCGTTCACGACGTCCGCACCGGCCCTCCATGCGGCCACCATGTCCGTGAGCAGGTGGGCGGGATGCTGGAGGTCTGCGTCGAGGATCACCACTGCGTCCCCTTGCGCGAAGTCGAGTCCCGCAGCGAGGGCGGCTTCCTTGCCGAAGTTGCGCGAGAGTTCCACCGGGATCACGCGCGCATCGACTGCGGACGCCTGACGAAGCAATTCCGGCGTCCGGTCCGTGCTTCCGTCATCGATGCACAGGATCTCGAACGAGTCGGTGACCTTCTCCGCTTCGGATCGCACGACTTGGAGGGTTGCTTCGAGGCAGTCCTCCTCGTTGTACATCGGGATCACGATGGTGATTTCTGGGGACATCCTGGCTCTGCCTTCACCTCGGTCGCGGATACTCACCACGACCAGCGCGTGTGATTGGTAGTGATTCGGAGTGGCTCGCGACGATAGTCGGCGAACGGCGGTCGGTGAACCCGCCCTGTCGCACCCGAGGCGACGGGTTCGACCCGGGACGCTGCGGCACAGCGTGGCTGTGACTGGGCTAGCCGGTACGTCCGTAGTCGTCGGCGAGCCTCACCACATCGTCGAGGTGGGGTGTCGAAACCTCGATGATCTCGACGGCGCCGTCCGTGGGCGCTTCGAACCGGTGGACGCGTCCCGCAGGGATGTCGTAGCTCTCCCCGGCCCGGAGTTCCACCACGTGAGCATCTGCGCCGTCATCGAGGTTCAGCAGCAGCGTTCCCGACAACACATAGACCGACTCGTGCTTCTCGTCGTGGTATTGGAGGCTCAGTCGCTTGCCAGCGTCGACGTGGATCACCTTGCCCGCGTAGTGGTCCGTGCTGCTCCACAGCAGCTCGTACCCCCACGGTTTGTCAGTTCGTGTCGCCATGCCCGAAGCGTAGGCAGGGGCAAGCCCGGAGCAGGGACACCCTCTCGAGATCGCTGGTTGATGGGTCCGACTCGGTATCTTCGGGGGATCCAACCGCCTGCGCGACCACGCGCACGATCGCTTCCGAAAGACGGCCATGAACCACGACATCGCACACATCGGGCTGTCCGAGCAAGGACACCTCCGCGTCGAATGGGCGGCGCGGCGCATGCCAGTGCTCGGCGTGATTCGCAAGCGCTTCTCGGAGGAGCAGCCCCTCGAGGGGTACCGCATCGGGGCGTGCATGCATGTGACATCGGAGACGGCCAACCTCATGCTGACGCTCGTTGCCGGCGGGGCGGAGGTCACGCTGTGTGCGTCGAACCCGTTGTCGACGCAGGACGATGTGGCAGCAGCCCTGGTCGATGCGGGCATCTCCGTGTACGCGCGCCGCGGCGAGGACGCCGACACCTTCTACGAGCACATCAACGCGGTCCTCGACACCGATCCGCACTTGATCTTCGACGACGGAGCCGACATGACGACCGTCCTCCACAGGGAACGCGTCGACCAGGAGATTCTTGCTGGCATGGAGGAGACGACGACGGGCGTGATCAGGCTCAAGGCAATGGCCGACGAAGGCGTCCTGCGATTCCCCGTTGTTGCCGTGAACGATTCCGATACGAAGCACCTTTTCGACAATCGGCACGGAACGGGCCAGTCCTCCCTCGATGGCATCCTCCGCGCGGCGAACATCCTGTTCGCCGGACGCAAAGTCGTGGTTGCCGGGTTCGGCGATTGCGGGTGGGGCATCGCGACCAGGGCGAAGGGGCTCGGTGCAGACGTGATCGTGACCGAGGTGGATCCGATCCGCGCGCTCGCTGCCGCAATGGAGGGGCATAGGGTCATGACGGGCCTCGAGGCAGCCGCCGAAGGGGATGTCTTCATCACCGCGACGGGCAACATCCGCGTCTTCCGCGCAGAGCACTTCGCGCTGATGAAGGACAACGCCATCGTCGCGAACGCTGGGCACTTCGATGTCGAGCTCGACCTCCGGGCGCTCGACGAGATGTCCGAATCTCGCCGCGTGCTCCGCGACAACCTCGAGGAGTTCACGCTCCCCAACGGCAACCGGGTGCTCGTCGTTGCGGAGGGCCGTCTCGTCAACCTCGGCGCAGCAGAGGGGCACCCGGCCGATGTGATGGATCTCTCGTTCTCGGACCAGGCGATCGCCGCCGAGTGGATCGTGAAGAACGCAGACACGCTCGAGCCGCGTGTGTACCGCCTGCCTGACGAATTGGACCGCGAGGTCGCACGCCTCAAGCTGGAAGCGATGTCGGGATCACTCGAGATGCTCACCGACGAACAGGCCGCGTACCTCGGTTCGTGGCAGCACGGCACCTAGACGGAACCGAATCCTTCCTCTCCGAGCATGCTGGGGCGTGTGGCTGACCGACCCGACGACCGTCGGGGCAACCGCGCGACGCCCGTGATGTGAGGTACCCCTCTCACCGGGGCAAGAACGCTCGCGCCGACATCGCCTGTCGTAGCGATGGCGTACGTTGTCGTGATGTGGTGCATCGCGTGTGGACGACCTTCCGGACCGCTGTGTGCATCATGCGTCGACAGCCTCCGCCCGGGGCACACGAGCGTCGTGGGGAACTCCCTTGCAGTCGCTCCGTTCGCTCATCTCGGGGCCGCGGCACGCCTCGTGCGGCTGATGAAGTACCGGCGGCTCATGGCTGCTGCCTCGTATCTCGTCGACGCCATGGCGGACCTCGTCCCTCCCGATGCTTCGTGCCTCGTCCCCGTTCCGCGGGCTGTCGTGCGGCGCGCACGATATGGGATCGATCCTGCAGGGGTCCTCGCCGCGGGCCTCGCCGCTCGAACGGGAATCCCCATGGTCGAAGGGCTGAAGGGCCCTGTGTGGTGGCCGCAGCGGGCGGGCAGGGGGAGGAGTAGGCGTTCTCCCGTTCGGTTCAGGAACTCACGGCCTGTACCGGTCCGCGCCGTCCTCGTCGATGACGTCCTGACAACAGGCGCGACGGTGCTCGGCGCGCTCGTGGCCGTGGATCCGACGCGAGACCGCGGTGTTCGCGTTCTCACTGCCACCTCGGTCGGTACCATGCGTCATGGAGCGAATACGGCCCCGAACCTGGGAGGTGACGTTGCGTCGAAGAGCCCACGAAACGGCCTTCGACCCGCAGCCGGGTCCGCGACTGCTCCTCACCCGCTCGCCCATTCCCGAAAGGAGTCGGAGTGACCGTTCGCGTCCACGCCAGGAACATGAGTGTGACAAGCGACATCCGCGAGGTTGCGGAGGAGCGTGTCAGGCACGCGGGTCGAATATTCGACGACGGCGGGGCAATCGATGTCGAGTTCACCGAGCTACGCAATCCCCGGATCGACGAGCGCATCACGATCGAGATCACGTCGCACGTGGCGGGGCACATCGTTCGGGTCGAAGCGGTCGGGGCAGACGAGCGGTCAGCGCTCGATACGGCAGCCGACAAGTACGAGCGACAGCTCCGGAGGCTCAAGGAGCGTCTGATCCAAAGGAACCGACTCGGGAACAAAGGTCTCAACCACTCTTCGGGACGGTCCGATGTAACTAGTGACCGTGGCGCAGGAATCGTCAGGACCAAGAGGTTCGCGATGAAGCCGATGACCGCCGAGGAAGCTGTTTTACAGATGGAGATGCTCGGTCACGACTTCTTCTTCTTCCTCGATGCAGAGTCAGATCGACACTGCGTGGTGTATCACCGGCGCGACGGCACCGTAGGACTTATCGAACCGGAGTGAGCCGGAGCCGAGATGAAGAGATTGCTCGTCGTAGACGACGTACCCCTGTTCAGGGCTGGCCTGACAGCCGCCCTCGAGCGCGCCGGGTATGACGTAGTAGGGGAAGCTGGAGACGGCGAGGGCGCCGTGGCGTTGGCCGAGAGTGAACAGCCGGACATCGTTCTGCTCGATCTCTTGATGCCAGGCATGTCCGGAGTCGAAGTCGTCGAGAAGATCCTCGCGATCGCCCCCAAGACGTCGGTTGTGCTGTTGACCGGAAGCGAGTCCGAGGAAGACCTGGTTGCAGCGATCAAGGGCGGCGCCCGCGGCTACATCCTCAAGGACATGCCCTTCGACGACCTCGTAGCTGTGATCGACAACATCGCCGACGGCGGCGCATCGGTGTCCCCGGCAATGGCTGGGAAGCTCTTCGACGTGACCCGTCAGCTGCTTCGCCACCAGGAACTGGTCAGCGCTCGCAGGCCGACGCTGACCGGCCGCGAGATCGAGGTGCTCGGATTGGTCGCGAACGGCCGGACGAGCCGCCAGATCGGCGACTTGCTGTACATCTCGGAAAACACGGTCAAGAACCACATCCGCAACATCCTCGACAAGCTCGGCCTGCACTCGCGCAACGAGGCGGTCCTCTACGCGGTGCGCGAGAACCTCATCTCCTTGAACTGACTCCCGGCGCCCCTCATTATGGGCGCCGAACACCGAGATACCGTGTCCGCCTCGTAACATCAAGGCACTATGTCCATCCTCCAGCGAGTCCTTCGCGTCGGCGAAGGCAAACGCCTCAGAGAGCTCGAGGACGTCGTCGCAAGGGTGAACGCCCTGGAACCCGAACTCGAGACCCTGTCCGACGCCGAACTTGCCGCGCGCACGCCGTGGTTCAAGGAACGGCTTGCTGCCGGTGAAACGCTCGAGGACATCGAAGTCGAGGCTTACGCCACCGTCCGGGAGGCAGCAAAGCGCGTCATCGGCCAGCGGCACTTCGACGTGCAGATCATCGGCGGTGCCACGCTCCACCGGGGCATGATCGCCGAGCAGAAGACCGGTGAGGGCAAGACGCTCGCATCGACCATGCCCGCGTACCTCAACGGCCTCACAGGACGAGGGGTGCACCTTGTCACGGTCAACGATTACCTCGCCGCCCGCGACGCTGATTGGATGGGCAGTATCCATCGGTTCCTCGGCCTCGAGGTTGGCCTCATCCAGGCTTGGATGACGCCAGAGGAGCGCCGCCCGCAGTACGCAGCGGACATCACACACGGCACGAACAACGAGTTCGGCTTCGACTACCTCCGCGACAACATGACGATGACCCCCGAGCACATGGTGCAGCGCGGGCACGCCTTCTGTGTCGTCGACGAGGTCGACTCGATCCTGATCGACGAGGCGAGGACCCCGCTCATCATCTCTGGGCGGGTCGGCGAGACGGGCAAGTGGTACACCGAGTTTGCACGCATCGCCGCGAGGCTCCGCCCCGACGATCACTACGAGGTCGACGAGAAGAAGCGGCAGGTGGTCACGACCGAGGCTGGCGTGACGCGCGTCGAGGAGATGCTCGGAGTCGAAAACCTCTACGACCACGCCAATACTGACTTCATCCACCACCTCGACGTCGCCCTCAAGGCGAAGACCCTCTACCAGAAGGACAAGGACTACCTGCTGAGCAACGGCGAAGTGAAGATCGTCGACGAGTTCACGGGCCGTGTCCTCGAGGGCAGGCGGTACAGCGAGGGCCTGCACCAGGCGATCGAGGCGAAGGAAGGCGTCGCGATCAAAGAGGAGAACCAGACCCTCGCGACGATCACGCTCCAGAACTACTTCCGGATGTACGAGAAGCTCGCGGGAATGACGGGTACCGCCATCACCGAGGAGGCCGAGTTCGTCGAGATCTACGGCCTCGAGGTCGTCGTGATTCCCACGAACCGGCCGATTGTCAGGGTCGATCAACCTGATCTCGTGTTCATCGACGAAGCCCACAAGTTCGCCGCGGTCGCAGACGACATCACCGAACGCCACGAGAAGGGCCAGCCCGTCCTCGTCGGCACCGTGTCGATCGAGAAGTCAGAGCGCCTCGCGTCCACGCTCAAGAAGCGCGGCATGAAGTTCGAGGTGCTCAACGCGAAGCAGCACGAGCGGGAGGCGCACATCATCGCTCAGGCCGGGATGCCGGGCGCGATCACCGTTGCCACGAACATGGCTGGTCGAGGCGTCGACATCATGCTGGGCGGCAATCCGGATGAGATGGCCAAGGCGGAGCTGCGCAAGCTCGATATGGATCCGACAGATCCCACGTACGACACCGAGCTCGCCGCGATGACGGCCCGGTTCAAGGCGCAGACGGACGCGGACATGAAGAGAGTGCTCGACGCGGGCGGCCTGTACGTCCTCGGCACGGAACGCCACGAGTCACGCCGCATCGACAACCAGCTGCGAGGCCGTTCAGGCCGTCAGGGTGATCCTGGCGAGTCCCGGTTCTACCTGTCGCTCGAGGACGACCTCATGCGGCGTTTCGCGAATGAGCGGCTCGCCTCGATCATGGAGCGGCTGAAGATCCCGCCAGACGTGCCCATCGAGGCGAAGATGGTCACCAAGTCGATCGAGCGGGCGCAAACGCAGGTCGAGTCGCAGAACTTCGAGATCCGCAAGAACGTGCTCAAGTACGACGAGGTGATGAACACCCAGCGCGAGATCATCTACAAGTGGCGGAACCAGATCCTCCACGGCGAGAACACGGACGAACTGCTCGGCGAATGGCGCGACGAGGTCATCGAGGACGCCGTGTACGAGATGACCGAGAACCGTGACCCGTCCGAGTGGGACTGGGAGGAATTCGACGTCCGCATCAAACAGATCTATCCGGCGTCGCTTGGCCGATCGTCGTTCACCGACCCGGAGAGCCTCACGGTCGAGGAGGTCGTTGAGTCGTACGTCGAAGATGCTGCGAAGGCGTACGCGGCTCGTGAAGCGGATCTGACGTCCGAGGTGATGCGCGGCCTCGAGCGCACCGTCGTGCTGTCCGTGATCGACAACAAGTGGCGCGAGCACCTCGGCGAGATGGACTACCTGCGGTCGGGAATCGGCCTGCGTGCCATGGGCCAGCGGGACCCCCTCGTGGAGTACCAGCGCGAGGGATACGCGTACTTCGAGGAGCTCGTGGCGACGACGAAGGTCGACTCGATTCGGTACATGTTCCACGTCGAGGTGGCTCGACGGCCGGTACCGAAGGGTCCCGCGAACGTGCAGACGTCCTCGGGCAAGGGCGACGGCACGACCAGGCGCCAGATCCAGCGGGACGGCGACAAGATCGGCCGCAATGAAGCCTGCCCCTGCGGAAGCGGCAAGAAGTACAAGCGGTGTCACGGCGCCCCGGGCGCTGAGCCCCTTCCGGTCTGACCCGTCACTACGCTCGAATCCATGGAGCCCGTAGAACTTCGCGCCCTCGTGACCGAGCTCGGGACCCGTCTCTCGGACGCTCGCACCTTCCTCAACATCGATGCGAAGGAAGCCGAGCTGGCCGAGCTTCGCAAGGAGGCTTCGACTCCTGACCTCTGGGATGACCAGGAGCGGGCTCGTCAGGTGACGAGCCGCCTCGCACGGCATGAGCAGACCATCAAGCTCGTCGAGGACCTCGAAGCGAACATCTCCGATGTCGAAGTGCTTCTCGAACTCGCCGTCGATGAGGGGGACAAGGCAGCCGTCAGCGAGGTCGAGGGCGAGCTGGCGCGCTTGTCAGGCGAACTTGCGGTGCTCGAGCGGGAATCCCTCTTCTTCGGCGAGTACGACGACGCGCCAGCGATCGTGTCGATCAACGCTGGCGCAGGGGGAGTGGAGGCACAGGACTGGGCCGAGATGCTCCTGCGCATGTACGTGCGCTACCTGGAACGTTCCAACTTCAGCTTCTCGCTCGATGAGGTGTCCGAAGGCGAGGAGGCGGGCATCAAGTCGGCCACCTTGACGATCAGGGGGGACTTCGCGTATGGCACGTTCGAGTCCGAGCGAGGGACACATCGGCTGGTCCGCATCAGCCCGTTCGACTCCCAGTCGAGACGGCACACGTCGTTCGCGGGCGTCGATGTCATCCCGGAAGTGGACGTCGCGGAGATCGAGATCGATCCGGACGACCTGCGAATCGACACGTTCCGGTCTTCGGGGGCGGGCGGCCAGCACGTGAACAAGACGGACTCGGCCGTGCGGATCACGCACCTTCCAACGTCGATCGTCGTGTCTTGCCAGGCCGAGCGAAGCCAGATGCAGAACAAGGCGCGCGCCATGCAGCTCCTCGCCGCAAGGCTCGCGGAGCGCGCACGTCAGGAACAGCTCAAGACCGTTGCCTCGATCCGGGGAGAGCAGACCGAGGCCGGATGGGGACGCCAGATCAGGAGCTACGTGCTCCAGCCGTATCAGATGGTCAAGGACCTTCGTACGGACTTCGAGGTGGGCAACATCCAGGGAGTGCTGGACGGGGACATCGACGGGCTGATCGACTCGTACCTCCACTGGCGCCGGGCGGAACGACCCGACACGTAGGACCTTGAGAATGAACGGAGTTCACGGGCTCCGTGGGTAGGCTCCGCGGCGGCTGAGTAGGTAGGAAGCAGCCATCCCCCTGGATTCTCAATGATCAAGCTTGAAAACGTCACGAAGGTGTACGGCGGCGACACGGTTGCCATCAAGGACGTAGACCTCGAAATCTCCAAAGGCGAGTTCGTCTTCCTGGTCGGCGCGTCCGGCTCAGGGAAGTCGACGCTCATCCGGCTGATGATGCGCGAGGAACAGCCGACGCACGGCGACATCTGGGTCGCGGGCAAGCACGCGTCCGCGCTCGCAAGCTGGAAGGTGCCCCATCTCCGCCGCTCGATCGGTACCGTGTTCCAGGACTTCAAACTGCTGCCGACCAAGACGGTCTATGAGAACGTCGCCTTCGCGATGGAAGTGACGGGCAAACACCGCTCGGTGATCCGGAACCAGGTGCCGCAGGTGCTCAAGCTCGTCGGCCTTTCTTCCAAGGCTGGACGATTCCCGCGCCAGCTCTCGGGTGGCGAGCAGCAACGTGTTGCTATTGCGCGGGCGTTCGTCAACCGTCCGCTGATCCTCCTCGCAGACGAGCCGACAGGGAACCTCGACCCCGGCACGTCGGTTCCGATCATGCGCATCCTCGACCGCATCAACCGCACCGGAACCACGGTGGTCATGGCCACCCACGACCACGCGATCGTCGACGCCATGAAGCGAAGGGTCGTACAACTCGACAGGGGCCGCGTCACACGGGACCAATCGCGTGGCGTGTACGACACACGCGAGATCGCGCAGGTTCCCGCAGCGAAGCCCGAGCCCCCGATGCAGCTCGATGTCGACGAGCCAGGAACTGAAGAGATCGACGCAGGAGACACATCCGTCGTTGCCGAGGATGCCGTTCTGGTGGACGATCTCGAGGGGAACGAAGAGGAATGACGCAGTTCTCCTACATCATCAAGGAGGCGTTCAACAACCTCGGACGCAACCTGCTCGTGGTGCTCGGTGCGATCCTTGCCGTGTTCATTTCGCTGTCGTTGACGTTCGGGAGCGTGGTGATCCAGGAGGTCGTGCGGGTCAACACGATCCAGTGGGCGCAGGATGTCCGGGTGATCGCCTTCCTGCAGGACGACCTGACGCCTCAGTCGACCGCTGAACTCCAGGCTGAGGTTGCCTCGTGGCCGCAGGTGAACGACGTCTTCTACGTCTCCAAGCAGGATGCCTACGCCGAGGCGCTCGTCCTGTTCTCGAACAACCAGGCAATTCTGCGGGTTCTCGACGAGAGTCCCGATCTCATTCCGGCATCGCTGAGGGTGCAGCCGACCGACCCGGATGAGTACGAGCTGATCGTCACGAGGCTCGAGGCAACGCCGGGCGTCCTTCAGGTGGAGTCCGCAGGTGACGCGATCGACGCGATGATCGCCATTCGCGATGGGCTCCAGATCGTCTTCTGGTTGCTCGCCGTGGCGTTGGGTGTCGCTGCAGTCGCACTGATCGCGAACACCATCCACATGGCGATCTACGCGAGGCGCGAGGAGATCGAGATCATGCGACTCCAGGGCGCGAGCAACTGGTTCGTACGTACGCCGTTCCTGATCGAAGGCGCCCTCGAGGGCCTGATCGGTGCCGCGCTCGCGGTCACCGCGATCGTCGGGATCCACCGACTCCTCGTCGGGCAACTGGCTGAAGTTCCTGACTGGATCAACCTCGCCATCGAAAACGACTTCCTACTCAGGCAGGGTGCGCTGGTCCTGCTGTTCGGAGTTCTTGCTGGCCTTGCCGGCAGTTCATTGAGCCTTGCAGTCCACCGCACCCTGCGATCGTGAAGCGCCGACTCCTCACCCTCTTCGCTGCCTGTCTCCTGGCGCTGTCCGCGACGGTGCCAGCCGCCGGTTCAGACCTCGCGGGCGACCTCAAGGACGTCCGCGATCGCATCTCCGATCTCAAGGCCCAGATCGACGCGACCAAGGGTGAGCGCACCGAGCTCGCCCAGCAGCTCAGCGACGCCGCTGACGATCTCGCGGCCGCGGAGGCTGACGTCGACGCCGCGAACGCGGAGCTCGACAGGATCTCGTTGCTCCTCGAGATCAAACAGGTCGACCTCGCACAAGTGCAGGCCGAACTCGCCGAGAAGCTCGATGCGCTGGCCGCCATCCGCGACGACCTCGACGGCGCCAGGGCGGACGCCCAGCAGTGGGCGCTCAAGGCGTACATGGGCGGCGGCGCCTCCCAGCCCTCGATCGCGTTCAGCGCCGGGTACCTGTCACAGGTCGCCGTGGGCGTGGCCTACCTCGACGTGCTCGCTCAACACAGTTCGTCGGCAGGTGACCGCTATCAGGCGCTGGCCGACGCCGAAGAGCGCACGTCAGCGGGTGTCCGGGCCGTCGAGAGCAAGCTCGCCGGTGAGGTCGAGGCTTTGCACTCCCTCGGCGCAGAGGTGAGCAAACAGCGGATCGAGCTCGTGCGAAAGCAGGGCGAGCTCGAGGCTGCCTACGAGGCACAGCGCGCGCTCGTCGATGAGATCGAGGCCGAGATCAAGGAGTTCGAGAGCGAGCTCGCCGGTTACGAGCGCCAGGAGTCATCGATCAGGGCGAAGATCGCCGCATCCACCAAGACTTCGTCGCCAACCGTTAGCGCCGGCGGTTGGGTACGCCCCGTCCCCGGAGCCATCTCCTCCGGGTTCGGGATGCGCATCCACCCCATCACCCACCAGCGGCGTATGCACAACGGCGTCGACATGAATGCCAGCCAGGGGGACCCGATCCACGCGGCGAAGTCCGGCACGGTGATCCTCGCAGGAGTCAAGGGTGGATACGGGAACACGATCATGATCGACCACGGTGGGGGTTTCGTGACCCTGTACGCGCACCAGTCGAAGCTTGGTGCCAAGGTCGGCGACAAGGTGGCAGCAGGCGAGGTGATCGGCTACATCGGATCGACAGGGCAGTCGACCGCGCCGCACCTGCATTTCGAGATCCGCGTCAACGGGTCGCCTGTCGATCCCCAGAAGTACATCTAGAGCGCTGCGTAGCCTTCCGTCCCATGGCTGGTGAAAAGGTCGTCGCGACCAACCGGCAAGCCCGGTACAACTACGAGATCCTCGACACGTTCGAAGCGGGGTTGTCGCTGCGCGGGTCCGAGGTCAAGTCGATTCGGGACGGCCAGATCCAGCTGAAGGACAGCTACGCCGACGTCCGCCGGGGTGAGGTGTGGCTCGTGAATGCGCACATCGCTCCGTATTCGTTTTCGGAAGGCGGGGGCCACGACCCGGAACGTCACCGGAAGTTGCTCTTGCATCGCCGTGAGATCGATCGCCTCTCAGGGCGCATCAGGGAAGAAGGCCTCACCCTCGTTCCTCTGAGGGTCTACTTCAAGGGTGGTCGGGCGAAGATCGAGTTGGGCCTCGGCAAGGGCAAACGCACCAGGGACAAGCGGCGGTCCATCGTCGAGCGCCAACAGCAACGCGAGATGGACCGGGCGCGGAGCCACCGACGCTGAAAGACGGCGTCGCATGTCGGTGCGTCGCGATACGCTCCCCTTGTGGACGTGAGTCTCACGTCCCCGCGATGCGGGGGTGACATGGTTTCGACCGTGAGAGTTGAGGCGGCGGAAGCGAGCCGAGGTCTCCGGAGTCCTCGTTAAAGAGCCGGAACACACATAAGTGCAGACGAAAGTTACGCACTGGCAGCGTAGATAAACGCTCCTGTCCTCCTGTTGGGCACCCACCTCGGCAGGTCAGGGCATTGCAATGTGGGATGCCCCCGCCGGGATGCCGGGACCGGTGGGGTAAGACAACTCCGGCTAGGCCGCAGGGGAGCTTGCCAACAGGGCTCCTGCGGTCGAAAGCTCGCTGTTGGCTGCGCTCGGAGATGCCGACGCTGATGTCTCTCGGGACGGGGGTTCGATTCCCCCCACCTCCACCATGAGAGGGCGGTGCGAACCGTCCTCTCATCGCGTCCGCGTGGCCACCGGCGCTACGCGTCGGGTGGCCCTTCGTAGACCAGGCCGTACTCCGCGTGGAACTTGAGAAGGGTGAGTGCCTCTCCCCACCCGGTGGCGCACTCGAGGCAGCGCTCCCATCCCGTCGGATCGTCCTGATACCCGTGTTCGTTGACGGTGACGATGCACCCTTCCTCGTCGTCGGCGAACTCGATGGTGATCGTCGTCGGGGCGTCCTCCCACCAGGTGAACACGAAGCGCTCGTCCTGTATGTATTCGAGCACCGTTCCGGAAGACGATCCGGTGTACCGGTCAGGTCCCCAGTCCTCCCAGCGGAACTCGATTCGACCTCCAGCATGTTCTTCGAGCAGCATGTCGGTCGTGAACCACCGGTCGATGCCTTGCCCCGTCGCCATGAGGCGAAACACCTCGGATCGAGGCTTCCGAATCAGGGTCTTGTGCACGATCGGTGCTGGGATCTCGCTGACCACACCCCGAATCTAGCCAGTGAAGAACGAGGAGAGAGGTGCCCTTCCGGGCACCTCTCTCTTCGAGGTCGGCTGGTGCCAGCGTCAACCGGGTATCAGGATCCCTGCGACCACCATCGGTTCGCCGAGGGCGATGTAGTGATTCACGAGCGCCCTCCGGAAGACGCTCCGGGCTGCGCTCAGGTCGTCCCACAACCCCGGCAGACCTGCCCCCGACGCGGATGCCAAGTGCACGGCCTCCACTGCGTCGATTACGGCGTCCCTCGCCTCGAACAGAGCCGCAAGCGTGTCTTCGAGTTCGGGTCCGGCTTCCGCCGCTGCGTCCGTTGTGCCGTTCACGAATCGCACGACCTGCTCGAGGTACTTCTCGATCGCATCCTGCGGCGAATCGGTCTTGTCGTCGTCTCTGACCTCAGCGGCAGCCTCCTTGGCTCCTTCGTACGTCTCGAGGATCGCAGCCTTGAGTTCTTGGAGTTCGCCGATCGTTGCTGCGCCTTCAGCGTCCTCGCCCAGTCCATGGACAGTGTCTGCGGCAGTCTCGAAGATGTCGATGACCGCCTGGATCCGTGCCGCATCGGCTGCAGCATCGAGGATCGCTGCCTTGTGCTCCGCGAGTTCGACGACGCTGTTCCGGAAGCTTCGAAGCTCGCGTGCCCTGCGCTCGGCCTCGGTCTCTTCCTTGGGCTGTGGCTCGTCCGCGCCATTCTTTGCCGCCTCAGCCCGTTCCATCGTCTCGCGATAGATCGCGTGGGCCTGGTCGATGATTCCCCGGACCGCGTCGACGGTCTCGGCGGCCGCGACGGCGTCGAAGAGATCGCGGAGCCTGGCGACGCCGCTCTCGACGATCTCGATCACGTCTTCGTCGTCGCACCCCTCGATCCAGCTACGGAGCTTGTGGATCTTGTATTCGATGACGCCGTTCGCATCCTGTTTCGCGTCGGCGAGCGGGTCACCGCTTCCCTGGATCGCTTCGGCCGCGGCGACTGTCTCCGAGTAGATCGCGGTGGCCCTCGATTTCAGTTCCCATAGGGCATCGACCGTCTCGGCCGATGCGACCGTCGTGTCGCGAATTGAAGTCAGTTCGGCGATCCCTTGCGCGTAGATCGCCTTGGCGTCCTCGTTGGCCGTTTCTGCCTTGTAGCTCGCGATGAGGCTGATCTTCGCGTTGTAGTACTCCGTGACGGTCGCACGTACCGTCTCGATGTCGTCCGTTGCTTCGGCCCTGGACGGTGCGTACACCATTGCGCCGAGTAGCGCGAGCACCAGCGCGACGATGAGGAGGACCCTGGACTCGACGCGTCGCGTTCTCGAAGTTTCCACCGATTGCATGTCTCCGCTCCATTTCGCCGGCAGGTACCGCGAATATCGGCATTTCAAGCCTTTTTCTGCATGGGTCGGCTGGCTCATCGGAGCCCTCGGGCATCCCGAGGGGGACCGGAGCATCTATTGTGGGGAATGCCGAACACGGCGAATTTCCAGCGTACGAAAGGACGAGGCGCATGGGCCGATTGGTGAGAGCTGCGGTGCTCCAAACCCAGTGGACGGGCGACAAGGAGTCCATGATCGATCTCCACGAGGAGTACGCCCGGAAGGCGGCAGCAGACGGCGTCCAGGTCATTTGCTTCCAAGAACTCTTCTATGGCCCGTACTTCTGCCAGGTGCAGGACGTCGAGTACTACGGCTACGCGGAAGCGATTCCGGATGGTCCCACGACACAGAGGTTCCAGGCGCTCGCCAGGGAGCTCGGCATGGTGATGGTGCTTCCCATGTACGAGAAGGAGATGGCGGGATTCCTATACAACACTGCAGCTGTGATCGACGCCGACGGTTCCTATCTCGGCAAGTACCGCAAGCACCACATCCCGCACGTCGGCGGGTTCTGGGAGAAGTTCTACTTCAGGCCCGGCAATCAGGGATTCCCCGTTTTCGACACTGCCGTCGGCAAGGTCGGCGTCTACATCTGCTACGACCGCCACTTCCCTGAGGGCTGGCGTGCGCTGGGCCTCAACGGCGCCGAGATCGTGTTCAACCCTTCGGCGACGAGCCGGGGGCTGTCGGCGTACCTGTGGAAGTTGGAGCAAACGGCCTCGGCGGTCGCGAACATGTACTTCGTGGGTGCGATCAACCGCGTTGGGGTCGAGGACCTCGGCGACAATGACTTCTACGGAACTTCGTACTTCGCAAACCCACGCGGCCAGTTCGTCGGTGACGTGGCATCAGACACCGACGCGGAGCTCGTTGTCCGTGACCTCGACCTCGACATGATCGAGGAGGTGCGCAACCAGTGGGCGTTCTACAGGGACCGGCGCCCGGAGGCCTACGGGGCCCTCACGGAGGGTTGAGGTGGGAATCCACAAGGAGCTGACCGAGAGGACGAGGGCCGTTCTCCCCTCGTGGCTCGCGCTCTACTACGACGAGCCGATTGCCATCGACCGCGGCGAGGGCAGAACCGTCTGGGACCTCGAAGGCAACAGCTACCTCGACTTCTTCGGCGGAATCCTGACGACGATGACGGCGTACTCGCTGCCGGAGGTCACGGCCGCCATCAACGAGCAGGCCGCCAAGGTCCTGCACACGTCGACCCTGTACCTCAATCCACCGATGATCGAGCTCGCCGAGCTGGTCGCCGAGTTGTCCGGCATCCCCGATGCGCGGGTGTTCTTCACTCCGTCCGGCACGGAGGCGAACGACGCTGCGATGCTGCTCGCGACGTCGCATCGGCGGTCGAACCAGGTCCTCGCGCTTCGCAACAGCTACCACGGGCGCAGCTTCACCGCGATCGGGCTGACGGCGCACCGCTCGTGGTCACCCACCGGATATACCGGCCTGAACGTCCAGTACGTGCAGGGCCCCTACAAGGTGCGGAGCCCCTACGCGCATCTCGATGACGATGCGTTCGTCGATGCGGCTGTCGCCGATCTGCGCCAGGTGATCGACATGATGACCTCGGGAGACGTCGCGGCGATGATCGCCGAGCCAATCCAGGGCGTCGGCGGATTCGCGACGCCACCGGACGGGTTCTTCGGTCGTTTCAAAGAGGTGCTCGACGAGTACGGCATACTGTTCGTGTCAGACGAGGTGCAGACCGGATGGGGCCGGACCGGTGAGCACATGTGGGGCTACCAGGCCCACGGCATCATCCCGGACATCATGACGTTCGCAAAGGGGATTGGGAACGGCCTTTCGATCGGCGGCGTGGTCGCACCCGCCGAGATCATGAACTGCATAGGGGCAAATTCGATCTCGACGTTCGGCGGCACGCCACTCGTCGCGGCTGGAGCACTCGCAAACCTGAGGTACCTCCTCGACAACGACCTGCAAGGCAACGCCCTCAAACAGGGTTCCCGTCTGTACGAGAACCTGCTCCCCGTCGCCCAGGAGACGCCATGGATCCTCGAACTCCGCGGCAAGGGCCTGATGCTCGCCATCGAGACGAGCGAGCCGGGAACGGACGTCCCTGACGCCGGACGTGCGTCGAGGCTCCTTCAGGAATGCAAGGAGCGGGGGTTGCTGATCGGCAAAGGCGGGCTGTACGGGAACGTGCTGCGCATCGCGCCGCCGCTGACGGTCACCGAAGAAGAGATCGACACCGCGTCGCGCATCATCGCGGAGTCCGCAAAGTCCATCGATTGAGGCGAGGAGTCACAATGAAGACACTCATCAAGGGAGGAACGGTCGTCACGGCCATCGACACCGTCGAGGCAGACGTCCTGGTCGACGGGGAGGCCGTGGTCGCCCTTGCAGCTCCGGGATCGCACTCGTGGGAAGACGATGCGGACAAGGTGATCGACGCGAGCGGCAAGCTCGTCGTGCCGGGCGGCATCGATCCGCACACCCACATGGAGCTTCCCTTCGGTGGGACGTACGCGTCCGACACGTTCGAGACCGGCTCGCGGGCCGCAGCGTGGGGCGGTACCACCACCATGGTCGACTTCGCCGTGCAGGTGAAGGGCGAGACCATGATGGACGGTTACACCAACTGGATGGAGAAGGCGGCGGGGAACTGCGCGGTCGACTATGGCTTCCACATGATCGCCGGCGACATAAACGAGTCGTCCCTCAAGGAGATGGAACAGCTCGTCGACCTCGGTGTGACCAGCTTCAAGCTGTTCATGGCGTACCCCGGTGTCCTGTATTCGGACGACGGGGACATCCTCAGGGCGATGCAGACCGCCGCGGGCCTCGACGCGATGATCATGATGCATGCGGAGAACGGCATCGCGATCGACGTCCTGCGCGAGCAGGCGATCGCCAGAGGGGAAACCGATCCCGTCTACCACTCGCTCACCCGACCCGCCATCACCGAGAGCGAGGCAACCCACCGCGCGATCGTGCTGTCCGAGCTGGCGGGCGTCCACCTCTACGTGGTCCACATGTCCGCGAAAGAAGCCGTCGCCGAGATCGCAGAAGCCCGTGATCGCGGGCTTCCGGTTTTTGCGGAGACGTGTCCGCAGTACCTGTTCCTGTCGGTCGAGGACCACGTCAGCAAACCTGGCTTCGAGGGTGCGAAGTACGTGTGTTCGACGCCCATCCGTCTACGGTCCGAAGGGCACCAGGAGGCGCTGTGGAACGGTCTCGCGACGAACGACCTCCAGGTCGTGTCGACGGATCACTGCCCGTTCTGCATGGATGACCACCCGACGCTCGGAATGCAGAAGAAGCTGGGACTCGGCGATTTCACCGCGATCCCGAACGGGCTTCCCGGCGTCGAGGACCGCTACCAGCTGATGTACCACGGTGGTGTGGTTGGAGGGCGCATCGACGTGAACCGTTGGGTCGAGATCTGCAGCACCGCGGCGGCGAAGATGTTCGGCCTGTATCCGAAGAAGGGCACGATTGCGGTGGGGTCCGATGCTGACATCGTGATATTCGACCCGAACGCGAAATGGACCAAGTCGGTCGAACAGCACCACATGTTCGTCGACTACTCCGTGTACGAGGGTCTCGAGGTGCAGGGGAAGGTCGAGACCGTCATGCTCCGGGGCAAGGTCATCGTCGACGGTGACGAGTACGTCGGGGAAAAGGGCGACGGCCAGTATCTCAAGCGGGATACGGTGTCGGTCCACCACTGAACCGAGAGGATCTGACCATGAAGACCATCGACCACGTGATCGGCGGCGAGGCTGTCGCCTCGGGTTCGGGGCGCACCGCGGCCGTCTACAACCCCGCGACGGGTGAGCAAACAGCACTGGTCGGCCTTGCGTCCATCGACGAGGTGGATGCAGCGGTCGCGGTCGCGAAGGAGGCCGCCGAATCGTGGCGTGAGGTGTCGATCGCGAAGCGGACGAACATCCTGTTCGCCTTCCGCGACCTCGTCGTGCGTCACAAGGCAGACTTCGCCGCGGCGCTGACAGCAGAGCACGGGAAGGTGTTGAGCGACTCCGCCGGCGAGGTCCAGCGCGGTATCGAGAACATCGAGTACGCGTGCGGGCTCGCCGAGCACCTGAAGGGGTCGTTCTCGCAGGAAGCGTCGACAGGGATAGACGTGTATTCGATACGCCAGCCGCTCGGCGTCGTCGCTGGCATCACCCCGTTCAACTTCCCGGCCATGGTCCCGATGTGGATGTATCCGAACGCGATCGCCGCGGGCAACGCGTTCGTGCTCAAACCTTCGGAAAAGGATCCGAGCGTGAATCTTCTCGCGGCCGAACTCCTCCAGGAGGCCGGGTTGCCGGACGGTGTGTTCAACATCGTGCAGGGTGACAAGGTCGCTGTCGATCGATTGCTCGAACATCCCGACGTCGCGGCGGTGTCGTTCGTCGGATCGACGCCGATCGCCAAGTACGTGTACATGACCGGCACGAACGCTGGGAAGCGTGTGCAGGCGCTGGGCGGCGCGAAGAACCACATGGTGGTCCTCCCTGACGCCGACATCGACCTCGCCGCCGACGCGGCGGTGAGCGCTGCATACGGGTCCGCGGGCGAGCGGTGCATGGCGATTTCGGTGCTTGTCGCCGTCGGATCGTCAGCTGATCCTGTGATCGAGGCGATTCAGGACAGGATCCCGGACGTCGTCGTCGGCGACGGCACGGATCCGAAGTCCGAGATGGGACCGCTCATCACGCGCGAGCATCGGGACAGGGTCGCTTCGTTCGTCGAGAATGCCCCGACCGAGGGCGCGACCGTGGTGGTTGACGGGCGCAAGCACACGTTCGATGGCGATGGCTTCTTCCTCGCGCCGTCTCTCCTCGACAACGTCAAGCCCGGGATGGCCTGTTACGACCAGGAAATCTTTGGGCCTGTGCTCTCTGTGGTGCGTGTCGACACCTACGACGAGGCGGTCGACCTCATCGCGGACAACCCGTACGGCAACGGAACGGCGATCTTCACGCGCGACGGCGGTGCGGCCAGGCGGTTCCAGATGGATGCCGATGCTGGCATGGTCGGCATCAACGTGCCGGTGCCCGTGCCGGTGGGCTACTACTCATTCGGAGGTTGGGGCGACTCGTTGTTCGGGGGTTCGCACGCGTATGGGCCGGAAGGCATGTACTTCTACACGAAGGCGAAGGTCGTGACGAGTAGGTGGCCGGACCCTGCAACGAGCTCGGTTGACCTCGGCTTTCCCCAGAACGCCTGATTGATGACCACACGCGAGGAAACGAACCGGGCAATCGCTCGGCATGAGCGAAACGCGGCGGCACGTCGCGGCGTGCGTCGCGTCGCCGTCTTTCTGGTGTTTCTCGTTGTGTTGTCGATCTTGTACACCGGATACAAGGCATTTGGCAGCGCTGTCGACGATGCGCAGACCGACCTGCCCGTCGTCGGCAGGATCCTCCCACGCACCGATGACCTCACTATGCCGCCCCTCCTCGACATCGCTGTCGAATTCGGTCAGCCGCCACAGCGGAACTCATCCAAGCCGCTCGGCGCGTTCATCGGCGAGGCAGCTCTGTTCACCCTTCGCGAGGCCGCGTTCGGATTCCTGCTCGGGGCGGTCCTCGGCCTTGGGTTGGCCATCTTCATGCTCCGCAAGAAGTGGTTCGAGCGTGGGCTCTCGCCGTATCTGGTCGCCAGCCAGACGGTTCCCCTCGTAGCGATCGCTCCGATCATCGTCATCTGGGGGTCGAAGTCCCTCGGCTGGCTCCCCTTCACGTGGGAGCCCTGGATGTCCGTGTCGATCATCGCGACATACCTCACGTTCTTCCCTGTTGCGATGAATGGGATCAAGGGCCTGCAGTCGGCTGACGCCGCAGCGATGGAGTTGATGCGGTCCTACGCGGCGACGAGACGGCAGACGCTTCTGAAGCTCCAACTTCCCGCATCGATGCCCTACCTCTTCGCCGCCTTCAAGCTTGCCGCCACGGTGGCCATCGTCGGTGCGATCGTCGGGGAGATATCCGGTGGTGTCCGCGGTGGATTGGGTCGGTTGATCCTCGACTACGCGAGCCGATACACGACCGGGCCACCTCGGCTCTATGCCTCGGTGGTCGGGGCGGCTGTGCTCGGCATCCTCGCTGTGGGTGTCGTCACATTGCTCGAGTACGTCGCAGTAACGCGCCGCCAGGCGGCGCGAGGTGCACGATGACGGGATCGGACACCGGTTCGAAGGTCGCCGTGAGCATCGAAAGTGTCTCGAAGGTCTTCAACCGTGGGAAGCCGAACGAGGTCCGGGCGCTCGACGATATCAATCTCGACATCTCAGAAGGTTCGTTCGTTTCCCTCATCGGCCCGTCGGGGTGCGGCAAGTCCACGCTGCTTCGCCTCATGGCAGCCCTGACACACCCGACCGGCGGATCGGTGACGGTCAATGGGAAGTCTGCGGACAAGGCTCGCCTCGACCGTGATTACGGAATGGCTTTCCAGACTTCCGGACTGTTCGAGTGGAGAACCGTGACGCAGAACATCGAGCTGCCCCTCCAGCTCATGGGATGGGAGAAGGCTGATCGCAAGGCGCGAGCGGATGAAATGCTCGAGCTCGTGAAGCTCGCCGAGTTCGCGACGCATTACCCGAGGGAGCTCTCGGGAGGTATGCAACAGCGCGTCGCCATCGCCAGGGCCCTCGCCTTCCGGCCCTCGCTGCTCTTGATGGATGAGCCCTTTGGAGCGCTCGACGAGATGACCAGGGAGCACATGCAGACGGAGGTACTCGACATCTGGGCGAGGACGGGCAAGACGGTCGTCTTCGTCACCCATTCGATCCCCGAGGCGGTGTTCCTGTCCCAGCGCGTGATCGTCATGTCGCCGAGGCCAGGGCGCATCACGGCGGATATCGAGGTTCCGTTGGGCGTTCGAGGCTTCGAGACCAGGGAGTCGAACAGATTCTTCGAAAAGGTCACCGAGGTGCGAGAAGCGCTTCGGTTCGACAAGGGTGGGCGCTGATGCGAAGAGTGTTCCGAGGCGCAGCCCCTGCCCTGGTATTCGGCTCGGTCGGACTCATCGTCTGGGAGCTCGGACTCCTCCTTGCCAAGCCAGACGGCTTCGTGCTTCCGCGTCCGACCGAGATCGTCGGCTCGTTCGTCGACAACTTCACCGTGATCTGGACCGCGACCGTGAACACCGGATACATCGTCATCACAGGGCTGATCGTTGGTGTGCTCCTCGGGGTCGTGTGGTCCCTGCTCGTGTCCCGCTTCCGACTCGCGGACGAGACCCTGACGCCTCTGGCAATTGCCCTGAACGCGATACCCATCATCGCCCTCGCTCCGATCTTCAACGCGTGGTACGGCCTGCTGTCGCCAACCTCGAATCAGGCGATCGTCGTCCTCCTCGTGTTCTTCCCGGTCTTCATCAACACGACGAAAGGGTTGACCAGCGTCGGCGCGACCGAACTCGACCTCATGCACTCGTATGCGGCTTCGAAGTGGGAGATCACGAAGATGGTGCGGATACCGAACGCCATGCCGCTGTTCTTCGTATCCCTGAAGATCGCGTCGTCGCTCGCGGTGATCGGTGCGATCGTGGCAGAATACTTTGGTGGTCGGCAGGATGCCCTTGGTCAGTTTATTGTCCAGAACGCAGCCTCGTCGAGGTACACCGAGGCCTGGGCGGCAGTCATTGCGGGAAGCGCGATGGGCATCATCCTGTACCTCCTGAGTGGGGGTGTTGAAAGGATCGTCACACCGTGGCGCCCGGATGTGGACGTTGTCGTCGGATGACAATGCGTCGGAGAGAGTGAGGAGACTCGATGCTATTCACGAACCGAAAACGAGCAGCGAAGTGGCTGATCGTCGTCGCGGTGTTCGCGATGATCGCTGCCGCGTGCGGCTCGGACGAGGGTGACACGACCGAGCTGACGCCGGTGACCCTTCAGATGCAGTGGTTCACGCAGGCGCAGTTCGCCGGCTACTACGCAGCCGTTGCCGAGGGTTATTACGAGGATGCGGGCCTCGACGTCACCATCCTCGAGGGTGGAGTGGACATCGTCCCGGCCACGGTGATCGAATCGGGTGCTGCCGATTTCGCTCTGTCGTGGGTCATACGCGCGCTCGGACCGCGTGAAGAAGGCGCGAACGTCACCAACATTTCCCAGATATTCGAACGGTCCGCAACCCTCCAGGTGTCGTTCGCGGACCAGGGCATCACAACCCCTGCGGATCTCGCAGGCAAGAACGTCGGTAACTGGGGCTTCGGCAACGAGGCGGAGCTCTTCGCCGGCCTCCGCCAGGCGGGCCTCGACCCGAACACCGACGTGAACCTCGTCCAGCAGCAATTCGACATGCTCGCGCTCATTGCCGGTGACATCGATGCGGCGCAGGCGATGACGTACAACGAGTACGCACAGGTGCTCGAAACGATCAACCCGGCCACCGGCGAGCTCTTCCAACCGGAAGACCTTTCCGTTATCGACTGGAACGACGTCGGTACGGCGATGTTGCAGGACGGCATCTGGGCCGATGCCGATCGTCTTGCCGATGATCCTGCGTATCGCGAGACTGCAGTCAAGTTCGTCGAGGCGTCGATCCGAGGGTGGGTGTTCTGCCGCGACAACTTCGACGAGTGCGTGCAGCACGTCCTCGACGCAGGCCCGACGCTCGGCGAGTCCCACCAGCGTTGGATGCTCAACGAGATCAACAACCTGATCTGGCCCGCGTCGAGCGGCGTCGGCACGATGGATCCGAATCTCTGGAACCAGACGATCAAGAATGCCGTGGACGGTGCAGTGCTGAAGGGCGAACCGGCCGCCGGTGCGTACATCACCGACATCAACGCCGAAGCGCTCGCGAATCTCAGGGCCGACGGCGTGGACGTCGATGGCAACGGCTGGACGCCGCTGACGATCGAACTCACAGAAGGTGGCGAATAGCCACAGGCAACATTGGGTGATGTGGGGGTTGCCGTCGACGACGGCAACCCCTCGCCCTTCAAGACGGAGCCGGATCGGAGGAGGTCAGGTATGACGACCGTGGTAGCCACGAGCGGTTTGTCGCCGCAGCCGACCATGACGTCGGACGAGGCGCTCGTCGAAGCGCACCGGTGCCTGATGTGCTGGGACGCGCCATGCACCCGTGCGTGCCCCACCTCGATCGACGTTCCCGGCTTCATCAAGCGCATCGCAACGAACGACCTCGTCGGCTCGGCACGGACGATCCTCGAGTCGAACCTCCTCGGGGGTTCGTGTGCGCGAGTCTGCCCGACGGAGGTGCTGTGTGCCGGCGCGTGCGTGCTGAACGATCTCCATGAACGCCCGATCGACATCGGTCGCCTCCAGGCGTATGCCACGGACGACGTGGTGTTCGGCGGCTTCGAATTGTTCACCCCCGCCCCTTCGACCGGGTTCTCCATCGGCGTGATCGGAGGTGGTCCCGCGGGGCTGTCGTGCGCTGGTGAACTGGCCAAGCTGGGACATTCGGCAGTCGTGTACGAGGCGTCGGAACATGCCGGTGGGCTCAATACGTACGGCGTCGCGAACTACAAGATGGACCTGCCGACCAGCCTTGCCGAGGTCGATTTCATCGAGGGCCTCGGGGTCGAGATCAGGACGGGTGTCGCCGTTGGGAGCGATCTCGGGATCGACGAGCTCATGGAACAGCACGATGCGCTGTTCGTCGGTGTCGGGCTCGGATCCGTGCCCCTGATCGGATTGGAAGGCGAAGACCTCGCGGGTTCCGAGGACGCACTCGAGTTCATCGCCGATGTCCGTCGCAGCGGCTGCGACATGACCGGTCAGACTGTTGCCGTGATAGGCGGTGGCAACACGTCGATCGACGCGGCGACGCAGGCAGCGATGTCGGGTGCAGATCACGTCTATCTCATCTACCGCCGGGGGAGGAACGACATGCGCGCGTACCCCCACGACATCGAACGGGCCTTGACAAACGGTGTGGAGTTCATGCACTGGGCCGTCCCGGTGCGCATCGAAGGCGATGATCGGGTGAAAGCGATCGTGTGCCAACGCACGCTCCCCAACGATGACGGATGGCCGGAGCTGGTCGACGGCACCGAGTTCCGGATCCCCGTCGACCGTGTGTTGAGGGCGACTGGCCAGGAGAAGCGCACCTCGTGGTTCTCGATGCTGCCCGGCGTCGAGACCGACAAAGGAGGACGTGTGGTGGTGAACGACTCGTACCGCACGGCGAATGGTCGCATTTGGGCTGGCGGGGACTGTGTGAACGGCGGCAAGGAAGTGGTCAACGCCGTGGCCCATGGAAAGGCCGCAGCATTCGACATCGACGAGACTCTGCGCACCGCCGCAGCGGGAAAGTGAGGCGCGATCATGGCTGATCTCTCCGTCAACATCGCAGGGATCGACTCCCCGAACCCCTTCTGGCTCGCATCGGCACCACCGACGAACACCGGTGACCAGATCGCGCGCGCGTTCGACGCGGGATGGGGCGGCGCTGTCTGGAAGACGCTCGGCGAACCCATCGAGAACACCTACAGCCGATATTCGTCTGTGGACATCAACGGCCAGCGGATGATGGGCCTCAACAACATCGAGCTCATCACGGACCGCACCCTCGAGGACAACCTCATCGAGATCGCGGAGGTCAAGCGCCGCTACCCGGACAACGCCGTGATCGTGTCGCTCATGGTCGAGTCGAACCCGGAGGCGTGGGACACGATCATCAAACAGGTCGAACAGGCCGGTGCCGACGGCATCGAGCTCAACTTCGGCTGCCCGCACGGTATGTCGGAAAGGGGCATGGGTGCCGCGGTCGGCCAGGTGCCCGAGTACACCTGCGACATCACGACATGGGCCGTGTCGTCGGCGACGGTGCCCGTGTTCGTGAAGCTGACACCGAACATAACGGACATCCGAGCGGCGTCCCGTGCGGCGTTGAAGGGCGGTGCCGACGCGGTGAGCCTCATCAACACGATCAACTCGATCACTGGCGTCGATCTCGACACGATGGTGCCGAGGCCCGTGGTCGGCGACAAGTCGAGCCACGGTGGGTACTGCGGCCCGGCTGTCAAGCCGATCGCCCTCCACATGGTGTCCCAGATCGCGGCCGATCCCGAGACGGACGGCCTTCCCATCAGCGGTATCGGCGGCATCGCGACGTGGCAGGACGCCGCCGAGTACATCCTTCTCGGGGCGACCACCGTGCAGGTCTGCACCGCGGTCATGCACTACGGGTACCGCATCGTCGAGGGGATGATCGAAGGGCTCTCGAACTACCTCGACAGCAAGGGCATGGCGAGTGTCAACGAGCTTCGTGGGCTTTCGGTTGGGAAGGTCACCGACTGGGCGCACCTCGACATCAATTACGTCATCAAGGCGAACATCGACCAGGACAAGTGCATCGGTTGCGGTCTCTGCTACATCTCGTGCCAGGACGGAGCGCACCAGGCGATAGGCGCCGAACGCTCCGGGGACAGGACACGCGTGTGGATCATCGAGGACGCCTGCGTTGGCTGCAACCTCTGCAGCCTCGTATGCCCCGTTCAGGGATGCATCACCATGCAGGAGCGCGACTACGGGCAGACGCACATGACGTGGGTCGAGTACACGGGCGACGAACCACCGGGGGAGTTGTACCCGAGGCCGAAGCACGGTCTCACCATCGGCGGTTAGGCCGCGCACCGTGGGTGACGCAATCGAGGTCCGGCCGATCGAGCCTTCCGACTGGCCACATCTGAAAGAGATCCGGCTCCGTGCCCTCCTCGAGGCGCCGGACGCCTTCATCACGACGTACGACCAAGCCGCCGCGGATCTCGACGAGATGTGGATCGATCGCGCAGCGGTGGGGGCGCTTGGCGAAGGCCAGTTGACGATCCTTGCGTTTCGCGACGGAGAGCCCGTCGGCATGGCGGTCGGCCTGTGGCGAGAGCGGGAGTCGTCACACGTCGTGCCGGTCGTTGCGGTGTTCGTTGCAGAGACAGCGAGGCGGCGCGGCGTCGGTCGGTCGATGATGAAGGCCATCGAGCGATGGGGATCGGACCGTGGGGCCATTGCGATCTCGCTTTGGGTGGTCGACGACAACCACGGCGCCCGCGCGTTGTACGAGGCGCTCGGATTCAGGGAGACGAGCGACCGAAAGCGGATCACCGTTGGCAGGCCGCGGTGGGAGACAAGATATGAGAAGGCGCTGACAGCCTGACGGACCGCGTCAGATCGGACTCGCGAGCCCTTCGACGATGGTCGTGTTCGCGAGGGTTGCGAACACGGTTGGGTCGAGCTTCACCTTCATGTCCCGGCTCCCGCCTCCGATCACCACCCAGGGATGGTCCATCACGGCGGCGTCCACGAACAGCGGAAGGTCGGACGGGCGACCGAAGGGCGTGACGCCGCCCATGACCATCCCGGTGACTTCGGCCGTCACGTCCGGTGGGGCGAACGACACCTTCGACACCTCCATCAGCGAGCGACCCTGCCGGTTGACGTCGAGGCGCGTGGTCGCGAGCACGAGGAACATGGCGTAGACGCCCTGCGGTCGCCTCGAGGCAAGAACGATGGCGTTCGCCGACTGCTCGGGAGGGATTCCGTAGTGCTCGCAGAACTGCGCGGTGTCGGCGAGGTCCGGGTCGCACTCCATGGTCTCGAAGTCGGCGCCCGCCGCCTCCAACGCCGCGATCACCATCGGCTTGATGTCCGTCACACGCCCTCCGCGCTGCTCCCGAAATTGCCAGCGTACATGCGTGACAACCGCCGAATCTCGTGCCATGATGGCGGTCCGGAGAGAGGAGGTGGTCCAGCAATGTATGAAAGTCTTTTGAGGACCCCGGAGGTGGTCGAGCGCTAGCGCGACCGACAACCTGAGGTTGCGCTCCTCTTCGAAGAGGTAGGTGGCGACTTCAACTCGGACCACCGGAACCCGGAGACCCGCACGAAGGTCCCGTGCGGCGCTGAAACCAGCGAAGGCGCTCCGGGTTCTTACGCGCCCTCACCCTCTCGCCCTAGTGTGCAGGTCATGGACGATCTGACCTACATGGCGCACATCGAAGCCGACGCAGCGCTTCTCGCTGCGGCCATCCGCGCCGCTGGCCCAGCTGCGGACGTGCCCTCCTGTCCGGAATGGGTGGTGCAGGATCTGGCGATCCACACAGGCATGGTCCACAGGCACAAGACGGAGACGGTGGTTGGCCGCTACGTCGAGGATTCGCCGACGTGGAAGGACGCACCGGACGAACCAGTGGACGACCTCGCGGGATGGCTCGAGGACGGTGTCGTCGAGATGCTGAGGGTCTTTCGAAACGCCGACCTCTCGCTCCCGACGTACACGTGGTGCCTCCACGACCACCCGGCTTCGTGGTGGGTCCGAAGGATGGCGCACGAGACGTTGATCCACCGCGTTGATGGGGAGCTTGCCGCGGGTTCCGTGTCACCGCTCGATGCTGAGCTGTGCGCGGACGGCGTGGGGGAGATCATCGAGGAGATGATGACCGGCGCTCCGCCGTGGGGCACGGTGACGCCCGGCGACAAGGTGATCGCGATCGACATCGGGGACAGGGAGTGGAATCTCGCGACCGCGACGTTCGGCGGGACGTCGCCGTGGTCCGGCCGGACCTACGACGCCCTCGACACGTTCATGATCGTCACCGGCAGCGACCCCGATCTGACGATCTCCACCGACCCGGTCACGATGGACCGGTGGTTGTGGGGGCGAGGGGAGTTGCCTGACGATGTCGCCGACGGAGAGGCGAGCCTTGTCGCCCACGTCCGTAGGGTCGCTGCAGAATCGACGGGATGACGAGCGACGTCACGGTCGCGACGTTCGCGACTCGATCCGAAGCGGACATCGCGCGGGCGCGGCTCGCTGCCGACGACATCGCATCCCGCGTCGTCGCCGACGATGAGGGCGGGCTCAACCCCGGTTTCTATCGGCGGTACGGCGTTCGCGTTGTCGTCGCGGACGGAGACGTCGACGACGCCCTAACCAGTCTTGGCGTGGAGCGCGTCGTCGTTCGCAGGCCCCTCCTCGATGCGATGTTCACACATGCCGTCGCTGGTCATCCGGCTGAGGCGTGCGGCCTCGTGCTGTTCGAAGGCGATGCCCCGGCCTTCGTGTGTTGTCTCACGAACGTCGACGGGTCCGGGCATCGCTTCACCATCGATCCGTCAGAGCACTTCGGCGCGCTGAGGTTCGGTGAACGCCTCGGTTGGACCGTCGGCGGCGTGTTCCACAGCCACGTCCGGACGGAACCCGTTCCGTCAGAGGCCGACATCAGGGGAGGGGCTGATCCCGGCTGGCTCCACTTCATCGTTGGGCCTGTCGAGGGGACGCGCCAGACCGTTCGTGCCTTCCGCATCGTCGACGGGGAACCGTCCGAGGTCTGGGTTTCGGTCGTCTCGTAGACTCGCCGCGATGGCCCGCTCAGAACACACCCGAGAGGCGTACCGGTCGCTCTTCGGATATGTGGGAGGTGGCCTTCAGGCATTCGCGGCACTCATGATCATCATTTCGTTCCCGATCGCGCCCTATGCCGTGGTGGTGGCTCTGCTCGTGGCATCGGCCGTTCTCGCGTGGTGGTCGTGGAGGCGGTACCGCTCGAACTTCATGATGCCAACCTTCGCCGGGATCATCGCCTCGGTACTCTGGCTTGGCATCATCGGCGGAGGTGCCCTCGCGGGATGGTGGGGGCCGTGAAGCTGACCGTCCTCGGGTCGAACGGTGCGTCACCTGCACCCGGGAATCCCGCATCGGGATACCTGGTCGAAGCACTCGGCGCGACGCTGTGGATGGATGCGGGGCCCGGCACTTTCATGGAGTTGGCGAAGGTCGTTGAACCCTCCCAGCTCGATGCGGTTGTCTTGTCACATACCCACGTCGACCACTGCGCGGACCTCCTCGGCCTGTTTGCGTACCTTGCGTATGCGGGCGTGACGGCAGATGCCATCCCCGTGTTCGCGCCCGTCGGGACCAAGGATCACTTCGCGGCGTTTGCGCGTGCGGACGAGGGGCACGTATTCCACGACGTCCTTGCGTTCACGGAGGTGGGACCGGGGGACGAGGTGTCGGTTGGCGGATTCGAGATGGTGTTCGGTCAGGCGATTCATCCCGTGCCCGCACTCGTGACGCGCATCGAGGCGGACGGAGCGGTACTCGCGTACAGCGGGGACACGGGGCCGGGAGGAGATCTGATCACGCTTGCAACGGGTGCGTCACTTCTCCTCTGCGAGGCCTCGATGCTTGGGCTGCGGGATGAGCGCACGTACGGCCACCATCTGACGGCGCAGGAAGCGGGCGAGATCGCAGCGATCGCGGGAGTGTTTGAATTGGTGATCACGCACATGCGGGCGAATTGGGATGTTGCACGGAGCCTCGATGAGGCAAGCGCGGCGTTCGCGGGCCCGGTCGGCTATGCCGAGCCCGGCTCGGTGTGGAACCTTCAACCATCGGAGAGAGCATGAGACAACGCCCGACAGACGCGCTGCGAACCGTCAAGGTCACTCGCGGCTACACGGAGATGACGCCGGGGTCCGTATTGATCGAGATGGGCCGTACCCGCGTGTTGTGCACCGTGTCCATCGATGACGAGGTTCCGCCGTGGATGCGCGAGAAGGGCGAGGGCTGGGTGACGGCCGAGTACGCGATGTTGCCGGGGTCGAGTCCGCAGCGGATCAGGCGCTCTTCGGTCAGCGGGGGTCGCACGAAGGAGATCCAGCGTCTGATCGGACGCTCGCTGCGAGCCGCCGTCGACATGAAGGCAATGGGCCCACTGACGGCGCGCATCGACTGTGACGTCCTCCAGGCCGATGGCGGGACGAGGACGGCATCGATCACCGGGGCGTGGATCGCGCTCGCTGATGCGTTCGATGCCCTCGTCGAGCAGGGGACGCTCAGCGAGAGCCCGATGATCCGGAACATCGCGGCGATCTCCGTCGGCGTGCAGGAAGGCGCCGCGTTGCTCGACCTCGACTACGAAGAGGATGTCGCTGTGGATGTCGACGCCAACATCGTGATGACAGGCGACGGCGATCTCATCGAGGTGCAGGGAACCGCCGAGGGAGATCCGTTCAGCAGGGAGATGCTCGACGAGATGCTCGATGTCGCATGGAAGGGCATCCAGGAGCTCGTCGGCATTCAGAACGGATCGAGGTTGTGAAGCGCCCCTCGCGCGTCGTTGTCGCGTCAAAGAACGCCGACAAGATCCGCGAGATCGAATCCGTGCTCGCTGACCTCGATCATCCAATCGAGGTCGTGCGTGGGCTCGAGTGGGACGATGTCGAGGAAACCGAGGACACGCTTGCGGGGAATGCGCTGCTCAAGGCGCGTGCCGTCGTGGAGGCGACGGGCGTTGCTGCGATTGCAGATGACACCGGCCTCGAGGTCACGGCACTCGGGGGAGCCCCCGGTGTTCACACGGCGAGGTATGCAGGCGAGCACGCGACCTACGCGGAGAACGTGGCGAAGATGTTGCGCGAGTTACAGGGCGTGCCCGACCGTCGTGCGCGGTTCCGAACGGCGATTGCGCTGGTGACGCCCGAAGGCGACGAGATCGTCGTGCACGGGGAGCTTGTCGGCTCGATTGCAACCGAGGCGCGCGGCGGGGGCGGATTCGGCTATGACCCCATCTTCGAGGTCGAAAGTCGGACGCTCGCGGAGATCGGTCCTGGTGCGAAGAACGAGATGAGCCATCGTGGCCGAGCGATCAGGGCGTTGGCGGAGCGCCTGAGGCGGCCCGAGATGGGGGAGCCGTACGACACCGCTCTCGACGAGGCGATCGCCTACATCGATACGCGTTCTGACCGCGCGCTCGCGATCGGCCTTTCAGGCAGCTTGTCGAGAGGCGACGGGGATCCGAACAGCGATCTCGATATCTACATCATCATCGAGGGCGACCATCGCCAGCGCCAATCCCGCGTGTTCAATGGCGTTGCGTGCGAAATGTTCTTCAACCCTGCGCGACGCGTGCCCGGCTACTTCTCGACCGAGGCCGAATCCGGCAAGGCCCCAACGCTCGGACTCGTCGGCGACGCTGTGATCCTTCGCGACACCGACGGCGTCTTCGCCGGTCTGAGGGAGAAGGCGAAGGCGGTCCGCGATGCCGGTCCGAAGGTCCCCGCTGAAGTTGTCACTTTGCGCAAATACCTGACGACCGATCTGCTCGACAACGCGAGGGACGTGGAGTCCCGAGATCCAGCGACCGCGCTTGCCCTGTGTGGAGCGGCGATTCAGGAGTCGATGTATCTGTGGTTCGTCGATCGCCGAAGGTGGGTGCCGGGCGACAAGAAGATGCTGGGTGCAATTCGGATGGCGGATCAGCCCACGGCTGAAGCAGTCGATGCGTGGGGTGCGGCGCCGACCGTACAAGGAGCGGCCGCTGCGGTGAAGGCCCTCATCGGGTACGACACGTACTTCGAGTGGGACTCGCCCCGCGAGCCGGTTGACTGACGTCACCCACGGCCCTGGATCCAGAGCCGTGGGTGACTGGTGTCTATGGCTGCGTCGCCGTGATCGACGTCCCGTTGCTGTCACCATCGGGGTCGTGGTTGCTGCCCGGGTTGTAGGCCTCGGAGGCGACCACATCGGTGACCGTGAAGATCACGCTCTTCGTGCCCTTCTTCAACTCCGGGGACGAGACGGTGCACACACCGACCGCGTTGGTCGTGCACGACACGGTTTCGCCGGTACTCAGGCTGAACGTGACGTCGGCGCCGGAAACGACCGCACCGTCCTGATCGTGAACGGTGACCGTCGCGCTTGCGCTCCACCGGTTCTTCGGGAGGGTCAACGTCGAGACGTCGAGGTCCCCGACGTGGACGCTGAAGGCTGGCGCGGGTGGCGCCTCCACGGTGACGGTCACGGTGTCGGTGTCGGTGGCGCCGAGGTTGTCCGTCACCGTGAGGGTGATGGTGTGGACGCCGTCTCCGAGGTTCACGCCGAGGGTTTCACCGCTGCCGAGGGCGGTGGCTCCTTCGGTCCAGTCCCATGACACGATGGTGCCGTCGGGGTCGCTCGAGCCGGAGCCGTCCAGGGTGACAGCCTCGCCAGGGGCGCCGTCGGAGTCACCAACCGTCTGGTTGGGCCCGGCATCGGCCATGGGAGCCTGGTTCGCAGGCGGGCTCGCACCCGGGAGTCCGGTGAAGATGTCGATGTCGAACGGCCCTCCCGTGCCTTCGAACGGGTAGATCTCGAGGGTGTAGGTGCCGGCCTGGGCGGAGGTCGTGTAGAAGACCTCCTGTACGCCGGTCGTCCCGCAATCGAACTCGAGCGGGCATCGGCTTTCTGACATGGATCCGTCGGGCGCGATCAGACGAGCATCGAGGTCTGGCGACCATTCGGAGATCCAGCAGATGCCGAAGATGAACGCTGTGCACTTCCCTTCGCCGTCGATGAGGATCGTGATTCCCATCGGTTGGCCAGCCGCCTCGCTCGGGACGTTGAACGTGTACGACCACTGGCCATTGTTCGTGACCGAATCCGCCACATGGTCGTGGTTCGGGAAGTTCCCGGACGTGGGGCTGCCGGCCACCGTGGAAAGGAACCCGTATCCGTCGACGAGCCCTGATCCCCAGTTGTTGTCAGCACCGGGCATTCCCGCGTCGTGTGCGGTCGAGGTGATGAGTGACTTGACCTGCGCGGGGGTGAGGCCCGGGTCGAGTTGCAGCGCGAGCGCGACCGTACCGGCCGTGAACGGCGTGGCCATGGACGTTCCGGTGCCGTAGACGTACCCCGATGTCGTGTTCGCCTGGGCGGAAGCAACCGCGATACCCGGAGACACGACGTCCGGCTTCATCAGGCCAGCGAGGTTCGGGCCCCTGCTCGAGAACGGAGCCAGGTGCAGGCCGTCCTTCATCTTGGAGGACGCACCAACGGTCAGCACGTTCGGTGCGGCGCCCGGGGTTTCGACCGACTCGGGGCCATCTCCGGAGTTTCCGGCAGCTGCGATGGCGGTGATGCCATGGTCCGTGACGAGGTTGTCGAAGGCCTGCGCGAGTGCATCCTGTCCGTCGGATGGTCCGCCACCGAGGCTTGCCGAGACGATGTTGACGCCTTGGGCCACGCACCATTGGAGGCCGTCGATGATCTGTGCTGTTGTCCCCGAGCCCCCGCCGTCGAGGACCTTCGCGATGTAGAGGGACGCGCCCGGTGCGATTCCCTGGTACATGGCCGCGTTGGGCCCGCCCGTCCCGTCGCCCGCAATGGTCGCGGCGACGTGGCTTCCGTGGCCCTGATCATCGTACGCATTTGCGAGGCCGTTGATCGAGTCGTGGAATGCAACGATGTTCGAGTCGAGCTGCTCGTGGTTCGGGTCAGCCCCGGTGTCCACGACGCAAACCTTGACGCCCGACCCGTCGATCCCGAAATCCGTGCGCGATTGTTCCGTCCCGAACTCGCGGTCGGTGTCGTAGTTCGTTGCCTGCGCGGTGAAGTTCTCCTCAACGCGGAACACCCCGGACACCTGGGAGAGCGCACGCGCCTGACCGGCATTGACGGACGCGAGGAAGCCGTCGATCAGCGTGAACTCCTTGAGGACCGTGAATGGCCCGACTGCCCTCTGGGCCGCGGCGGCGTTCGCTGGTCCCCGCCAGGTGACGATCACCTCGAAGCGGTCCTGTGCGCGCGCGGCATTGAGTCGCCCTTCGAGCGAGTCCGACAGGCCGTTTCGGTTGCTGTCCGCGTGGAACGCGCCGGGGGCTGCATCCTGAGCGGGAACGGGCGCTGCGGCTGCAGGCGCCATCGGGATCATCACAGCAAAAATCGTCGCGATGACAAGGCGGCGGCGTCGGTTCATCCTGTACCTCCGGAGATATGGTTCCTTCCTACGCACTCAGACCAGGTTCGTCAAGGGCTAAAACGCAGATAGTTACAAATCGGATGCTCTAGGTAGGCACCGGGACGAAGGGTTCCGAGATCATGGGAGAAGGTCGAGGAGCTCCTCGGCGAATGCCTCGTAGTCGTGATCGATGTGGCTCACGTCGATCTGTACGAGGGACCACGCGACGTTCCAGGCGAGAAAGACGACGATCATGTCGACGAGTGATCGCATGTGTACGTCTGAAGGCTCCCCGGAGTATTCGGAGAGCAGGTGGTATCGGCCAGCCGGGTCGAGGAGGTACCCGACTGCTGCGAGGTCGAAGAACGGGTCACCCATGCCGGCGTACTCCCAGTCGATGAGGAGGTACTCGCCGACGTCGAGCACGTTCATGGAGTATGGGTCGTTGTGGCACAGGACAGCGTCGTACGCGCCGCGCCGACCATCGCCGACATGAAGCGCGCGGTCGAAGGTGCGAGCAGCCAGCTGGGAGTAATGGATGCCTCGCTCATCGGCCTGTGACCTCCAACGAGCAATGTCCGCGTAGGGGTCGAAGTCGCCGTTGATCGGCTCGAGGGCGTGGATCCGGCGCAACAGATCCGCCATGCGTGTGACGTGATCCAGATCCTTCGCGTCCTCGAGCGAGATCTCCGCCACGGTTTCGACGTACCGGGTGACGGAGTGGCCCTCCGGGAGAAGGAACGCGATGGTCTCGGGTGCGATCCCGGCTTTGGATGCTCGCTCGACTGCTTGCGCCTCGACGGCACGGTCGATGCCGATGGCCGTGGCATTCGGTCGGCTGTGCCTGACCACGAACCGCTCGTCGTCGGCGTTCAAGAGGTAGTTCACGTTCGTGAGGCCGCCGGAGAGTTCAGAGACCGTCAATCGCTCGGCATCGGCGAAGTACGGAACGCGCACGAGGATCTCGTCCACGTCGACGATGCCCGTTGACCGCATGTGTCCACAATACCGGCGGGGCGGTGGTGATACAGTGCTGGCGCCCCGGCGTCGGGGGGTGTGCATTGTCGGGGATGCTTCTCAATGCGTGAGTGCGGGTGGTCCGACTCGAACGGACACGCTCTTTCGAGCACCAGGTCCTAAGCCTGGCGCGTCTGCCAATTCCGCCACACCCGCTGGTGTGTGCCGTGGATTGTGCCACGCAGGGAGAAGCCCCCGACGGATCGGGGGCTTCAGTAGGCCGCCTGGGACTCGAACCCAGAACCTGTCGGTTAAGAGCCGAATGCTCTGCCAAATTGAGCTAGCGGCCCGCCCGGGAGCCTACCCACCGCCGATGTCAACTCGCCAGATCGCCCTGGAGTGAAAGGTGGCGAGTGCCCGTCCGACGGATGGGGGAGTATCGTCTGGCATCTTCGGGCTGTGGCGCAGCTTGGCAGCGCGCCTGCTTTGGGAGCAGGAGGTCGTCAGTTCAAATCTGACCAGCCCGACTGGAGTTCTCCTCAGTGCTACCGCGGCTTGGTGGCGTGGAGGAGAACGTCGATCGCGTCGACTGGAGAA
>QJWC01000037.1 GCA_003235475.1 Acidimicrobiia bacterium | reverse complement strand
AGCGAGGGCGACAAGGTGAAGGCTGGTCAGCCGCTCGCCGATGGCGCGTCGACGGACGGCGGCGAGCTCGCACTCGGCCGGAACCTCATGGTTGCGTTCATGCCGTGGGAGGGCCACAACTTCGAGGACGCGATCGTCATCTCCGAGCGTCTCGTGAAGGAAGACATCCTGACCTCGATCCACATCGAGGAGCACGAGATCGAGGCGAGGGACACCAAGCTCGGCGCCGAGGAGATCACGCGTGACATCCCGAACGTCGCCGAGGAAGTTCTCATGGACCTCGACGAGAAGGGCATCATCCGCATCGGTGCGGAGGTCGGCCCCGGCGACTACCTCGTCGGCAAGGTCACCCCGAAGGGTGAGACGGAGCTGACACCCGAGGAGCGCCTCCTCAGGGCGATCTTCGGCGAGAAGGCCCGTGAGGTCCGCGATGTCTCGCTGAAGGTTCCCCACGGTGAATCGGGCAAGGCCATCGCGGTCAAGGAATTCAGCCGTGAGGACGGCTACGACCTTCCCCCGGGGATGAACGAACTCGTCAGGGTGTACGTCGCCAAGCAGCGCAAGATCGCTGCCGGAGACAAGCTCGCAGGACGCCACGGCAACAAGGGTGTCATCGCCAAGATCCTCCCCGAAGAGGACATGCCGTTCTTCGAGGACGGCACACCGGTCGACATCATCCTGTCCCCGCTCGGCGTTCCGTCACGCATGAACCTCGGCCAGGTGCTCGAAACGCACCTCGGTTGGGCGGCGGCCACCGGTTGGGAGCCCTTCGACGATCTCGAGAGCCCAGCGTCCGTCGGCGCAGAACCGTGGACGAGGGTCGCGACGCCCGTCTTCGACGGCGCACGCGAGGACGAGGTCCTCAAGGTGCTCGCGAACTCCAGGAAGAACCGCGACGGCATCCAGCTGATCGATCCGGACGGCAAGGGCCGCCTGTTCGACGGTCGGAGCGGAGAGCCGTTCGACTCGCCGATCACGGTCGGGTACATGTACATCCTGAAGCTCGTCCACCTCGTCGATCACAAGATCCACGCTCGCTCGACAGGCCCATACTCGATGATCACCCAGCAGCCGCTCGGCGGTAAGGCCCAGTTCGGTGGCCAGCGCTTCGGTGAGATGGAGGTCTGGGCGCTCGAGGCGTACGGCGCGGCCTACGCCCTCCAGGAGCTGCTCACGATCAAGTCGGACGACGTCCGCGGTCGTGTGAAGGTCTACGAGGCGATCGTCAAGGGCGACAACATTCCTGAGCCCGGCATCCCGGAGTCCTTCAAGGTGCTCGTCAAGGAGATGCAGTCGCTCTGCCTCAACGTCGAAATGCTCTCGGCAGGTGAGGAAGTCGAACTGAAGGACCTCGAAGACGACGTGTTCCGCACGGCGGCTTCGCTCGGGATCGATATCTCGAGGCCCGAGCGTCCCGACATGGAAGTCTGAACACCCGATCGAGCACTGATACAGGAGCGCACGTGCCACAACTCTTCGATGAACTGAAAATCGGTCTCGCATCATCGGACCAGATCAGGTCCTGGTCGTTCGGCGAGGTCAAGAAGCCTGAAACCATCAACTACCGCACGCTCAAGCCGGAAAAGGACGGCTTGTTCGACGAGCGCATCTTCGGTCCCACGCGGGACTGGGAGTGCTACTGCGGCAAGTACAAGCGTGTCCGCTTCCGCGGCGTCATCTGTGAACGCTGCGGCGTCGAGGTCACGCGCGCAAAGGTGCGCCGTGAGCGCATGGGCCACATCGAGCTCGCAGCCCCGGTGACGCACATCTGGTTCTTCAAGGGCGTTCCGTCCCGACTCGGCTACTTGCTCGACATGTCGCCGAAGGATCTCGAGAAGGTCATCTACTTCGCCGCGTACCTCGTCACGCATGTCGACGTCGAGAAGCGTGACAAGGACCTCCCCGATCTCGAGGAAGCGGCTCGTCACGAGCGCGTGCTCATCTCCGAGGAGTTCGAGGAGTGGAAGGAAGGCCGCCTCGAGCGCCTCGAGGGCGAGCTCGCCCAGATGGAGGACGCAGGAGCGAAGGCCACCGACCTGAACGCCCGCAAGAAGGAAGTCGATCGCGAGATCAAGGACCGCGAGGACCGCGCGACCGTCGAGGTCGAACTCCTCGACGAGGCGTTCGACACGTTCAAGTCGATGAAGCCGCGCGATCTCGTCGAGTCGGAGCAGCTCTGGCGTGAGATCGTCGACCGTTACGGCGAGTACTACACGGGTGGCATGGGTGCCGAGTTCGTGAAGGACCTCATCGGTCGCATGGATCTCATCGAAGAGGTCGGGCGCCTGCGTGAGGACCTCGAGGCGAACAGCCAGCAGCGTCGCCAACGTGCGATGAAGCGGCTCAAGGTCGTACAGCCGTTCGCTGACGGCAAGAACGACCCGCAGGGCATGATCCTCGAGGCGATCCCTGTGATCCCACCGGACCTTCGCCCGATGGTCCAGCTCGACGGCGGCCGATTCGCGACGTCCGACATGAACGATCTGTACCGCCGTGTCATCAACCGGAACAACCGCCTGAAGCGGCTCATCGACCTCGGTGCTCCCGAGATCATCGTGAACAACGAGAAGCGCATGCTGCAGGAGGCCGTTGACGCCCTGTTCGACAACGGCCGTCGTGGTCGTGCCGTGACCGGCCCGGGCAACCGGCCGCTCAAGTCGCTTTCGGACATGCTGAAGGGCAAGCAGGGCCGATTCCGCCAGAACCTGCTCGGCAAGCGCGTCGACTACTCGGGCCGTTCGGTCATCGTGGTCGGTCCGCAGCTTCGCCTGCACCAGTGTGGTCTCCCGAAGATCATGGCGCTCGAGCTGTTCAAGCCCTTTGTGATGAAGCGACTCGTCGACCTCGACATCGCGCAGAACATCAAGGCAGCAAAGCGGATGGTCGAGCGGCGTCGCGCCCAGGTGTGGGACGTGCTCGCGGACGTGATCCAGGAGCACCCTGTGCTGTTGAACCGTGCGCCGACACTCCACCGTCTTGGCATCCAGGCGTTCGAGCCGGTGCTCATCGAGGGCAAGGCGATCCAGCTGCACCCGCTCGTGTGCGAGGCCTTCAACGCTGACTTCGACGGCGACCAGATGGCGGTCCACCTTCCGCTGTCCGCTGAGGCCCAGGCGGAAGCCCGGATCCTCATGCTGTCATCGAACAATGTGCTGTCGCCGGCTGACGGCCGCCCGATCGTGACGCCTTCCCAGGACATGATCATCGGCATGTACTACCTGTCTGCGTTGTCCGAGGACGCGAAGGGCGCCGGGCGCGCCTTCGCGAACGTCGACGAGGCACGGATGGCGTACGAACTCGGCGACATCTCCCTGCATGCACCGATCAAGATCAGGGTCGGGAAGTTGGCGGGCGATGAGGAGATCCATGCGCAGCTCAAGCCGCTGCTCGGCGACCTCATCGAGGATTCGCCGGTCGATCCGGACGTCCTCCTCGACACCACGTTCGGTCGTGCGCTCGTCAACGGCGCCTTCCCGGAGGGCTTCCCGTATGTGAACGCCACGCTGCTCAAGAGCGACATCCGGACGCTTGTCGAAGAGGTGATCCACGCCTACGACAAGCCGGATGTGGCGAACACGCTCGACAACATCAAGGAGCTCGGGTTCCACTTCGCGACCCGTGCCGGTCTCACGATCGGCCTGCAGGACGTGAAGACGCCAAATGACAAGCTCGAAATCCTGTCTGCATTCGAGGACAAGGCCGAGAACGTCGAGAGCCTGTACCAAAAGGGTGTGATCACCGACGACGAGCGTCGCTCGGAGCTGATCGAGATCTGGACGGAGGCGACCGACGAGGTCAAGAACGCGATGCAGCGGACCCTCCAGGAGGATCCGTTCAACCCGATGGACATGATGGTCCGCTCGGGTGCTCGTGGGAACATCATGCAGCTTCGACAGATCGCCGGTATGCGTGGCTTGGTCGCGAACCCGAAAGGTGACATCATCCCGCAGCCGATCAAGTCGAACTTCCGCGAAGGCCTTTCGGTGCTCGAGTACTTCATCTCGACGCACGGGGCCCGCAAGGGTCTCGCCGACACGGCGCTTCGCACGGCTGACTCCGGATACCTGACCCGCCGTCTGGTCGATGTCTCCCAGGAGATCATCATCCACTCGGACGAGTCCGATGATCCGGGCCTCGTGATGAAGATTCGTGACGCCAAGGGCAACCCGGTGCGCCACCTCCGCAACCACATCTTCGGACGCGTGCTCGCAGAGGACGTAAAGATCGGGCGCTCGCTCGCCGAGCTGCCTGACGGCCGCAAGCTGCGCGAAGGGTTCGTGCTCGACCGCGAAGCCGTCAACGGCATCGTGGAACTCGAGGACGTGTCCGAGATCCGGGTGCGCTCGCCGCTCACGGACACCTCGAGGCACGGCATTTCGCAGCTGTCGTACGGCATCGACCTCGCCACTGGCGCAATGGTCGAGCCAGGCACGGCGGTGGGCATCATGGCCGCCCAGTCGATCGGTGAACCGGGCACGCAGCTGACCATGCGGACGTTCCACACGGGCGGTATCGCCGGTGAGGACATCACGCACGGCCTGCCACGTGTCCAGGAACTCTTCGAGGCCCGCACGCCGAAGGGTGTTGCGATTCTCGCCGAGATCGGCGGCGCGGTGGCGTTCGACGAGGATCCCGACACGGGCGACCGTTTCGTGATGGTCGTCGACGGCGACGACGAGGTCAGGTACCCGCTTCCGGTGCGTGCCCGCCTCCGTGTTGCCGAGGGCGACATCATCGAGCCCGGAACGCAGCTCACCGAGGGTCCGCTCGACCCGAAGGAAGTCCTTGCGATCCAGGGCGTGCGCGCATGTCAGCGCTACCTCGTCGATCAGGTTCAGGAGGTCTACCGCTCCCAGGGCGTGGACATCCACGACAAGCACATCGAGCTGATCGTCAGGCAGATGCTGCGCCGGGTGCGCATCGCTAAGCCAGGCGACGGCCCGTGGCTGCCCGCGGAGCTCGTCGACTCGCAGGAGTTCCGGGACATCAACCGTGAGCTCGTCGAGGACGGCAAGCAGCCCGCTGAGGGCCGCCCGGAGCTGATGGGCATCACGAAGGCGTCGCTCGCGACCGACTCGTGGCTCTCTGCAGCGTCGTTCCAGGAGACCACGCGGGTGCTCACCGAGGCTTCGATCAACTCCAAGTCTGACTACATGCGTGGTCTGAAGGAGAACGTGATCATCGGCAAGCTGATCCCCGCGGGCACCGGTTCGACGGTGTACCAGGGCATCGAGCCGATGCTCCCGGGTGCCTCCGTGCCGACCGCGGCAGCGCTGTTCGGCGACGTGGACTTCGAGTCATCGGAAGAGGCCCTCCCGCAGGACCCGGCCGAGTGGCTTGCATCGCTCGGTGCATCCACGACGGACGCCCCATCGGACGGCGACGACGACTGAGTCCGATTCGATCGAAATGGTTGACGGGGACCCTCCGGGGTCCCCGTCTTCGTATGTGGCCAGGACTCAGTCGTCGTCGAGGTCCGGTGGCGGGGCGATACCCTGCCCTCATGCTGCGGTTCTCGATGTTCGGCATCCCTGTCGGCGTCCATGTCACGTTTCTCTTCGTCGCGCTTCTCGGCGCGACCGCATACAGCGGCGTCGCCATCGCGTCGTGGACGGCGGCGGCGTTCGTGTCGATCGTGGCCCACGAGCTCGGCCACGCCCTCGTCGCCCGATCCCTCGGGGGTGCCGGGATCTCCGTCACCCTCTACGCCCTCGGCGGGCTGACCAGCTACCACCATGGCCGACCGTTCACTCACGGGAAGTCGTTCCTCGTTTCCGCGGCCGGATCCGCTGTCGGAATCGCTCTCGGAGGAGCGGTGTACGGCCTCATCCGAGCGGGCGTCTTCGACGGGGTCCCGTACGAGCTCGGGGTGTTCATCGATTCCCTCGTCTTCACGTCACTGATCTGGGGGGCGTTGAACTGGATCCCGATCGTTCCGCTCGATGGTGGTCACATGGTCAAACACCTGATCTCGATCGTGAACCCCGAGCGGGCGCCGCTGATCGCCCAGGTGATCACGTGGCTCGCGGTTGCCGTGCTCGCACCGCTGGCATGGGCGAAGGGCTATCGGTTCGGTGCCCTCATCGTCGTGTTCTTCGCAGCTGTAGGTCTTCGTGAATACCGGCAGCAATCGACACCCCGCCAGCCACCGCCACCATCTCCGGCGGAGAACGCTGAGCCTGTGGAGGCACCCGAACCGCCCGAGTTCCCGATCTGATGAGGCCGCCGAAAATCCTCCCTGTCCGCGGCTCGATGTGCTAGTTTCGTCCCAGCGACGGGGCTGATGGCCACGGGGCCACTTCGTCTTGCGCTGTAGCGCGCGCATGCGGTATACTCCGTCACGGTTTTTCCCAACCGAGCCCGCCGGTACCCGGAGGCGTTCCCGACCAACTGGTTGAGGCGCTGTTGTGCCGGAAGAGGCTCACACAAGGGATCGGTCCCTTTGCGTACGAGCAAGGAGGCCGATTTTCGTTCGTCAAGAACTCCGATACCCGGGTTTCGGGTCGGGGTGCGCCGAAGAGAGAGCAAAGAGCAACGTGCCAACCGTACAGCAACTGGTCCGCCAGGGCCGGAAGCCGAAGC
>QJWC01000019.1 GCA_003235475.1 Acidimicrobiia bacterium | reverse complement strand
GCCGAGGAATGCCCAGGCGAGTGCATCATGATCGAGCCGTTCGATGCTGACACCTTCGCCAAGCGGGGCGCCTGACCTCAGCCGGTGATGTAGCTCTCCAGCTGTTCGATCAGGAAGCGCTGGTCATCGATCACGCCGCTCACCACGTCGCCGATCGAGATCACACCGACGAGTTCGCCGTCATCAACCACGGGAAGATGGCGGAAGCGGTGCTCGGTCATCATCGTCATGCAATCGGTCAGGGTCGCTGACAAGCCGATCGTGACGGGATCAGGCGTCATGATGTCCGCGACGGACGTCGAGTGCGACGCCCGGCCCTTCAGGATCACCTTCCGGGCATAATCGCGTTCCGAGAGGATCCCGACGAGCTCCCCGTCGTCGACGACCACAACCGCGCCGATGTTCTTGTCCGCGAGGATGGCGAGCGCATCGATGACCTTCACATCCGACCGGATCGAATGGACCTCGGTCCCCTTGGTCGTGAGCAGGTGGTGGACTGTGCGTTCCATGGTGCCCACAACCTACCAAATCCGAGTTACCGACGAAGCGCTATCTCCATCAATTCCCGGCGGTCACTCAGGCCAGGACGTTGAGATCCCCCATGGCGATCGGGTCACGATCGATCGAGAGGAACTCCATCGGCACATCGGTGTCGAATGCCGCCCTCTCACCGGTGATCCACTGCGCCATCATCGACGTGACGATCTGGCTCTCTTTGAAGCCGTGGCCCGAGAACCCGTTCATCAGGGCGAACCCCTCGACGTGCGTCGGACCGACGACCGGGAGGACGTCGATCCGATTGACCGTGTACAGACTTGCCATGCCGCCGGGAACCCCGGTGTACGGAAGCGACGGAATGCGGTGGTGCAAGGCATGGATCTTGAAGTCGATCCACGACCGGTCAGCCGCGTTGTTGTAGTCGTCAGGATCCGCTTCCTCGCGCTCGTCCTCTTCGAGGATGGACCCGAGAATGATCTGTCCGTCACCGGCCTCGGGGCGGAAATAGGAACCTCCGCTCGCATCGCCGACCACCGGCAAGGGCCGAGGAACCTCCGGCGGAAGGTCCCGGTAGATCACCTGGATGCGCGTTGGCACCAGTTCCCATCCGTGGTCGACGCCCGCCATGGCATTGATGCGGTTGCACCAAGGACCGGCCGCGTTCACGACCAACCCTGCCGAGATCTCGGAACCGTCAGCGAGCCGAACTCCCGTGATCGTGCCACGCCCCGACCTCAATTCGACGACCTCTGCCCGCATCCGCACGTCTGCACCACCCGCGACCGCTGCGTTTCGCACATCGAGGAGCGCGCCAGTCGGATCGAAGTAGCCAGCATCGCGTTCGAGGAGGAAGGCTGAACCGTCACGGCACACGTGCTCGACCTCGCCTGTCAGGTCGAACGGTTCCATGCACGCTGACAGGGCCGGAAATCGCTCCCGGACCCCATCTGCGTCGATGACGACCGCATCCACGCCCTCAGCCGCGAGGCGGGCACAATCGCGCACGACCGCAGCCGGATCGTCGTCCATCATCCACAGCACGCCGATGTCGTGGAATCGCCCGACCGGATCCGGGAGTCCGGTGTATTCGGACCAGTTGCGCCAGATCCGGTTCCCGTCGCGTGCGATCCGGATGTTCTCGACCCGGCTGTATCGCTGCCGGGTGATCGCCGAAGACCCACCCGTCGATCCTTCGCCGAGCCCGATTCCCTTTTCGAGGACCACGACGCTGAGGTTCGACCGCCTGCGAATCTGATGGGCAAGCGACATCCCCATGATGCCGCCGCCGACGATCACCACGTCTGACGTGCTCCTCGTCACCTCGGTGTGGCCTTCATCGGCAACCTACAATCGCTCGACAGTGCCCAGCTTCGCCCGCAGACTCATCATATTCGGCCTCCTGGTCGCGGCGCTGTTGTCGTTCGCCTCGCCCGTGATGGCCGAGGGTGAGGCGATCAAGGGAACATTGATCGTGCGCCTCGACGACGTGCGCTCACCCGTCGAAGGCGTCACCATGATCGTGAGCCAGGACGGAACCGAGATCGGATCTGGAACGAGCGACGCCGAGGGCCATTGGCTGATCCCGGTACCCGGACCAGGCATTTACCAGGTCCGCCTCGACATCTCGACCCTCCCGGAGGGCGTGACGCTGACCGACCCGGACAAGGTCGAGCTTCCAGAGGTCGAAGTCACCGAGGGGCAGGAGAAGACCGTCCTGTTCCCGCTCGGTGAAGGCGCGGTTTCGACGGTTTCAACGTTCGAACGCGTCGGGACGCTCTTCGTTGCCGGCCTGAAGCTCGGCGCTGTGATCGCCTTGAGCGCGGTCGGGCTCTCCCTGATCTTCGCTGTCACCGGACTCGTCAACTTCGCCCACGGCGAGATGGTCACCCTCGGGGCTGTGTTGGCATACTTCTTCTCCACGTCGCCTGCTGGGCCAGGATGGCCATTGGTCGTTGCCGCCGTCCCGGCGATTCTCCTCGGCGCCGGGTTCGGGTGGGTGCAGGATCGTGGTTTGTGGCGCAGCCTCCGCAAGCAGGGAATGGGCCTGATCTCGATGATGGTCGTGTCCATCGGACTCGCCTTCGCCATGCGGCACGTCATCCTCGTCGTCTTCAGCGGACAGCGACGGCTCTTTTCGGACTACACGGGGCAGTCGCCGGTCACGATCCTCGGCATTCCCATGGTGCCCAAGCACCTCGTCACGATCGCGGTCGCGGTCGTGGTGCTCGGGGCCATCGGGTTGTTCCTCCAACGAACGAAAGCCGGGACCGCAGTGCGGGCTGTCTCGGATGATCCCGACCTCGCCGAGTCTTCGGGCATCAACGTCGATCGTGTCATCACCGTGACCTGGGTCATGGCTGGTGGGCTTGCGGCACTGGGAGGAATCTTCTTCGGCGTGAACGAGGCCGTGCAGTGGGACATGGGCTTCCGCCTCCTCCTCCTCATCTTCGCCGCCGTGGTCCTGGGTGGCCTCGGAACCGCCTACGGTGCGATGGTCGGAGGCTTCGTGGTCGGCGTCACGGTGGAGATGAGCACCATGTTCGTACCGAGCGAACTCAAGAGCGCCATCGGACTGCTCTTGCTGATCGTGATGCTGCTCGTCCGGCCGCAAGGCCTCCTCGGGTCGCGGGAGAGGATCGGCTGATGGATCTCGTGGCAATCCTCAGGGACGGGTTCCTCGCCATGATCGGGCCGGTCACAGCCGCGTACGCCATCGCGGCGATCAGCCTCAACCTCCAATTCGGGTACACGGGCCTCTTGAACTTCGGGCAGGTCGCATTCCTGGCTGCTGGCGCGTACGGCACCTCGATCACCGTCGAGGCCGGGGGTTCCCTATGGCTTGGGATCGCCATCGGCATCATGCTTGCGGTTCTGCTCGGCGCAATGCTCGGGCTCCCCACGCTCCGTCTCCGTGCCGACTACCTCGCCATCACGACGATCGCCGTGGCAGAGGTGATCAGGCTCGTCGTCCGATCCTCATGGGCTGAGCCCGTGACGAACGGCGTCTTCGGCATCCAGGGCTTCGCGAATGCGTTCTTCGACCTCAATCCCTTCCCTCCCGGAGAGACCTACGGGATCGGATCGTGGCTCGTGACAGGCAGGCGCCTGTGGGTGATGATCGTCTCGTGGGTGGTCGTGCTGTTGCTCCTACTCCTCGTGCGACGTCTCATCAACAGCCCGTGGGGGCGGGTGGTGAAAGCAGTTCGAGAAGACGAGGACGCGACCCGCGCACTCGGAAAGAACGTGTTCAACTACAAGCTGCAGTCGTTGATGATCGGTGGCGCGATTGGAGCAATCGCCGGCATCCTGCTCGCGATCGAGCAGCAGAATGTCACGCCGGACGCGTATTTGCCGAATATCACGTTCATTCTCTACGTCATCGTGATCCTCGGTGGGGCAGGCACGATCGTCGGGCCTCTCGTCGGAGCGCTCGTCTTCCAGTTCCTCTTCTTCACGTTCGACGCCTTCATGGCATCGTCGCAAGCCGAGATCGGTTGGCTGAACACGCTGATCTCACCTGCCGAGGCGGGCCAGATCAAGCTCATCCTCGTCGGCGCCGGGTTGATGGCGTTGATGGTCTTCCGCCCCCAGGGGATCCTCGGGGATCCCGATGAGGTGACACTCGATGGTCGCTGATCAGCCGTTCGCCGAACCGGTCCCTGGTGTTGCGAAGTCGGATCCCGTGCTCGTGGTCGATGGCGTCACTCGCACCTTCGGCGGACTCGTGGCAGTCGACGTGGGGCACCTCGAGATCCAACGTCACACGGTGACCTCGCTCATCGGGCCGAACGGTGCCGGGAAGACGACGCTGTTCAACGTGCTCAGCGGGTTCGACAACGCGAACGCCGGCGAGTGGCATCTCAACGGAGGATCCCTCGTCGGGATTCCGGCCCACAGCGTCGCCCGCCGGGGGATGGTGCGGACGTTCCAACTCACGCGCTCGCTGGCGCGGCTGACGGTCATGGAGAACCTGCTCGTTGCCGATCAGCACAATCCCGGCGAACGGCTCAGGGGAGCGCTGCTCGGCGGGTGGGGTGCTGCCGAGGCGGACGCCAAGGAGAGGGCCGCGGCGCTGCTCGACCGGTTCGGCCTCTCGACCATGGTGGACGAATACGCGGGATCACTGTCCGGGGGCCAGCGAAAGCTGCTCGAGGTGGCACGGGCGCTGATGGTCGGTCCCGAGGTGATCATGCTCGACGAGCCGATGGCCGGCGTGAATCCTGCGCTGACGCAGTCGCTGCTTACCCACATCCAGACGCTTCGCGACGACGGGATGACCGTGATCTTCATCGAGCACGACATGGACGTCGTGCAGGAGATCTCGGACTGGGTCGTCGTCCTCGCACAGGGCGCCGTGATCGCAGAAGGGCCGCCTTCGAGCATCGCCCGTAACCGTGTGGTCATCGACGCATATCTCGGCGAGCACCACGGGGATGCGGCGCCATGACACCGTCGCCCTTGTTGTCCGCGAGTGGCGTGCACGCCGGCTACCTGCCAGGCGTCGACATCCTCCGCGGCATCGACGTCGAGGTGCTCGAGGGAGAGCTCGCCGGCATCATCGGGCCGAACGGCGCTGGCAAGTCGACCTTCATCAAGGCGGTCTTCGGGTTGGTTGCAGTCCGCAGGGGATCGGTGACGCTCCGGGGAGTCGACATCACGGGTATGTCCGCCCACGAGCTGGTGTCGAAGGGCGTGGGCTACGTACCCCAGCGGTCGAACATCTTCCCGTCCCTCACGGTGGAGGAGAACCTCAGGATGGGCTTGTATCTCGCTCCGGAGCGGTGGGATGAACGGAGCGGGGTGGTGTCGGAGCTGTTTCCCCTCCTCGGGGAACGTGCTGGTCAGAAGGCGGGGCTCCTCTCTGGCGGCGAACGCCAGATGGTCGCCATGGGGAGGGCACTGATGATGGATCCGTCGCTTCTTCTGCTCGACGAGCCGTCGGCCGGGCTCTCCCCCGCGAATCAGGACCTGATCTTCGAGCGTTCCCGTCGGATCGCAGACAGCGGCGTGTCTGTCCTGATGGTCGAGCAGAACGCAAGGCGGTGCCTCCAGATCGCCGACAAGGCGTATGTGCTCGATCAGGGTCAGAACGCATACAGCGGCACGGGCGCCGAACTCCTTCACGACCCGAAGGTGATCGACCTCTACCTCGGCACCCTCGGAAGGGCCGAATAGAGAAGGGGCCCGGTGTATCGCCGAGCCCCTTCTCGTCGTCTCGTAGCTCCCGCTAGCCGAGCGACCCGACCTTCTGATCGAAGGACTGGGGGGCGCCGTCGGCGTCGTACTCGAACAAATCGTACGTACCGATCGTCGGCTCGCCGTTCGAACCGAAGTCCAGCGGGCCCGACGCACCGTCGTAGTCGATGTCCTTGCCCTCCTGCAGCAGTGCAAAGCACGCGGCAAACGTGTTGCACTTCTCGCCGCCACCGGTGACCGAGATCATGTGATCCACGAACACCGATGCATCGGAGCTCTGCGCTTCCTGTGCAGCAAGCACCGTCACAATGACGCAGTCGTAGAAGTGCGCCGAGAAGATCGTCGGCGTACCCGGGGCGAATGCCTCGAGCCTATCCGCGAACGTCTGCTCACCATTGGCGGGTGACGACGAAGGCGCCGTACCACGGATGCCTTCGAGCAACGCAGCGTTGCCGCCGAGCGAGTCGACGGTGACGTTGTCCTTGAACCCGTCTGCGACGTAGATTTGTCCGCCGAAGCCTGCACCATTGAGATCCTGGAGGATCTGGGCGCCCTCATCGAACGTGATCATCACGAGTGCCTCCGCACCCGAGTCGACGACCTTCGCCGCGAGATCAGCGAACGAAGCCGCGGAGAAGTCATAACCCTCTGCCAAAGGAACGGTCGCACCCGCACCTTCGAGGTACCCGGCAAGCGCCTCGCCGAAGCCTCGTCCATACTCATCGGAGCGCCACACGACCGCAACGGACGTCTGCCCATCTTCGAGGACGAGGTCGCCAAGCGTCGGAGCCTGGATGTCGTCCGACGGAGCGGTACGAACGTAGTACGGGTCATAGGTCGCCGCGCTGAGCGCTGCGCCCGTATTCGAACCCGAACACATCGTGAGGCTCGAGCCGCTCACCTTGTCGAACACGCCAAGC
>QJWC01000107.1 GCA_003235475.1 Acidimicrobiia bacterium | reverse complement strand
ACGTCACGACGTACGCGCGGTCAGCCACGAACCGAACCGAGTACACGCGCTCGTTCTTCCCAAGCCCCGAAACGGAGCCGACCGCTTCGAGTTTCTGGCCGTGCTGTTCGAGCGCCACAACGCTGGTGTCTGGGATCTCGCCCTGGCTGCGCCATGGCACCTCATCGGTCACCACGACCCGGAGGATGCCTTGGTACTCGTCGAGCGAGAACTGGTTGTGCAGCACTCCCTCGATCTCCCCAGACGCCTCGTACGTCGCCTCGTCGGTGCTGATGTCGAACTTGTGGATCTGGGTGACGGGCGTCGAGTTCGCGGCATCACGCACGTCGACCGGCCAGACGCGCCATGGTGAGGTCGCAACGTAGAGGTTGCTCGCGGACGCGTACACCGTCTCTCCCTCCGCCATGAGGCCGATGCTCCTGGCTGGCTTGAGGCCCTCATCGAGGTCGACGGTGAGGATCGAAAGCATCGACAGCCCGGCGAACTCATCGGGATGGCCCACACGGCCGCAGCCGAGGAGCGGGCCATCGGACGTATTGCCGTTGGTGTGGTCCTCGAGGACGTACCACGGCACCCAGTTTGCGAGGGTCGACTCCTCGATCAGCTTCTTGTTTGCCTCGGTTGCCTTGCGCTCTGCCCGGATCCCCTCACCCTCCGGGTATTGCCATGCGAACCCGACAGGTGTCGACCGGACGACGACACGCACGGTGCCGTCGATCGAGCGTGACGAGAGGATGCCGCCGTCGAGTGTCAGCGTGCGGAGGGCCTTCATCGAACCCGGATCCGACACGTCGATCTCGGTGAGGACGGTGCGCTGGCTCCCGCCGTAGACGATGTCGCCTGCGAACCGGCCGAAACCTTCGCCACCGGCGGTCATCACGAGCAGTCGGTCACCGCTCAGGAAGAGCTGCTGGCCCCAACCGCCGAGGGGCATCGATGCGACGACCTTCGGTTCACCGGTGACGTCGATCCAGAAGAGCTGCCCGCGACCGACCACGAAGATCCGTTCACCGTCTGTCTTGACGAGATCAGGCTCGTCGACCCCTGCGACCTGCACGTTCGTGCCCGAGTAGCTCTCGCCGTCACGTTCGGGTGCGAATATGGTCGTGGGGGGCGCCTGTCCGCCGACGTCGTCGAGCGCCGCAGTCGCGAACTCCTCGTACATGACAGGGCCGCCCCCGTACATGTCGAGCCCATAGGGGCCGACCCGCTCCATCGCGTGCTTCTTGGCATAGGCGAGGAAGTCGACACACGACTCGAAGCGCGTGACGGCGCCTCCGGCAGCGAAGATCCCTTCTCCACCGGTGCCGAGGAAGTTGTCGGCGTCGTTCGGCGTCGAACCAGAACTGGTGCACGCGGAAGCAATGATTCCGAGCGTTGCGGCAAATGCGATGAGCGAACGTCGCATGGTGAGACCTCTCTCTCAGATCCTTCACCGCTCCGACGCAGGGTTGCGCGCGGCGGGTTCCCGATTTCTCAGGGGGGCCCTCATCCAATGAGGCTCAACCGAATTCGATACCCTGGGCGAGGGGGAGGTCGTTCGACCAGTTGATCGTCACGGTTTGTCGGCGCATGTAGGCCTTCCACGAATCAGACCCCGCCTCACGGCCGCCGCCCGTTTCCTTCTCGCCACCGAACGCTCCCCCGATCTCGGCGCCCGAGGTGCCGATGTTCACGTTCGCGATACCGCAATCGGATCCTTCTGCGGACAGGAAGCGCTCAGACGTCCTCACCGAGTCGGTGAAGATCGCAGAAGAGAGACCCTGCGGGACGCCGTTGTGGACCGCGAGCGCCTCCTCGTAGGAGTCGACCACGATCACGTGCATCAGCGGCCCGAACGTCTCCTGCTGGACGATCGGGGCGTCCGCGGGGATCCTGACGAGGGTCGGCTCGAAGAAGTGGCCGAGTCCGTCGACTTCCTTGCCTCCGACGAGCACCTCGGCTCCCTGCTCCATGGCGATCTCGAGCGCGGCCTTCGTGGTGTCGACCGCCGCCCTGTTCACCAGAGGTCCGACAAGCGTTCCCTGGTCGAGGGGGTCGCCGATCGGAATGGATCCGTATGCCTCGACGAGGCGCGGGATCAGCGTGTCTGCGATGTCCTTGTGGACGATGAGCCTGCGGAGGGACGTGCACCGCTGACCGGTCGTGCCAGCAGCGGCGAACAGTGCAGCCCGCACGGCGAGCTCGGGATCGGCATCCTCCATCACGATGATGGCGTTGTTGCCCCCGAGTTCGAGAAGGCTGCGGCCCAGGCGTGCCGCCACCTTCGTGCCGACCTGTTGACCCATGCGCACCGAACCGGTCGCGGAGATCAGGGGAAGACGAGTGTCGTTCACCATCGCGTCACCGATCGGGTCGACATCGCCGATCGTGAGGTTGAACACGCCCTCGAAACCTGATCCGTCCATCACCTCATGGCAGATGTTCTGGACGGCGATGGAGCACAGGGGCGTCACCGGCGATGGCTTCCAGATCATCGAGTCGCCACACACGCCAGCGATGAACGCGTTCCATGACCACACGGCGACCGGGAAGTTGAAAGCTGAGATGATGCCGATAGGGCCGAGCGGGTGCCATTGCTCGTACATGCGGTGGCGCGGCCGCTCCGATGCGATCGTGAGGCCATAGAGCTGACGCGACAGGCCGACGGCAAAGTCTGCAATGTCGATCATCTCCTGGACCTCGCCCTCACCCTCTGCCTTGATCTTGCCCATCTCCATGGCAACGAGGGCGCCGAGGGGCTCCTTGTACGCGCGTAGGGCCTCGCCGATCTTGCGGATGTACTGGCCGCGCTCTGGCGCCGGCACCATGCGCCAGCCGGAGAACGCATCCTGGGCGGCGGTAACGGCGGCTTCGTAGTCGTCGAGGCTCGCTTGGCGGATCGTCCCGATCACCGATTCGGTCGTCGGGTCATACGACTCGAGAAGCGGGCCGCTTCCCTCGAGCCATCCGCTGGCGTAGGCGCCAGAGACCTCGGGTGCGATGCCGAGGGCATCGAGAACTGCTTCTCGCTTCACGGTTGCTCCTTGTTCGTAGAGAGGTGCGTCAGCGAGCGGCGATGCACTCGATCTCGACGAGGAAGCCAGCAGGTAGGGCGCCGACTTGCACCGTCGACCGAGCGGGTTTGCCTTCGCCGACGTACTCGCCGTAGACCGCGTTCACCGCGGCAAAGTCGTTGATGTCGTCGAGGAAGATGGTCGTCTTGACGATATCGCCGTACGCGAGCCCGACGTCTCCCAGGACCGCACCGATGTTTTCCATCACCTGCCGCGCTTCGTCGGTCACATCTCCCTCGACGGGCTTTCCCGTCGCCGGGTCAAACGCGACCATCCCCGACAGGAAGACGAATCCGTGAGCCTCGGTCGCGATGGAATAGGGCCCGATCGCGGAGGGACCGCTCGGGGCGTGGTGGATCTTCTTCGGCATCGTCGAGCGAAACGCTCAGCTGAAGCTCTTGCCGCAGCCGCAGGTGCCCGAGACGTTCGGGTTCTCGATCGAGAAGCCAGCGCCGCTGAGGCCATCATCCTTGAAGTCGACCGTTGCGCCCGTGACCATCGAGAGGCTCTCTGCGTCGACGACGAGCTTGACGCCGTCGGTCTCGGAGACGAAGTCCGACTCGTCGATCCGCGAATCGAAGAACATGTCGTAGGCGTAACCGGAGCAGCCGGACCGCTTCACGCCGAGCCTGAGTGCCATCTCGTCGGCATTCTCCTCGGCGGCGATGATTTCCTTGACCTTCGCGGCCGCGTCGATGGTGAGCGTGACGCCTTGCATCGGTACTTCGGGTGCAGTCATGGTTTCTCCGTCGATTGGTGAGCGAGCACCAATGTTACCCCGCACAACCTGACAGATTGGCAGATTCGGCAGGGCCACCGGTGGGAGCCGTCAGCCAGCATATCCTCCAGGGCATGGTCACGGAAGCAGGTGTGCGCCAAACGCTCGCCCATGTCATCGATCCCGAGCTCCACACGGACATCGTCGATCTGGGCATGGTGGGCGACGTCCGCATCGAGCGGGGAATGGTCACGATCGGGCTCGCCCTGACGATCGCGTCGTGCCCCATGCGTGGTCAGATCGAATCCGACATCGAACGCCGCGTCGGATCGCTCCCGGGTGTCGACGAGGTCCGCATCCAGACCACCGTGATGACCCAGCAGCAGCGTTCGACGCTCATGGAGCGAGCAAGGAAGCGGGCGAGGGAAACAGCAGCACCGACGTCGGTGTCGCCCTCGACACGCGTGATCGCCGTGAGCTCTGGGAAAGGCGGCGTGGGGAAGTCCTCTGTGTCTGCGAACCTCGCGCTCGCCATCGCCGCACAGGGCCACTCGGTCGGCCTCCTCGACGCCGACATCTGGGGATTCTCGGCGCCGCGGATCCTCGGCGCGGGTGAACACAGGCTCCAGGCGAACGAAGACCGCAAGATCGTGCCTTCAGTCGCCTACGGCATCCACCTCGTTTCGACCGGCCTCCTTCTCGAGGACGAGGAGACGGCACTGATGTGGCGGGGGTTGATGCTGACCAAGGCCGTCGAGCAGTTCCTCAACGATGTGGCGTGGCCTACGGACCTCGGCTACCTCGTGATCGACATGCCGCCCGGTACCGGCGACGTCCAGATGGCGCTGTCACGAATGCTGCCCCAGGCCGAGATGGTCGTGGTCACCACGCCGCAGAAGGCCGCTCAGAAGGTGGCAGCGAGGGTCGCGGACATGGCGCGGCGCTCCCACATGCCAATCGTCGGCGCGATCGAGAACATGGCGGGGTTCGAGGCTCCCGACGGAACGATCTACGACATCTTCGGTTCAGGAGGGGGCGCAGCCCTCGCCTCCGACATCGGCGTGCCACTCCTGGGATCTGTTCCCATCGATCCTGAGGTCACGGCGGGTGGCGACACGGGCCAGCCGGTGGTTGTGGCACGCCCCGACTCGCCCGCCGCGGTCGCGTTCCGATCGATTGCGCAGGCCGTGACGGAGATCCTGCCCCCGCTGTCGCTCGACAACTGCATCGGCCGACTGTCGGCACTCGCCGCCGAGGTGCCCGGATAACCCTCAGCCGCAGAGGGCTTTCACCAGGGGATACGGATTCACCCAGTCCGAACCGGGCGGGGCGTATTGGAAGTGCAAATGAGGGAGCCAATCAGGGGCGTTTCCTGACGTTCCCACACCCCCGAACAGGTCTCCCACCGTGACGGACGTACCCCCCGTGATCCCGTCTGCGACGTACTCGAGGTGGGCGTAGTAGTACCGCGATCCGGAGACGCCTGTGAGATACACCGACAGTCCGCCGAGGGACGAGTTCGAGGTCCGCGTCACCGTGCCCGATTCGATCGCCACCACCGGCGCATTCCGTGCTGCGAACATGTCGACGCCTTTGTGCGTCCGGCCTCCCGACCGTGGCGCGCCCCACGTGTCGGAGAATGTCGTCGCGGCGTTGATCGGGCATGTCTTGCCGTCGGTGACGACAGGAGGTGGGGCAGGAGGCTGGGTCGTCGTGGTCGTCGTCAGGGGCTGTGTGGTCGTGGTGGGAGACGACGTGGTCGTCGTTGGTGCCTGCGTCGTGGTCGTCGTCGCAGAGGTCGTGGTCGTCGTGGAAGCACGGGTCGTGGTGGTCGTTGATGTTGCCGCAGCCAATTCCGCCTCGCGCCGTTTGCGCTCCTCTTCCTCCCTGCGTTTCCGTTCCTCCTCCTCGAGGCGCCGGCGCTCCTCTTCCTGTGCCTGGAACGCAAGGGCGATCGAGTTGTACTCGGCGTCCGCGTCCTCCAAGGCCGTGATGAGCTCCTGCGCGAGATCGGCGAGCTCGGCCACGAGTGCTTCTTGATCGGCGAGCGTGTCGTCCAGGAGATCCTGTTGTTCGACCTGGAGTGCCTCGGCCGCTTCGAGGCCCCTCAGGATCGAGAGGTCACGGTCGTTGAGCATCGCCAGGTACTGGGTCTGGATCGGGATGTCAGACACGGTCCGCGCAGCGAACACGCGCTCGGTGCCGGTCGAGCTCCCGCTCATGTATCGCGCCTTCACGAGCTCCCGGACCTCGACGCGCCTCGCACCGATGTCCTGCTCGAGCGCTGAGACAGAGCGAGCGAGCGCCCCGATCTTGTCTCGCAGGATCTCCTCGTCGGCGCTCGCCTGCTCGAACCGTGCGGTCATCGACTCGAGTGAGGCCGACGCGTCCTTCCGGCGTTGGAGGGCAGCGTTGACGTCATCCTGCGTCAACTCCGAGGATGTTTGCGCGTACGCCGGCGCCGCGAGGGCGACGACGATCGCAATGACGACGACGAACCGGTGGCGCATCACGCCCCTATCTCAGGCGAACTGGTGCTGTCTCGTCGGACTGGCTTGCGTCGAACCATACCGCCGCATCCCGGAAAAGCTTCGAAAGCTGCACCCGTACCTGATGCGTTGCAGCGGCCCTCAATCCGGCTGGTACTTCGGTGTACACGGCGTCCACGACATCGCCGACGGTCGAGGCGCCGTCACGGATCGCGGCGACGATCTGCTGCTCGCGAGCGAGCCGGTGCTCGATGTACTCCGTGATGGCACCGCCCGCGTCGTCGATGGCGTTGCCGTGGCCCGGTTCGATGCGTGCAGCACCGAGATCGGCCACGCGATACAGGCTCTGCAGGTAATCGGACGCATCCTCGATGATGACCGTCGATCCCTGCATGATGTGATCGCCCGTGAACAGCACATCGCCCCACATGAAGCACAGGTGGTCCGGAGTGTGCCCGGGAGTGTGGACAGAAGTGATTTCCGAGATGCCGAACCCGACCGTCTCGCCATCGGTGATCCGAACGTCGGCAATGAACGCTGGCCCATCGGCATACCCGTAGGTCGGTACGCCGAGCACATCGGCCAATGGGTTCGCGAGAGGAGCGTGGTCGGGATGCGTGTGTGTCACGACGACACCAGCCGGCGTGTCGGTGCCGATGGCGTCGACGATCGCAGCCATGTGCGCGTCGATCACAGGGCCCGGGTCGAGCACGAGGACCTCCCCGTTGCTCCGCATCAGGTAGGTGTTGGTCCCAGGGCCCGTGTAGAGGCTCGGATTGGGAGCGAGGACACGCTCGATCATCCGCGACCCTTGAACTCCGCGGGTACACGGCCGCCGCCGGACACCACCTTCGCGAGACGGTCCAGCAGGCCCGGATCCCGCTGCGACCTCTCGATGGCTTCGAACATGGGATCGTCCGGCATCACGATCCGTGCTTCGTCCTCCCCCACGTACAGCCGCGGTTGGATCGGCGGCACGATCCGGAGTGATCGCATCGCAGCGTCGAGGGAGTCCGCGTCCGGCTGGCTCCCGAGAAGCTCGAGCGTCATGCGGGTGGGGAACGCGATATCCCACTCGCCAGCCATCTCCCGCCCCAGCGCCTCGAGCGGGTTCACCCATGCGAGATCGACCAGCTCATCTCCGTCGATCGCGCCCTCGGCGTTGCCGTGGGCCACAGCGAGATAGAAGCGCGTGTCGAAGCGGATCGGGAAGGGCTCGGGCGTGATCCAGTTCGAGAAGTAGACGAGCGCGTCGCCATCGAAAGTGATCCCGTCGGGCATGACGAACGGGTCGCGGCCGTATTCGCCTACTCCCGTTGAGGTGATCCAGAGGCCTGTCTCCTCGATGAGCTCGCGCACGGCTGCTGCCCGCCAGTCGTCCATCACCGTTGCATTCCACACCGGCTCGGCGTCGCCGTCATCCACCGCTCCGCCGGGAAACACCCACGTATCAGGCATGAATCTCGACGTGTGCGGTCGCTGCACCATCAGAACCTGGAGTTCGGACCGATCACGCACGAGGCACACGGTCGAAGCTCGACGCAGGTTCACTCGATCACGATCCACTTCGACGCGATGCGCTTCTTGCCGGCAATGCGTATCCGCTCCCTGACCGCAGGGATCAGCAGGGCCAGGCCGGTCGCATCAGTCAGAAACCCCGGTGTGAGGAGGAGGGCGCCCGCGACGAGGATCATCGCTCCGTGGACGATCGGCCCGGTCGGCGCACCACCCTCCGACAGCTGCCGCCTGAACTCGCGCCACGTCGCCCTCCCCTGCCTGGAGACGAGCCATGAACCCACGAACGCTGTCAGGACCACGATGCCGAGCATCGGCCAGATGCCGATCCGGGTCCCCACCTCGTAGAACAGGAAGAGCTCGATGATCGGAACGATGATGAATCCGAGCAGCAGCCACGTTCTGATGCGCATGACCCAAAGGTAGACGGCTCACCCGCGTGGCGGCAACGGCAGCAGAACGAGGTGGGTCGGTGGGTACGCTCTCGCTCTGTGGAACTGAGAGATCTTCCCTCGGTGGACGCGCTCGCCTCAGCCGTCGGCGACGCATTCGGCGTGCCACGACCGGTGATCGTGCACGTGTGCCGAGTCGAACTCGCCAAGGCCCGTGCCGAGATCGACGACGGCGGGGAGCCGAACGTGGAGGCCGCCGTCCGCGACTTGCTCACGCAGCTCGACACGTCGCAGCCGAAGCGTGTCATCAATGCGACCGGTGTCCTCTTGCACACCAACCTCGGCAGGGCCGTCGTCGAAGCGCGCGCTGCGTCGTTCGGCGCCTCGATCGCCGCAGGGGCTTCAAATGTGGAGATCGATGTCTCGACCGGCAGGCGCGCCAAGCGCCACACATACCTCGGTGCGCTCCTCGCTTCGATGACAGGCGCCGAGGCCGCGCACGCCGTCAACAACAACGCTGGTGCGCTCCTCCTCGCGATGTCGGCTCTCGCTGGCCCCGGAGGCCGTGTCGCCGTCTCGCGTGGGGAGCTCGTCGAAATCGGCGGATCGTTCAGGCTCCCCGAGCTGATGAGGGCCAACGGCGTCGAGCTGGTCGAGGTCGGCACCACGAATCGCACCCGGCTGTCGGACTATGAACGGGTCATCGATTCCGTCGACTTCGTGTTGAAGGTGCATCCGTCGAACTTCCGCATCGACGGCTTCACCGAAGAGGTTTCATACGCCGATCTCTGCGAGTTGGCGTCGGCGTCTTCTACCCCCGTTGTCGCCGACGTCGGCAGCGGCCTCATCGACGCCGAAGCGCCGTGGCTCGGAACCGCCGCTCGGCGGTGGCTCGATGGCGAACCGGGTGTGAAGCAGACCCTCGAAGCCGGGGTCGACCTCGTGCTCTTCTCGGGGGACAAGCTGTTCGGCGGCCCGCAAGCAGGCATCATCGTCGGCAAAGAGCCTCTCGTCAGTCGTCTCGCGACCAACCCCGTGGCCCGTGCGCTGCGGCTCGACGGGTCATCGATCGCAACCCTCGCGGAAACTGCGGCCGCGTACCTCGACCAGCGCGTCCTCGACATCCCGTTCTGGGCGATGGCCGCGCTGGCGCCAGAAGAGGTCGGGGACCGTGCCAGCGCTGTTGCGCGGGGCATTCCGGGAACGGCCGTCGTTGACGGCGAATCGCTTCCGGGTGCCGGGTCCGTGCCGGGTGCCACCATCCCCACCAAAGTGATCCGGATCGAGGGTGACGCCGATCGGGTCTGGAAGGAACTGGCCTCCGGCCCGGGGCACGTGATCGGCTCGAGGAAGGATGGAGCAACCCATCTCGACCTCCGGTCGGTGATACCCGAGGACGACGCGGTGGTACGGGCGGGCCTCGAAAGGATCGCCAGGTAGATGCCGATCGTCGGCACCGCAGGACACGTCGACCACGGAAAGTCGACCCTCGTGCAAGCCCTCACGGGCACCGATCCGGATCGCTGGGCCGAGGAGAAGGCACGGGGCCTCACCATCGACCTGGGGTTCGCCTGGGCTGTCATCAGGGGCCACGACGTCGGCTTCGTCGACGTACCTGGCCACGAGCGGTTCATCAAGAACATGCTCGCCGGGGTGGGAGCGCTCGACTGCTCGCTCCTTGTCGTCGCAGCAGACAGCGGCTGGATGCCGCAGACCGAGGAGCACGCGTCCGTCCTCGACCTCCTCGAGGTCGACGCAGGCATCATCGCCCTCACTCGCATCGACCTCGCCGAGGCGGACACGGTCGAGATGTCGACCTACGAGATCATCGAAGAGGTGGCCGGGACCCGGCTGGAGGCGTGGCCGATCATCCCCGTGTCGCCCGTGACGGGTGAAGGCCTTCCCGCGCTCAGGGAAGCGATTGGAACGATTCTGGATGCCCGCCCTGCCCCCGACACCACAGTGCCGCCTCGACTCTGGGTCGACCGGACCTTCACGATCGCCGGAGCGGGCCAGGTGCTGACGGGCACGCTCGCGTCCGGGTCGATCTCCCTGGGTGACACCGTCACGGTGCTTCCCCATGGCGAGCCGGCGAAGGTCAGGGGCATCCACCATCACGGTGGCGAGGTCGACACCGCCGTCGCTGGCGACCGCACCGCGTTGAACCTTCCCGGAGCCGGTGAGGCGGTCGACCGCGGAGCCCTCGTCACCACGGAGGGCGGGGCGACCACCGCCACGCGGTTCGTGCTCAGGCTGAGACCCACGAGGGCGGTCGGTGCCATCCCGGACAGAGGCGCATTCCACCTCCACATCGGCACCGCGAGCCGCCCGGCTCGCCTCCGCAGGATCGGTGGTGACTTCTTCATCGCGACGCTCGATGTTCCGTGCCCCGTCGTCGTTGGCGATCGGGTGATCATCCGAGACTCCGGGCGAAAGGCCGTCGTTGGTGGAGGACGGGTACTCGATGCCGATCCTGCCGCCCGGCCCGACCGGGGAGACCTCGACGTGCTCGACGAAGCCCTCGACGGAACCCGTGACGACGTCGCCACCGCCCTCCTTGGCATCCGTGGTCGCATCGACCGCGATGTCCTCGCCGCGATGACCTCGGGAGGTCGGCCGGAGCGCGCCGTCGCCGTCGGAACCACCTGGATGTCCGAGGCGGTCATCCCCTCGATCACGGCACAAGCACTCGCCGCGGTCGAGTCATTTCACGCAGAGCACCCAACCCGGCCGGGACACGGCAAGGCTCAACTTGCGTCACGGCTCCGCATCGACCTGCCGACCCTCGAAGCCGTCATAGACCGGTCGGACGCCCTCGTGTCCGCGAGCGACGTCGTACGGCTTGCCTCGTTCGCGAACGAGCTCTCTGCCACGGAGCAACAGCGTTGGGAAACAGCTCGCGCCGGCCTCGAGGCGTCGTTCAACGTGCCACGGATGGGCGCCATCGACGTCGATACGGAGACGCTCCACTTCCTCATCAGGCAGGGTGACCTCGTCCGCGTGGGTGACGATCTCGTTTACACGAGGGCTCAGGTCGCGACCATGCTCGACAAGCTGCCTGACCTCGGCGAAGCGTTCACGGTCGCTGAGTTCAGGGACCACTTCGGCATGGCGCGCCGACAGGCGGTGCCAACGCTCGAGTGGCTCGATGCGACGGGCGTCACCCGCCGATCAGGGGATGTCCGTTCGCTGCGGTGAGGTTCCGCTCATACAGCCATGCGGCTGAGCTCGAGTCGACGCTCGGCCTCCGTGAGGCCGCCCCAGATGCCATATGGCTCACGGATCGACATGGAATAGTCCCGGCATTCGATCTTCACGGGACACACCTGGCATACCGCCTTCGCCCTGGCCTCCCGACGTTCTCGCTCGTCCTTGCGCTCCTGGGTGCTCGGAGGGAAGAAGAGGTGGGAGTGGTTGCCGCTGCACAACGCAACAGGCTGCCATGAACGGTCCTGGGACATGGGGTGTGTCCTTCTCGTCGGGGTCTTGCCACAGTCGTCGGTGCCAGCACGCACCGCGGTGATCGAACCTAGTTGCGTGGCTTCGGGGCTGTCCAGAGAAACTTTTGCGGCCTCTAGGAAGAAGTTTCGCGACCTGGGGCCGTCACAGGATCGACTTCGAGGATCAGACCGGTGATGCCGACAACTTCAACAGGTGACCCTGCATCGATCTCGACACCACGGTCGGCAGTGGCGCGCCACCGTGCCCCGTCGATCGCCACCACCCCCAGTGGATCGAGTCGCTCGACAGCAAGGCACCGACGCCCGATCATGTCCTCGCGCCCGATCGTCGGCGTTGCAAACCGCCCGCGCACGACGGTGGTCAGTGAGTACCAGATGAAGAGCACCGACGCGGCAACCGCAACGATCACCATCCATACCGAAGGCGGATAGGCGGGTCTCGTCGTCGTGAACAAGAAGCCGGACGCGAGGAGAAGCGCCGTACCGACGGCGGCGCGCCAATCGACGCGGTTGAGGATGAAACCCCACACGAGGAGGACGAAGCCGACGAGGAGCGCGACGAGCGCGGGCCAGAAGACAGGCAGCGTTGCCAACCCGTAACCGCCGAGGATGAGCGAGAGAGACGCCACGAACGCCATCAGCCCCGATCCCGCCGCGTAGAACTCGAATGCGGCGAAGGCGAGGCCGATCACAAGGAACAGGAACGCAGTCTCCGGCCTCGCCCCGAGCCTGAGGAACCGATCGATGAGCCCCGGTTTGACGAAGGTCACGGGCCGCGACTGCACGATCACCGGTTGACCATCGACCTCGATGGTCTCGGCGGTCGAGATGAGGTACTGCGTTCCGCCCTTGGCCACCTTTTGACCATCGAGCGACAGGAGCAGCTGGCCGAGGGCGGGATCCCTCCGCTCGACCAGGCCGGCCACGACCGGAACATCGTCCCCGACCTCGACGACCGCGCCTGCCAGCTCTGCCTCAGTCGTCGCGGAGCCTCGTCCATCTCCGACCCACTTCGGCTGACGTGCGTCGCCGCGCTGGATGGCGGGGTCGAGGTATCCCACCACCGCGCCGGGTGCCGCAGATCGAATGTCGGCGTGGTTCACGACGTAGGCCGCGCCGCCGAAGGCGACAGCCGGGAAGGGCCCGATCCATGCCACGACGGGGGCCGGAGCGCCGTCGATCATGGTCAGGAGCCCCTCGAGGTTCCCTGAAGAGACGCCAGGGCTGTTGATCTTCAACACATACAGATGCGCCTCGCGGGACGCGATCGTGACTGCGACGAAGTCCATGAGCCGTTGATCGATGGGATCACCGACTTCGATGACCACGATCGGCGCGGCGGGGTCTTCAGCCCCGGCAGGCGCGCTGAACCCGGGAACACCCAATAGGAGTGCCACGGCCACGAGGCCGCCGGCACCGATACGCAGCCACCGCATGGACGAAGCGTAGGAACCCGTCATCCCCATCGGGCGCAGGGGCGAGCGAGCGAATGGAGCGCTGCCGGTGTCTACCCTGACCGCCATGACGAAAATCCTGTGCGTTGCGGACCGCCAGTCCGTGATCGACCGCGTCTCGGCTGCCCTTTCGAGCCCCGACCTCGAAGTGGTGTTCCACACGGATCCGGAGACGGCGGCGGCCACCGCGTATGAGCTCGAGGTCGATCGCGTCCTCGTCGACATGAGCGTTGGATCCATGGGAGCGATGGCGGTGACGCGGGCGGTCCGGGCCGGGGCGGTCGGCCGGCCGATACCCGTCACGATCCTTCTCGACAGGGATGCTGATGCGTTCCTCGCGAAGCGCGCAGGCGCTGCGAACTGGCTCACCAGGGACGCCCTTGGCGCTGACCTGCGTGGGGCGCTGACCGGCGACGAGGACGCCGCGTGAAACCAGCCACGGAGCCTGCAAGTACCGGCAGGTCCTCGGATCCCCGATGACCGCTGACACCATCATCTACCTGACGATCCTCGCCGTGTGCACCATCGCGTCCGGTTTCTTCTCAGGAAGCGAGACAGCCTTGATCGGTATCTCGAGGGAACGGGTGCACATGCTCGCCGATGAGGACCCCAGGGGGCCGCGGCTCGAACTCCTCGTCGCGGATCCCGACCGCATGCTGTCGACGCTCCTCGTCGCGAACAACGCCGTCAACGTGCTCTCCGCCTCGATCGCGACCATCCTGTTCGTGTCGCTCATCGGAGAGAGCTGGGGGCCATGGATCGCAACCGGTGTGATGACTGCGGTTCTCCTCATCTTCGGAGAGATCACGCCGAAGACGATCGCTGCCCGCCATCCCGAGAAGTTCTCCCTCGCCGTCGCGCCCACGATCTGGAACCTCTCGAAGGTGCTCTCGCCGATCGCACGGTTCTTTTCGGCGATCACGAGAGCTCTTCTGCGGTTCCTTCGGGTCGACATCGGCGCCGGGAGCACAGATGTCACCGAGGATGACATCCGGGCACTTGCGCGTCTCGGCGAACGAGGCGGGCAGATCGAGGAAGCCGAACGCGAGATCATCGACGCGCTGTTCCACCTCGACGACCGTCCCGTGCGCGACGTGATGACCCCACGGCTCGACATCGTCACGCTGGGGCTTCCTCTGACCGCGGCCGCTGTGAGGGAGGCCGTCAGCAACACCGGACACTCCCGATTCCCCGTCACGGCTTCGGACCTCGACAACCTCGTCGGCATCATCCACGTGAAGGATCTGCTCAAGTCGCCTGACTTCGAGGATCCGGACGATGTGGCTTCCCTGATCCGCAAGCCCCGGTTCATTCCCGAGACGATGTCGGTCCTCGACACGCTCGGCAACATGCGCGCCAAGCACTACGCCATGGCGGTCGTCGTCGACGAGCACGGCGGCGCCGAGGGGATCGTCACGATCAAGGACCTGGTCGGCGAGCTCGTCGGCGAGTTGCAGGACGAGTTCGATCCGGGTACGCCTTCCGTGGTCAGGATCGGAAGCCGTTTGTGGATGGCGGACGGCCGTCTCGACATCGATGACCTCGAGGAAGCCGTCGGAGAGAACCTCACCGACGGCCCGTATTCGACCGTTGGTGGCTACATCATGTCGATCTACGGCAAGGTTCCCGAGGAAGGGGAACAGGTGACGGTCGACGGGTTCCGGTACACCGTCCTCGTCATGGACCGCCAGCGTGTCGACCGCGTCAGGGTCGAGCGAATCCACTGAAGCAAACCCTGAGACGTCGGTACCATCCCGCCATCGGGACGTGGCGCAGCTTGGCAGCGCGCATCGTTCGGGACGATGAGGTCGTCGGTTCAAATCCGACCGTCCCGACCAAAGCCCCTCCAATGCGGAGGGGCTTTCTCATTGGAGGAGCAGTTCGGCGAGCTCGACCGCGTTGAGCGCCGCGCCTTTGCGCAGGTTGTCCCCCACGGCGAAGAGGCTGATGCCACCGGGCGTGCCGACGGTTTCGCGGACGCGACCCACCAGGACATCGTCGATGCCAGCCGAGTCGAGCGGGGTCGGGACCTTCGCATCGTCCCAGAGCTGGAGCCCGGGCGCATCGCCGAGCACCTCGAGCGCCTCTTCCAGATCGACCGGGCGATCGAACCACATCGAAGCGGCAACGCCGTGGCCGACCATCACGGGGACCCTCACACATGTCGGCTCGACCTTGATGTCTGGCCGGCCGAGGATCTTCCTCGTCTCGTTGACGAGCTTCCATTCTTCGTCGGTGTATCCGGCGTCGGTGAACGACCCGGCCTGGGGCAGCACGTTGTAGCCGATAGGCCTCGCGTACAGGTCGCCGCCAGGATCGACCCAATCACCGGTCACGAGCCCATCGCGATTGGCTCCGAAGTGGTCAATCTCCTTCGCAAGCTGCGTCATACCTGTGTGACCGGACCCCGAAACCGACTGGTACGAGGTCGCAACCACGGACTCGAGCCCAGCAAGCCGGTGGAGGGGCCCAGCAGGCATCATGAGCGCCATCGTCGTGCAGTTCGGGTTGGCGACGATCCCCTTGTGCGCCTTGATGGCATCGTCGTTGACGTTGGCGACCACGAGCGGTACCTCGGGATCCATCCTGAATGCGGACGAGTTGTCGATCACGGTCGCGCCAGCTGCGGCGAACTTCGGTGCGTATGCGCGCGAGCGGTCCCCACCGGCAGAGAACAGTGCGATGTCGATGCCAGAGGGATCTGCAGAAGCGACATCCTCGATCGTGACCTGCCCCGTCCGGGTCTCGACGGTGCGCCCGGCAGACCGGTGCGACGCCATGAGCCGCAGCGAGGACATCGGGAAGTCACGCTCCTCGAGGATCGACAGCATGGTGCTTCCGACGGCGCCCGTGGCCCCGACGATCGCGACGGAGGTCACGAGCTCGATCCTTCGAGCCCGAGGCCCACGTGGAGGGCGCGGACAGCGCTCTCGACCTGGTGCTGGTCGACGACGCACGAAATGCGGATGGGTGATGTCGAGATCATCTGGATATTGATACCAGCGTCCGAGAGGACGCGGAACATCTGGGCGGCGACTCCGGATTCCGTCTTCATCCCGATACCGACGACGGTCACCTTCCCGACGCGCTCGTCGACGGAGACGCCGCCGGCGCCGACGTCAGCGGCCACGGCCTCGGCTTCCGCCTTCGCGAGATGGGACGCTTCCGTCGGGACCGTGAACGAGATGTCCGTGGTGCCGTCGTGTGAGATGTTCTGCACGATCATGTCGACGTTGATCCCTGCCGTGGCAAGGGGTTCGAACAGGGACGCCGCGATGCCCGGCGTATCGGGAACGGCGAACACCGTGACCTTCGCCTCGGAGATATTGTGTGCGATGCCGCGAACGACCGCCTCTTCCATTACGTCCTCCTTCACCCACGTGCCTTCACCGTCGTGGAACGACGATCGCACGTGGATCGGTATGTTGAACCTCCTGCCGAACTCCACCGATCGCGGCATCAACACTCCTGCGCCAGCGGACGCGAGTTCGAGCATCTCCTCGAAGGTGATACCGTCGATCTTGACCGCGTCCTCGACGACCCGGGGATCGGCCGTGAAGACGCCGTCGACGTCGGTATAGATCTCGCAGCGTCCGGCCCCGAGGGCCGATGCGAGCGCCACTGCGGTGGCGTCGGAACCACCCCGGCCGAGCGTCGTCACATTCTTCGTGTCGGGGTCGACGCCCTGATATCCGGCGACGATCACCACCTTGCCCTCATCGAGTCCCTCGCGAACCCTCATTGCCTTGATCTCCACGATCTCAGCATGTCCGTGCCGGCCGGTCGTGAGGATGCCTGCCTGGGAGCCGGTGAGGCTCATTGCCGGAACGCCGAGATCCTGGATCGCCATGGCAAGGAGGGACATCGTGATGCGCTCACCGGCCGTGAGCAGCATGTCGAGCTCACGCGGGTGGTCCTGTTGCGAGACATCCCTCGCAAGCGCGAGCAACTCATCGGTGCCGTCGCCCATCGCGCTCACGACGGCAACGACGTTCTCGCCTTCCTTGTAGGTGTCGACGATCCGCCGTGCAACATGACGGATCCGATCGGCATCGGCCACCGACGTTCCACCGTATTTCTGGACGACGAGGGGCATTTCGCGATGATACGGGTATCGGCCCCATGGCCATACCCTCGTTGGATGCTCCGATCCCGACTCCTCATCTCATGCGGTGCCCTCGCGGTCGTCCTGGCGGCCTGCGGCGGCAACGCTGACACGACTTCGACGACCCTCACCGAGGCCTCGAGCACGACGGCGACGACCGTCCCCCTCGCGGTGGTTCCGAGCGACTACGCAGGTTTCCTGCGCCAGCCAGTCGCCTGCGGCGGGACACAGCCGACCCCAGCCACAGAGATGACGTTCGACGCCGCCGGGGACGCCGGCGTCACGGACGCGATCACCGTGGTGATCTCCACGTCGTGCGGCCCGATCGAGCTCTCGCTTCGTCCGGATCTGGCTCCGGAGACGGTCAACTCCTTTGTGTTCCTGGCCGAACAGGGGTACTTCGACGGAACGGTCTTCCACCGCGTCATACCCGGATTCATGATGCAGGGCGGTGATCCGACCGCCACCGGCCGCGGCGGTCCCGGCTACACGATCCCGGACGAACTCCCCGGAGCTTCGCTCTACACGAGGGGCGTCGTTGCAATGGCGAACGCTGGGCCGAACTCGGGTGGCAGCCAGTTCTTCATCATGTTCGACACGGCTGACTGGCTCCCCCCGAGCTACGCGATCTTCGGCGAGGTCGTATCCGGGTTCGACGTGCTCGACGCCATCGCCGCTGTCGAGCTGGGCACGAGCCCCGCGTCGGCGGATCCTTCGCCTTCAACACCCCTCGAGTCGATCTTCATCGAGTCGGTCGCCGTCCATCGGTAATCTGTGGCCCATGGCCACGGACAAGAGAGAACGCCAGCGGGCGAACCGTGAGGTGAAGAAGGCCGCAGAGGCCAGGGCCGAGATGCGCGCCAAGCGATGGGGCATCGTCAAGCGGTACGCCACCTATACGGCCGTGTTCGCGGTCGGCATCCTCCTGCTTCGCATCTTCTTCGGCTGATACGTGCCAGCCGACCTCCATCTCCACTCCCGGGTTTCGGATGGAACGGACACCCCAACGCAGATCGTCGACAAAGCTGTCGCCGCCGGGCTCGACACGATCGCGCTCACCGACCACGACACACTCGACGGCATCGACGAGGCGCGTGCACGGGCCCAGGAGGTCGGGGTCCGGCTGATACCCGGCATCGAACTCTCCGTGTCCCACGACGGGACGAAGATGCACATGCTCGTGTATTTCACCGAGCCTGGCACGACGTCACTCGAGGAACTCCTCAGCGGACTCCGCCGGGGGCGAGTCAGGCGCAGCCTCGCCATCATTACTCGCCTCACGAACCTCGGATATGACGTCACGGAGGAGGACGTGGCCATCTGGTCACGCGGATCGTCTGTCGGACGTCCCCACATCGCTGATGCACTCGTTGCCAAGGGCTACTTCAACACACGCGACGAGGCGTTCAGGGACCTGCTTCGCGACGGCGGGGCTGCGTACGTCAGTCGATCCGGGTTGAGTGCCGGTGAAGCGATTGACGCGGCGCGGGCGGTCGGAGCCGTACCGGTCATTGCCCATCCGATGACGATCGTGAGGCCGTCCGCCGGGTACGGGGACCTGTATCGGGAGCTCGCGGATCTCGGACTCGGGGGTATCGAGGCCTACCACCCCCTTCACGACGGGGATCTCCGAGCGCACCTCGCAAAGCTCGCAAACTCGCTCGGCCTCGCGGCAACCGGTGGATCTGACTATCACGGGACCGGCAAGCGCGACTACGAGATGAGGACGGGTCGGGGCGACCTCCGGATACCGGAGTCTGCGGTCGAGCAGCTCGACGCGGCGCGATCGACATAAGCCTTCAACAGGGCCCATCTGCGGCCGATAACGCTGTTGGAGGACGCCGATGCAATTCATGTCAAAGAGGGCGCCGATCGACTACGACGATCTGCGAGGCCCCTACAACCTCGTGCGCGCCGTCGGCGCGTCGGTGTTCGCAATCGCCGTGGTCGGTTGGGCACTCGCCTACGACGACACGACGCCTATGGCGATGCTCATCCCGGCAGTGGCCGTCGGGGTCGACGCCGCGTATCGACGCACCCAAGCTGCGTCGCTTCCGCTTCCCGGCCTCCTGGTCGATGCAACCGCGATCGGGGTCGCCCTCCTCCTCCACGGCCCAAACCCTGGGATGCACGCCGTCGCGATCCTGACGATGTTGACGACGGCAGGCCTCCTACTCCCGACAGCTCGAGCGCTCGCGGTCATCGCGTACATGATCACCCTTTCCGTCGGGGTCTCGGTGGTCCATTCCTTGGGTCTCCCTGTCGCTGCAGTCATCGGTACTGAGGCGGAGCACGTGCTGTTCGACACAGTCGTCGTCGGCGTGTTCATCGCGGCGACCGCGTGGGTTCTGTTCCTCGCCGTTCGCGTCATTCGCTCCGTCCAGGATCGCCAGGAGGAAGCGCTGGCCGTCGAACGACGCGCGCTGGAGCTGAAGAACGAGTTCGTCTCGATGGTGAGTCACGAACTCCGCACGCCGCTCACCGGCATCGCCGGGTTCACCGAGACGCTCTCGGCCGAATGGAGCGACCTTCCGGCAGCCGAGGTCACAGAGTTCCTCGAGATCATGACGAGCGAGACGATCCACCTCGCAAACCTCGTGGAGGACATCCTCGTCATCCCAAGACTCGAGGCTGGCCAGCTCCGCCTTGACCCCGAACCTGTTGAGCTCGTCGCCGAAGCGCACTCGGTCGCTGCGATGATCTTCCCGGACGGAACCGCAGACATCGCGATCCCTTCGAACGTGACCGTGTGGTGTGACCGCACCCGTCTCCACCAGGTCATGCGAAACCTCCTCGAGAACGCCAAGAAGTACGGCGGAGACCAGGTGCTGGTGACCGGGGAGATGTCGTCGCCCGGCATCTACACGGTCTCGGTGTCCGACAACGGCTCCGGCGTGGCGCCACAGGACCGCGACCGCATCTTCGAACACTTCGAACAGCTCTCGACCGGCGATGCGAGGGCACAGCAGGGAGTCGGACTCGGTCTCCCCATCGCGAGAAAGCTGGCTTCGGCGATGGGGGGTGACCTCTGGTATGAGGATCGGTTCCCGGTCGGCTCCAACTTCCGGTTCTCCATCCCGTTGGCACCATCGGACGATCGCGCCGAGTCGCCCAGGATCGAGGCCGAACGCGTCGCGACTGCGCTCGCCGATCGAACGTAATCGCGTGTTCCCGGCCGGTACGCTGCCGGGGTGCTTCCCTACAACATCCATCATGTCGCGATCGCGGTCCACGATCTCGATGAGACGCTCGCGACCCTGAAGGACCAGTACACCGTCGAGCCCATGTCGCGGGAGACGGTGTCGGAACAGGGCGTCGAGGAGGCCATGATCGCCCTCGGCGGCTCACACCTCCAGATCCTCCAGCCAACCGACCCGGACACCCCTGTCGGACGGTTTCTCGCCAGACACGGGGAGGGCATGCACCACGTCGCGTTCGCTGTCGTCGACATCGAAGAGGCTCTCGCCCACCTCGCCGCGCATGGCGCAACGCTGATCGACGAGACACCGCGGATCGGAGGAGGAGGGCACCGCATCGCCTTCGTCCATCCCCGGTCGATGGGAGGTACGCTGGTGGAACTCGTCGAGGTGCACGATGGCTGAACGACTCGAGATCACAGGCGGCGCGGGCCCGGAAGAGGCCGCAGCGATTGCCGCAGTCGTTGCCGCGATCGAGGCCGAGGAGAAGGCAGCACTCGCGACGCAGCGAACACCGATCCACCGGTCACAGTGGATCGAGGCCGGCAGGTCTCGGGACCACCTCTCTCCCCGCAGGGACCACGCCGCGCCGCGGCCTGCTGACATCGAGGCCAGGCAGCCGGGCAGGACTCAGACGGCTGGGGACGCGGGCTGAGGCGCCGGTAGGATTGGCACTACAGCCAGCCTCCGGAGTGTCATGAACAACCCAGTCATTTGCTCGGTCGCACGAACCCCGATCGGGCGATTCAACGGCCAATTTGCTCCCCTCACGGCGATGGACCTCGGGGGCACCGCCATGCGGGGTGCGCTCGATCGCGCCGGCCTTGCGCCCCAGGATGTCGACGAGGTGATCTTCGGTCACGTGCTGCAAGCCGGCCAGGGTCAGATCACGTCGCGCCAGGCTGCCGTCAATGCAGGGATACCGATGACGGTGCCTTCGGTCACGATCAACAAGGTGTGCCTTTCCGGGCTCACCGCCATCCAGGAGGCTGCCAACCACATCCGTCTCGGCGAATCGAAGTTCGTCGTCGCTGGAGGCATGGAATCGATGACGAATGCTCCCTACGTGATGCCGGGCGCGCGTGCCGGCTATCACATGGGCGACAAGACCGTCATCGACTCGATGACGCATGACGGGCTGTTCTGCGCCTTCGACTCGTGCATGATGGGCGACACGTCGGACACGCGGAACGACGAGCTCGGGGTCACCCGCGGGGAACAGGACGAGTGGGCCAACCGATCGCACGCCCGAGCGGCAGCCGCAACCGACAACGGTGCATTCTC
>QJWC01000090.1 GCA_003235475.1 Acidimicrobiia bacterium | reverse complement strand
CGATCGGTACACGTCCGAAGCGCGGGCAACGGCCACGATGGCAAGATCGGGCGACCATGCGAGCGGGTCGGCACCCTCCGAGATCCGTACCTTGTTCAGCTCGTCGAAGGCGTAATGCGCCGCGGATTGGCTCGGTGCGAGTGCCTCGTCCCCCACGCCGGGCAGCGGAATCGGGATCGTGCCAGCTGCCAATCGGTCGCCAACCGCCTCACGAACCCCTATGGCCGCGGCCAGAACCTGCTCTCCGGTCGCAACGCCCACGACCGACTGCACCGTGCCGTCCGCGTCCGTCACCCACCTCGCCATGCGGCTCGACTCTGCAGCGTCGTCAAAGCCGCTCCTGATCCCGCCCGGTAGGGGTGCCGCCGACACCACGGTGATCGTCACGATCAGCAACACAGCAGCGAACGCAACACCCACCGCCGCGCCTGCGAGGCGGTTCGCCGTCGTTGCCCCGGGAACGATCTTCAGAACCCCCGCGATGACGCGGCCGAGAATCAACGAGCCGACAGCGATCACAAGCAGGATGACGAATCCGGCGATGATCCGCGCGAGTTCTGGCGACACATTCGCCATTCCACGGATGACGAGGCCGAGGGGGGCCGAGAGTCGAAAGACCACGACCACACCCACGACGATGAGGGCGAGGTCGATCGCCTCGCGTGCGGCGCCACGCCTCCATCCGCGGATGGCGAAGCCGACAACCACCGCGAGAATGAACCAGTCCAGTGACATGCGATCCAGTCGGTCCGTCAGTCCGGGTCTTCCGGCTGATCCTCGATGACGACGACCGGCATCTCGCCGGTCCTTCGTAGGCGGCTCGGCTCCGGCTCCTGGAACATCGCTTCGGTCGCTTGCTCCCAGGTCTGTTCGAGCACCCTGGTCCGCCACCAGTGCCCCACGACGATCTTGATCGCCGCGGTGAGCGGCACAGCGATGATCACTCCCCACACGCCTGCGACTGCGCCCGCGAGTATCAGCACGAGAAGGGTGACCGCAGGGTGCAGACGAACCGTCGCCCGCAGGACGGTCGGTGATACGAAGTTGTTGTCGATCTGCTGGACGATGAACGCCACGAGGATCGCCAGCAGGGCGGTCTTGGGGTCGGCCGTAGCGAGCGCCACGATCACGCCAAGCGCACCGCCAACCCAGGGACCGATGAACGGCACGATGTTGAGAAGGCCGCCGATCAATCCGATGATCAGCCAGAACTGGAGACCGATGATGCGGTACCCGAGGCTCAGCATCACGCCGACGATCAGGGCAACGAGCATCTGCCCCCTGAGGAACCCGCCGAGCGCTGCGTTCAGCTGTCGCCCGAGGTACGCGACCTCTGCCCGGCGCCTCTCCGGCACCATCCCGAGGATTCGATTCTTCACGTTCGGAAGGTCGATGAGGAAATAGAACGCGACCACCGGGCCAACGAGAAACACGAGGATGACCTCGAAGATGCCAGCCGTCACCCAACCGAGCCGGTCGAACACGATCCCGAATATGGCGTCGCGGTTCCCGGGATCGTTGAGGTAGTCGACGATCTGGTCGTAGTTCCACACCACCACGTTGTCGAGCCCGACCGAGTCGAGCAGCGACCGAATGTCGCTGGCGCCGTTGTTGTACAGATCTGGGAACTGGTCAACGAGGCTCTCTGCCTGATCGAGGATGCTCGGCAACGTGACGATCGCAAGCAGCGCGACGGCGGCAACAAACACGACAAAGCCTGCGAGGGTTCCGAGGAGCCGGGGGATCCCGCGCCGCTCGAACCATGACACGGTCGGGTTGAGGATCACGACGACCACGCTCGCAAGGAACAGAGGGGCAAAGATGACGCGGCCCTCGATCAACACCCAGAAGCCTGCGATGACGAGGATGAGCACCCCGATCATCGACCACGAGAAGATTCCGACTCGCTTGACGATCGTGCCAACGTCCCCATCACTCATGGCGGCGAGTGTATGGGCGGTTCCGCCAAAGCAAGGGCACGGGTTGCTGATGGAGCTGGCGATGGGACTCGAACCCATGACCTGCCGCTTACAAGGCGGCTGCTCTGGCCAACTGAGCTACGCCAGCACGGCGTCAGGTTACCGACGCACGCATGCGAGCCACCTCGAAGCATGCGAGCGCCGCGGCAACGGAGGCATTCAAGCTCTCTGACTCAGGGGCCATCGGGATGTGTGCGACGACGTCGCATCGCTCGGCGACAAGCCGCGACAAGCCGTCACCCTCGGTACCGACGACGACCGCCACCGGCTGCTGGAGGATCTCGAGTCCGAACAGCGAGGAACCCCCGTGTGCGTCGAGGCCCACGGTCCAAACGCCGAGCTTTCCGAGCGCACGCACCGCTTCCGCGATGGAGGAGACCTCGACGATCGGAAGATGCTCGAGCGCACCTGCCGCGGCCTTGAACGCCGCGGCTCCAATCGGAGCGCTCCGCCGGGTCGACACGACGATGCCGGTCATGCCAGCGGCAAGGGCGCTGCGCGCAGCCGCCCCAATGTTCCTTCCGTCCTGGATGTGGTCGACGACGAGTAGGGCGGCCGGGGCTGAGCGTGCAACCGCGTCCTTCAGACTGAACGTCTCTACAGTCCTCGCCGTGGCGACGATGCCTTGCGGCGCGTGCGTACGGGCCAGATCGCGGACGTCATCGACTGTGTCGACCCTCACGCCGTGGGCTGCGGCAGCCTCCAGGATCGAAGCGATTTCTGGCCGGTTGGCACGGGAGCGCTCGACCGTGATTCGGGTGACACGGCCTGCATCAACCGCCGCGGCAACCGCGTGGATCCCCTCGAGCTCAGCTCCGATGCCAGGTCGATCCATCTGCGCTGTCCTCGATGGTGATCCCAACGGCTGCAAGACGGTCGCGCAGGGCGTCGGCCCGCGCCCAGTCCTTTTCGGCTCGGAGGGTCGTGCGAAGCTCCACGAGGTCGTCGATCGTCGCGCCAGGAACACCGAAGTCGGCTGCGATCTGCGAAACGTCAACGTCTCCTTTCCCGTCGAGGTCGCCGACGAGGCCAAGGACATCCATCATCTCATCGAAGGCGAGCACGTGGCCTGTCGCGTCGCCACCCTCGTCCATCACCGTGTTCCCCGCGCGTACAACGTCGAAAACGACGGCGAGCGCTCCTGCGGTATCGAGGTCGCGATCCATGGCCTCGCGGAAACGCTCGATCGCCTCGGCATCCGCGTCACCCTCGAGGAATCGGTCCGCCCTTCGCCTGAAGGACCGCAACCGGCTGAGGCTCGCCGCTGCGTCGTCGAGTGCTGACTCGGAGAACTCGAGCGGCTTTCGGTAGTGGGTCCGAAGGTAGAAGAGCCTCACCGCGATGGGGTCCCACCGTTCGAGCGCCTCATGGAGGGTCACGACGTGGCCGGTCGACTTCGCCATCTTCTCCCCTGAGAGGTTCAGCATCCCATTGTGCAGCCAGTAGTTCGCCATTGGAATGCCGTGCGCGGCTTCTGACTGCGCGATCTCGTTCTCGTGGTGGGGGAAGATCAGATCCGATCCCCCCGTGTGGATGTCGAAGGGCTGGCCAAGATACTTCGAGGACATGGCCGAGCACTCTATGTGCCAGCCCGGTCGGCCCTTGCCCCACGGTGAATCCCACTCCGGCTCCCCTGGCTTGGCTGCCTTCCAGAGGGCGAAGTCGAGCGGGTCGCGCTTGCGCTCATCGGGTTCGATCCTCTCACCCGACCGAAGATCGTCGACGTTGTGGCGCGAGAGCTTGCCGTACGAAGGAAACGAACGCACCGCGAAGTACACGTCCCCATCGCTCTTGTACGCGTGACCGGAGTCGATCAGGAGCTCGACGAGCGCGATCATCTCGCCGACATGGTCGGTCGCTCGCGGCTCGATCGTCGGTTCGAGGTTTCCGAGGCTGCGGTACGCACTCGAGAACGCCACAAACGACTCCCTGGCGATCTCATCGGTCGTAGTTCCGGCTGCCTTGGCGCGGTCGATGATCTTGTCGTCAATGTCGGTGACGTTCCGCACGAACATCACGTCGTAGCCGGACCACTCGAGGTACCGACGGAGCACGTCGAACGACACGGCCGACCTGCCGTGCCCAAGGTGGGGCGAGGACTGCACCGTTGGCCCACAGACATAGACAGTCACACGGCCCTCGTGGATCGGGACGAAGTCGGTGACGGCGCGGTCAAGCGTGTTGTACAGCTCCATCGGCGGGATGGTAATGAGCCACGTCCGGGGTACCACTTCAGCGGTACGATCCGGGCATGCCGGCCCCCCGAGCGAAGAGCCTGTTCGGACCTCGTCCCCTTGTCTACGCGCACCGCGGCGATCGGTCCCGGGCACCCGACAACACCATCGACGCCTTCGCGCTCGCTGCTGAAGCAGGGGCTGACGGCATCGAATTCGATGTTCGATCGACGATCGACGGCGTCCTCGTCATCTCACACGATCCCCACCTCCCGGACGGCACGGTGGTTGCAGAGACGACGTTCGAGGAGCTTCGGGCCATGAACCCCCAGGTACCGACGCTGCGCGAAACGGTGTTGGCAATCCCGCACCACATGTTCCTCAACGTCGAGATCAAGAGCGATGTACCGGACGGCGCCTCGAGCGGCGGCGACCGGCTCGTCACGGCTGCGCTCGCCGAGATCCAGGGCTATGACTCACTCGACCGCGTGGTCCTCTCATCGTTCGACCCGGGAATCGTCGCTGCCGCACGAGCTGCATATCCGGAGCTGGCGTGCGGTCAGCTCGTGACGTCGTTCCTGTCGATAGAGGAGATGGCCGATCTCGCGTTGGAGGTCGGCGCCAACGCGGTGAACCCACCGATGAACACACTCGAGAGTGATCCGGACGGCTCTATCGCGACCCTCCACGCGGCCGGCCTCGCGGTCATCGTCTGGAACGCGAACACACTCGAGCAGGTCACCGAGGTTGCCGACGCGGCAGTGGATGTGATCATCACGGATGACCCGACGATGGCGCGCGGCGTGGTGGATCAGCGCTGAATCGCTGCGACGGCGTTGGCCGCAAGCCCTTCGCCTGTGCCGATCCAGCCGAGGCCATCCGTCGTCGTGGCCTTCACCGAAATAGACGCCTTCGGAAGTCGGCACGCGGCCGCAAGCTGATCGCGCATCGCGTCGACGTGCGGCGCGACGCGGACCGTCTCCACGACGATCGTGATGTCGACGTTCAGCACGTCGTATCCGCGGTTGATCACCTGTGTGACGACATCCCGGAGCATGTCGATCGAGCGGGCTCCCTCCCACCGGGGGTCGTCGCTCGGGAAGTGGGACCCGATGTCCCCCATCGCCGCCGCGCCGAGCAGGGCGTCGATCAGGGCATGGCATGCGACGTCACCGTCTGACGTTGCGAGAACGCCGGTCGCGTCGTCGATCGGGATGCCACACAAGACCACCGGGCCATCGCCTCCGAAGCGATGCGCGTCGTACCCGAACCCGATGCGCGTTCCCGGCACTTCAAGCCATCCGTTGGCGGAGGATGGCCTCGGCCCGCGCGAGGTCGCGCGGGTAGGTGATCTTGATGTTGTCGGGATCGCCGTCGACGATCACCACTTTGCCCCCGAGACCCTCGACGAGCGCCGCATCGTCGGTCGCGTTGGAGGCAGGGCCGTACGCGTGCGCCGAGCGGAGCATCTTCAGCCTCACGGCCTGTGGCGTTTGCACCGTGACGAGCACCGTCCTGTCGACGGTTTCAACGACGGTGCGATCGTCGACGCGCTTGACCGTGTCGGTCACCGGGACGGCCGGGATGACGGCGTCGGCCTCGGTGACCCGGCACTCTCCCAGGATACGCGCCACGACGTCCTCGGAAACAAGGGGACGCGCCGCGTCGTGGACGAGGACCCAGTCGACCTCGTCGATGTGCGCGAGGCCCGCTGCGACCGAGTCGCGGCGGCGTTCGCCGCCGGGCACCCCACCGGGGACATCGCCGACGAGCACGATCGCATCGATGCCCGCTGCCGTGAGCGTCGCGACGGAGTGCTGCCACAACTCCATTCCGCCGAGCTCGAGATTCTGCTTCGGCCTGCCGAAGCGCGTACCCGAACCTGCGGCGAGGACGATCGCTCCGAACGTCGGCTGGCCGCCATCGGTCACGGCTAGTCGTCCTCTGGGAGTTCGACCTTCGGAAGGGACCGATCGAGCTTCTTGATCGTGTCCTCCTCGGAAAGCAACAAGGAGAACTGGAGTTCGGACACGATGATGAGCCGCGCTTTGGCGAGCATGCGCTTGAGGGCAGGGGAAATGCCCTTGATCTGCTGGGCATACGTCAGGTCCCGAACCACCTCGGCGACCTGGAAGATGTCACCGGAGTTGATCTTCTCGGTAAGCAGCTTGTACCAGCGCGACCAGTTCGAGCCAGCCTCCTGGGGCTCCTCCTTGAAGACCGCGAACACCTGCCGCGCCTTGTTCTTGGAAATGACCGGCCGGACTCCGCGCTCGACAGCTGAGGTAACAGGAACCCTGAGCGTGAGCTGGTCCGTTGCGATCTGGAGGACGAAGTAGTCCTGCTTCTCGCCAGCGAACTCGATGCGTTCCTTCTTCACGATCGTCGCGGCGCCGTGGTGGGGATACACGACCTTGTCGCCGACGGAAAATGGCGACTTCTTTGCGGCTGGCTTCTTCTTGGCGGGAGCCTTCTTGGTGGCGGTCTTCGTCACAGGAGCCTTCTTCTTGGCGGGAGCCTTCTTGGCCGCTGCCTTCTTCTTGGCGGCAGGCTTCTTCTTGGCGGGAGCCTTCTTGGCGGCAGGCTTCTTCTTGGCCGCTACCTTCTTCGCGGTGGCCTTCTTGGCAGGAGTCTTCTTCGCTGCTGCCTTCTTGGCAGGAGCATTCTTCTTTGCTGCAGTCTTCTTGGTGGTGGATGTCTTCTTGGCGGGCACAGAACCTCAGGGTCGGCGGGAATGTGGCATTGTACCTGACGAGGGCGCTTGGGATCCGCTCCCCCGGTCTACGGCAGCTGGTCGTCGGTGCTGCCGCCGAGATACCGCGAGATCGACTTCGCCCTTGCTTTCCCAACGCCGTCGATCGTCGCGAGCTCCTTCGAGTCTGCATTCGTGAGATCTTCGAAGGTTCGATACCGCCTGAGAATGGCCGTCTGGACGGTCTCCGGAAGGCGCGGCACCGACGCGAGGAGTCGCACGCCGCGAGGTTCGGCACGAACGTCGAGCGGCCCGAGCCCGAGAGCGTCCGACACCGCCTCGGGGTCATACAGGTCGTCTTCGTCGAGGCGGTCGACACGCTGCGCGATCGACGACCCTTTTCGCGGCTTGCGCGACTGATAGTCCGCGTTCACGAGGTCAGCAACCTCCGTCACGCCGGCGACCAGGTCGGCGGCCTGGAGGGCGATGAGCGCGGCAGCGTCACCGAGCTCCGCTGCAAGGGTGTCGAGCGATCGGCCGAGGGCTCGGATCACCGCCGCCCTTTGGATCACACCGACCACGTCACGTGTGGTCACGGTGCCTTCGACCTCGTGCCGATCGAGCCGGACGACGGACTCATCGAACTGTCGTCGCATCCGTTCGAGTGATTGAAGGCGTTGGTTCGCGAGCGCCATGAGCTCCGTCATGCTCTGCAGGGTGAAGCGAATTGCCCCGCTGAACACGACCGCCCTGAGATGCCCTTCCTCAGACACCGCCAGAACGGTTGCATCCGTCTGGCGCGCCAGTCGCTCAGCCGTTCGGAACCGAGTCCCTGTCTCGTCGGTGGAGATCGACGGGTCCGGCATGAAATGGACGTTCGCGGCGACGATGCGGCCTGCTTCGGGATCGACGACGATGCCGCCGTCCATCTTCGCGAGCTCGGCCACGCGCTGGGCGGTGAAGCGAACGTCGTCCAACGCGAAGCCGCCAGCCGTCACGGCGTCGACCTTCGATCCCGAGCCGATGAGGATGAGCGCGCCCGTTCCCTGCGCAAGGATCAGCTCCGTCGCGGTCCGCAGGGGTGTCCCTGGCGCGAATCGACGGAGAAGGTCAAGGGATGCCGCGGCGTGTGCGCTCATGGGAACGCAGGGTAGTCGTCGGGCGGAAATTCAATGAGGTCAAGCGGTGAGCGCCGACGCACCCGACGAGCGCATCGTGGCAATGAGGTTCCCGACCAGCAGATCTGCCTTCGAGTGCGCCCCGAGGGGCCGGGCGCCCAGCCGCTCGACCTCTGCCAACCGTGATGCCGACCGCGGAACGGGCCTCACCTCCCCCGTGAGCCCGAGCTCACCAAACGCAGCCGTCGCGCCGAGGGGCACGTCGTACACGGACGACGCGACAGCGAGGGCGACGGGGAGGTCAGACGCTGGTTCGGTGATCCGCACACCGCCCATCACCGATACGTACACCTCGTGCTTTGAAAGCGCGATCCCAGCGTGCCGCTCGACGATTCCAAGGATCTGGTGCACCCGCGCCGAAGGGAGCCCGTTCACCGCCCGACGTGGGTGCTCACCGGTGGATGGGGCGACGAGCGCCTGGATCTCGACCATCATCGGGCGCCTTCCCTCGACCGTGGGAAACAGCACGGAGCCGGGCTGATCCCCGGTGCGGTGCTCTGTGAGGAGCCCGCTCGGGTCCGAGACCCCCGTGAGGCCCTTCTTCGTCATCTCGAATACGCCGATTTCGTTCACAGACCCGTATCGGTTCTTCACGCTTCGGAGGAACCGGAGGCCGTGGTCGATTTCACCTTCGAGGTACAGAACGACGTCGACCATGTGTTCGAGGGTACGCGGGCCCGCGAGCGCGCCGTCCTTCGTCACATGCCCAACCAACACCAAAGGCGTGGCAGTTGCCTTGGCGAATGCGATGAGCCGCGCTGCCGACTCGCGCACCTGCGAAGTCCCGCCGACGATGCCTTGCGCCCCGTCCACCGAGACGGTCTGGATCGAATCCACCACGACGAGGTCGGGGCGCCGCTCTGTCGCGAGATGCACGATCGCTTCGACGTCGTCGATCTGGGAGACAGCGACCGAAGGTGCCTCGACGCCGACCCTGATGGCTCGCAGCGCGATCTGATCCGTGGATTCCTCCGCCGTGCAGATCAGGGCGGATCCGCCACCCGAGGCGATGGCATCGGCGACCTGGAGGAGGAGCGTCGACTTACCGACTCCGGGTTCGCCACCGACGAGCAGCACACCCCCTGGTACGAGCCCACCACCGACGACCCTGTCGAACTCTCCGATGCCCACAGTGCGCCGAGCGGCGGCCGGTGCCGTCGCCCGGTCGAGAATGCTCACCACGGGACCGCCGCCGAACGGCGCGCGATGGGACCGTTTCGGGGCTGCAATCGACTCGAGGAGCGCCCCCTGCCGCTTGCACTGCGGGCAGAACCCCATCCAGCGGGCCGAGTGGTACCCGCATTCGTCGCACACATAGGTCGTGGTCTGGGTGGTGTTCGAAGCTTTCATCGTCACGACCGTACGCACCGGGTATGACACGATCCGAGATGGCGAGAGTCGTGTGAGTGAGTACTCACTCACCCTGGTAGAGTGCCTCCGATGCACAACGATTCCCGCAGGGCCTCCCCCCTCCCGCCCGACGATCGGCGCCGCTCGATCGTCGAAGCGGTGACACCGCTCATCCTCGAGCACGGCCCCGCGGTCACGACGCGCCTCATGGCCGAGGCCGCGGGAGTGTCAGAGGGTACGCTCTTCAAAGTCTTCCCCGACAAGGCGGCGATCCTCCTCGAGGCAATCCGCGTCAGCCTCGACCCTGCCGAGGTCGAAGACGCGCTCGCTGACATCCCCGACGACGACCCGATCGAACACCAGCTCGCCGCAGCCGTGGAAGTGCTGACCGCACGTGGCGAAAGGCTTGTCGCCCTCGTATCGGCGCTCGGCTCCATGCCACGGGAACACCACGGGGATCATGGCGACGTGCACCGCCAGTTCGAGGAGGCTCACGATTCCGTGCTGACCGCGCTCGCAGCCCTTTTCGCCAGACACGCAGAAAGCCTGACGGTCACACCGCGCCGTGCCGCAGTCGTGCTGCGCGGCATCGTTTTCGTGAACAGCCACCCGAGCCTCTCGCCATCGGATCGCCTCTCGGCAGACGATGTCGTGGCCACCCTGCTCCACGGGGTTGCGGCGCCGATCCCGGCCACTTCCGAACAGGCCGGTGCCTGATGCTTCCCAAGCTCCTCCGTCAATATCTTGCACCGTACAAGCGGGAGATCGCGATCGTCGTGGTCTTCCAGCTCGTCGGCACGATCGCGGCGCTGACCCTGCCGAGCCTCAACGCCGACATCATCGACACAGGCGTCGTGAACGGCGACACCGGATACATCCTCCGGATGGGGGGATGGATGCTGCTCGTGTCGTTCGTCCAGATCACCTGTACGGTGACCGCCGTCTACTTCGGTGCTCGCACGGCGATGGCGCTTGGTCGAGACCTCCGGTCCGGCATCTTCAGCCATGTGCTGGAGTTCTCATCACGCGAGCTCGGACGGTTCGGCGCACCCTCGCTGCTCACCAGGACGACGAACGACGTCCAGCAGATCCAGATGCTCGTTCTGATGACGTTCACGATGCTCGTCATGGCCCCGATCATGATGGTCGGCGGGGTGTTCATGTCGATTCGAGAGAATGCCCGGCTCTCGCTCCTCATCGCCGTGATGGTGCCGGTGCTCGTCGTCATCATCTGGTACATCGTGTCGCACATGGTTCCCGGTTTCCGCAAGCTGCAGACGCGACTCGACACCGTCAACCGCGTGCTGCGCGAGCAGATCAGCGGGATCCGTGTGGTGAGGGCTTTCGTCAGAGAGCCGTTCGAGACCGACCGATTCGGCGAAGCCAACGACGACCTCACCAACGTCTCGATCGAGGTTGGTCGGTGGATGGCGGCGATCTTCCCCTCCGTCATCCTCGTCATGAACGTCTCCAGCGTCGCCGTGCTCTGGTTCGGCGGGCACCTGATCGACGCAGGGTCGATGCAGATCGGGGCGATGACGGCGTTCCTCACCTACATCGTGCAGATCCTGATGTCCGTGATGTTCGCGACCTTCATGTTCATGTTGTGGCCAAGGGCCGCCGTGTCCGCAGACCGAATCGGAGAGATCTTCGCCGCGGAGCCATCCGTCGTCCCGCCCGCAGACGGAATCACCGACTTCACCCAGCACGACCGTATCGAGTTCCGCAATGTCGAGTTCACCTACCCGGGTGCCGAGGACCCGGTTCTGCGGAACATCACCTTCGCCGCCCTCCCCGGCCAGACCACTGCCGTCATCGGATCGACGGGCGCGGGAAAGTCGACCCTGCTGAACCTGGTACCGCGGCTCTTCGATGCCACCGGTGGGTCGGTGCTCGTCAACGGGGTCGATGTCCGCGACATCGACCCCGAGGCGCTGTGGTCGACGATCGGCCTCGTCCCCCAGAAGGTGTACCTCTTCTCGGGGACCGTGGCATCGAACCTGCGATACGGGAAGCCTGATGCGACGGACGACGAGATGTGGGAAGCCCTCGAGATCGCCCAGGCGCGCGACTTCGTGGAAGCCATGCCGGACGGCCTCGAGTCGGAGATCTCGCAAGGCGGGACCAACGTGTCCGGCGGGCAACGACAGCGGCTCGCGATCGCCCGCGCGCTCATCCGCAGGCCGGAGCTCTACCTCTTCGACGACTCGTTCTCGGCACTCGACGTCGCAACCGACGCCCGCCTCCGCCGGGCGCTTGGCCGCGTCACGGAACAAGCAACGGTGATCATCGTCGCCCAGCGCGTGGCCACGATCATGGACGCCGATCAGATCGTCGTGCTCGAAGACGGCGGAATCGTCGGCATCGGCACGCACACCGGACTTCTCGAGACGTGCGGCACCTATCGGGAGATCGTCGACTCGCAGCTCTCGCTGGAGGTGTCATGAGCACCCACGACACCTCCCGCGGGGACATGGCGGACGCGCCGACGGGCACCCCTGCAACAAAACCAGTGATGAAGGCGACCGAGCGCGCTGAGGTGCAGGGACCCGGACCGCGCGGGCACGGTTTCGGTGCAGGGATGGTCGGTCAGAAGGCGATGAACTTCGGTCCGTCGTTGCGCAGGCTCATTCGTCGGCTGCGGGACGAGCGGTGGCGCGTGATCTCCGTTCTCGTAACTGCAGTGACCGCCGTCGCCCTCGCCGCGACCGGGCCGAGGGTGCTCGGAAGGGCGACCGACATCATCTTCTCCGGTGTCATCGGCAAGCAGCTGCCAGCAGGCATCACGCGCGAGCAAGCTGTCGAAGCAGCCCGCGCCGCCGGGCAGGGCCGGATCGCCGACATGATGGGGGGCATCGACTTCGTGCCGGGCGTCGGGATCGACTTTGGGTCGCTGGCAACGATCCTCCTCGTCGTCGTCGGGATCTACGCGGTGTCCTCGCTCCTGATGTTCACGCAGGGCTACATCATCAACGACGTCGTCCAGAACACGATGCGCCGGCTCCGTACCGAGGTCGAGGACAAGATCAATCGGCTCCCCCTCCGTTACTTCGACGACATTCCCCGCGGCGAGCTGCTGAGCCGGGTGACCAACGACATCGACAACGTCGCCCAGACGATGCAGCAGGCCATGAGCCAGCTCCTCAACTCACTCCTGACCGTTCTGTTCATGTTCGCGATGATGATGTGGATCTCGTGGACGCTCGCGCTCATCGCTCTCGTCACGATCCCCATGACGGCCATCGTTGCCGCGGTGATCATGAAACGGTCACAGGGCAGGTTTGTCGCCCAGTGGCGCCACACCGGCACCCTCAACGCACAGATCGAGGAGGCCTATACGGGCCACGCGTTGGTCAAGGTCTTCGGGCGGAAGTCCGAGGTCCAGGACGCCTTCGAAGAGGACAACGACGAGCTCTACGAAGCGAGCTTCGGCGCCCAGTTCCTTTCGGGACTCATCATGCCGATAGCGATGTTCTTCGGGAACCTCAACTACGTCATCATCGCCGTGGTCGGCGGGCTTCGGGTCGCGAGCGGTACCTTGTCGCTCGGCGATGTGCAGGCATTCATCCAGTACTCCCGCCAGTTCACCCAGCCGATCACGCAGATCGCCTCGATGGTCAACCTCCTCCAGTCAGGCGTCGCGTCGATCGAGCGGGTGTTCGAGCTGCTGGATGCGGACGATGAACCGTCAGAGGACGGCGTGGAGGCGCAGCCGTCCCAATCGGTGGGCCGCGTCGCGTTCGAGGATGTCTCGTTCCGATATGTCGAGGACCAGCCGCTCATCGACCATGTGAGCTTCCACGTCGACCCCGGCCATACGGTCGCGATCGTCGGGCCCACCGGTGCCGGCAAGACCACCCTGGTGAACCTGATCATGCGGTTCTACGACCTCGACGCAGGGCGGATCACGCTCGACGGCGTCGACATCGAGACGATGCGCCGGCACGACCTTCGCCAGCGCACGGGCATGGTGCTCCAGGACACGTGGCTCTCCGAGGGATCCATCCTCGAGAACATCCGGTATGGCCGTCTCGACGCGAGCGACGACGAGGTCATCGCCGCGGCAACCGCAACCTACGTCGACCGGTTCGTCCACTCACTCCCGGACGGCTACGACACGATCGTCGACAATGAGGGTGGGCGGATCAGCGCGGGTGAGAAGCAGCTCATAACGATCGCGAGGGCCTTCCTCGCCAACCCGGCACTCCTGATCCTCGACGAGGCGACGAGCTCTGTCGACACCCGCACGGAGGTGCTGGTCCAGCATGCGATGTCGGCCCTGCGAGCCGACAGGACGAGCTTCGTCATTGCCCACAGGCTCTCGACGATCCGCGACGCCGACCTGATCCTCGTCATGGAGGACGGCCGCATCGTCGAGCACGGCAACCACGACGAGCTACTCGCGATCGACGGGTCATATGCCCGCCTCTACCAGGCACAGTTCACGGGCCCGGATCCCCGCGACACCCTCGTGAAGGCTGCGACCTGACCCGACCCGACCTCGGCGTGTACAGCAAACGCAAGTCGCTGAGGGGAAGGCGCTAGTAGCCTTCGCCGCCACAACCGTGGGCTGCAGGTGTGACGGGATTCAGGAGCGCGCCACGAGCCAGTAGGCGAGGGCGAGTATCCCGGCCACGAGAACGATCAGGGCGATGATGGAAGGCACCGTCCAGGTCTCGGCCACACGAATTGTCGTGAAGACTGGCATCCGTGCCACAATACCGCGAGAGCGCGACCCCTCGCGCACGAAACCGAGGACCGGCAATGGCAGACGACAGGAACGATCAATTCGACGAGCTTTTCGAGCCGTTCGAACTTTCCGATCCACCAAAGCCCGATGTCCCGGCCGTCGCGCCCCCGGCGCCTCCGATGGATGCCACCCCTCAACCATTCGTCCCTTCCGGCACTCATGTCACGACCGAGCACGCCGCAGTCGACACGGTGCTGTGCCCCGCGTGTGGGGCGTCCAACGCATCGTTCAACCACCACTGCGAGCGATGCGGGAGTCGCCTCAGCACGGATCCGATGCCCATCGCTCCCGCGCCTGCCGCTCGATCGTCGGCTGGCGGCCGTGCACTCGGCGTCCTCGCAGGCGTCGTCCTCGTGGTCGCCCTCGTCGCGCTCATGATGAACATCTTCAACTCCGGTTCGGACACAGCCGGAAGTACCTCGAGCTCAACGTCGACCACCACCACGACCTCGCCACAGATCGTCGCCGAGATCATTCCGACGTCGGTGAAGGCGAGCTCGCAGCTCTCAGCCGACTTCGGCCCCGAGAACCTGATCGATGGCGATCCGTCGACCAGGTGGAACGACAACAGCCTGCGTGGTGTCGGTGCGTGGCTCGAGTTCACGTTCGCGACACCCGTCCAGATCACGGAGATGGAGTTCCAGAACGTGACGGACGACACGAAGTTCCGCCAGAACTTCAAGATCCAGGGTTACACCATCACCGTCAACGACCTCAACGTGCCGATCAGCGGGAGGCTCGTCAACTCGAATGTCCCACAGCGGGTGCGGATCGCAAGCCTCGAGACCTTCACGCTCCGGATCGAGATCTCAACGACCTACCCGGCGGAGCCCGTGGGCGATGCAGTGCCCTTCGAAGAGCTCGCACTCGAAGAGGTCCGCTTCTTCGGCGTCGAGAAGTAGCGGCGACCTCCGAGGGCAGGCGTCCGGCACCGGGCGCTCCATTCCGTACCCCCTTTGTCAGCCGGGACAGTCGAGCAATCCGTTCCCCTTTCAAGGAGGACGGGCGAGCGGAGCGAGCCAAGGGGATCACACCAATCACCTCGAGAACCCCCCTGCATCGCACCTTCGGCGCTCTGCCGTCCTCCGGCCGCTAGTCCTTGATGTACGGTTGGCCGTCTGCTGCCGGCGGGCGAGCACGTCCGACCACTCCCGCGACCACGATGATCGTCACTATGTAGGGGGTCATGGAGAGAAACTCGGATGGGATTGGCGTGCCGAGGATCCCGAGCTTCTGCTGGAGGGCGCGAGCGAAGCCGAAGACGAGACCAGCCCCGAGCACGCCGATCGGCATCCAGCGCCCAAAGATCATCGCGGCAAGTCCGATGAAGCCGATACCCGCCGTGAGGTTCTCCTCGAACCGGGAGACCTGTGCGAGCGTCAGGAACGCGCCACCGAAACCTGCGATCACGCCGCCGAGGATCACGTTGCGGTACCTCGTCCGGAAGACGTTGATCCCCATGGTATCCGCGGCTCTCGGGTGTTCGCCAACCGAGCGGGACCGAAGGCCCCAACGCGTGTAGAACAGGGCGAAGTGCACGAAGATCACGAGGATGAAGGTCACATACACGAACATGTTGTGGTCGAAGAACATCGGACCGATGACCGGGATGTCCCCAAGCACCGGGATCTTGAAGGATGAGAACCGACCCGGTGAGTTCAGGTCCTGCACCTCGCCGAGCACGCGCCGTGCGAGGAACGACGTGAGGCCGAGCGCGAAGATGTTGATCACGACCCCCGCGATGATCTGATCTATCCGGAACTTGATCGTGAGCACGGCGAGCACGCCGCCGAGGACCGCCCCTGTGGCCATCGCCGCGAAGAGGCCGACCCAGATCGACGACACCGAACCGACGATCGTGCCTACGAACGCTGCCGTGAGCAACTGGCCTTCGATCGCGATGTTGATGACCGCGACGCGCTCACACATCAAACCTGAGAGACCCCCAAGGATGACCGGTACGGACAGGACGACCGTCGACTTCAGCATGCCGACGAGGCTGAAGGTCTTGCCCGAGGCCGCCCACGTGAGAAAGGCGAGCGCGAGCAGACCGAGCCCGATCGCCAGCGCGAGGTTCGTCAATCGAATGTGTGTCCGGCGCAGCACGAGCCCACCGAGGAACGCCAGGATCAATGCGACCGCGTAGGCGAGCCATTGAGAGTTGACCGCCCAAACGAGGTCGGCAAATACCGCCCCGGGGAGCGACAAGTTGAAGGTCGACACGGAACCGGATTCCACGCCTAGACCAAATACCCAGAACACAAAGGCCGCGAGAAAGATGAGAGTCACGCCTACGGCCGTGGCTCGCCGCTCCTCGGGCGTCGCCCGGATCCGGATCTCCGCAGCAGTCGTGGTCGTTGTCATCCTCCCCACCCCGTCGTGAGCGTGCTCTTCGACTCCTGGGCTGGTGCCTTGATGCGATAGATGGCTCTGACCAGTTCGGGCGCCGCAATCATCACGATGATCAGCGCCTGGAGGACGAGAACGAGGTCGATCGGAATCCCTGCCGCGCCTTGCATTCCGTTGCCGCCCGCGCGCAGCGCCCCGAACAGAAGCCCAGCGAAGAGCACACCGATGGGGTGTGATCGACCGAGCAGAGCCAGAGCGATCGCGTCGAACCCAACGGTCCCCGCGAAGTTCGACCGGGCACGAAACGGTTCGAGTCCGAGGATCTGGTTGGCGCCAGCAATCCCTGCCAGAGCCCCCGAGACCGCCATCACCGCGACGTAGATCAACGCGACGTTCATACCGGCGTATTTACCGCCGTCCGGGTTGAATCCGACAGCACGGAACTCAAAACCGACCGTCGACCGGTACATCAACCACCAGACGACGGCAACAGCCGCGACGGCTATCAGAAACCCGATGTTGACGCGAAGACCCGGGATCAGAACCGGGAAGCGAGCGGACGGAAGCGCGGCCGACGAGATCGGGTCGTTGCGTCCAGGCTGTTGGAAGACCGAACTCTTCAAGAGGTAGTCGACGAGGAACAGCGCGATGAAGTTCAACATAATCGTCGTTATCACCTCGTGCGCTCCGGTACGCGCCTTGAGGAAGCCCGCGATACCCGCCCATATCGCCCCTCCGATGATGGCCGCAAAAATCGCTAGGGGGAGGTGGATGACAGCGGGGAGGGCCCACGAGAACCCGACATACAGCGCGAACATGCCTCCGATGTGCGCCTGTCCGTTGGCGCCTATGTTGAACAGACCGGCCTGGAATCCAACCGCCACCGCAAGACCGGCAAGGATCAGGGGTGTCGCGTAAAAGAGCGACTCTGAAACCGCCTGCTTCGATCCCACCGAACCAACGAACAGGGCTTTGTAGGCGGTAACGACGCCCTCCCAGCTCAGGCGAAGCGCCTCGACCGGATCGCTCTTCCAAAGGGGCAGCGTGTCGACATCGGTGAGGACGATGATCAGGGCACCGATGATGAGGGCGGTGAGCACAGCAAGGGCAGGGATCACCATCGCGCGCCCCGCGGAGGACCCGATCCCCGTGATCCGAGCGTACCAGTCGGTCGCCTCGTCCTCAGGAGCTGGCGGTTCCTCAGGTTCCATGGTCGGTTCCAGCTCGTCGGTCACGATGCTTCCGCCTCGGAGGTACTGCCGAGCATGGCGAGGCCGATTTCGGTCGGGGATGCCGTGCCGGGGAACTCTCCAGAGATCCGACCGCCGTACATGACGAGGATCCGGTCGGACAGTGCACGTATCTCGTCGAGCTCGGATGACACGATCAGCACCGCGGCTCCCTGATCTCTCTCCTCGACGATCCGGGAGTGGATGTACTCGATCGAGCCCACATCGATGCCCCGCGTCGGTTGTGACGCGATCACGAGGCGCACGTCGCGATCGAACTCGCGAGCGACGATCACTTTCTGCTGGTTTCCCCCCGACAGCGTGGACACGAGGACCTCGGTGCCAGGCGTTCGCACGTCGTACTCCTCGACGAGGCGTTCCGCCCTTTCCCGGGCCGCGCTCCAGTCCATCTGGATGCCCTTCGAGATCGGATCCTCGTAGTAGCTGTCGAGGACGATGTTCTCGGTGACTGTGAAGGGCAGGACGAGGCCGCTCCTCTGCCGATCCTCCGGCACATGCGCAACGGCGAGTTTGTGGATCGCGCGCGGTGATTTGGTGGTGATGTCCTCGCCATTCAAGAACACGGTTCCGGTGATCGACGGCCTCAGTCCGGTCAGCGACTCCACGAGCTCGGTCTGGCCGTTTCCCTGCACTCCGGCGATGCCCACGATCTCACCCGAGCGGATCTCGAACGACACGCCATCGACCACCCGTCGGTTCCGGTCGTCGAGGACGCTGAGGCTGTTGACCGCGAGGATCGTCTCCTTCGGCTGTGCCCGTCCCTTGTCGACCACGAGATCGACCGGCCGCCCCACCATGAGCTCCGCGAGCTGTTCTTCGGTCACCTCGGAGGGGAGCACCTCCGCTACGGTCCTTCCGCGGCGCATGATGACGATGCGGTCTGCGATTTCGAGCGCCTCGCCGAGCTTGTGGCTGATAAACACGATGCCCTTGCCGCCCGCCTTCAGCGTGTTGACGATCTCGAAGAAGCCGTCGACCTCGGTCGGTGTGAGCACTGACGTCGGTTCGTCGAAGACGACGAAGTCGGCCTCGCGCATGAGCACCTTGATGATCTCGACCCGCTGCTGGATACCGACCGGAAGGTCCTCGGTGATGGCGTCGGGGTCGACGTTCAGGCCGTACCGCTCGGAGATGTCGCGGACGGCCTTGCGCGCACGGCGCTTGTCGAGCCAACCGAGGCGCTCGGTCGGTTCGTCACCGAGGACGGCGTTCTCGGCGACCGTGAACACGGGAACAAGCATGAAGTGCTGGTGGACCATGCCGATGCCTGCCTTGATCGCATCGCTCGGCGAGTGGAACACGACCTCCTCCCCGTCGATCAGCACCGTGCCAGCCGTCGCCGTGTACAGGCCGTAGAGGATGTTCATCAGAGTGGTCTTGCCGGCCCCGTTCTCGCCGAGGAGGGCGACCGTTTCGCCCGATCGAACGCGGAGGCTCACATCGTCGTTGGCGACAACGCCGGGGAATTCCTTCCTGATGCCTCGAAGCTCGAGCTCCAACCGTGCCTCCGCGATGTGCCGCTTGCCGCATCCTACGAGGGTTCGCCCGGCTGTGGTGGTGTTCAACGAGGAAGGGCCCCCACCGTAGTGAGGGCCCTTCCTGCTTGATTCCGATCGTGGAGACCTAGTACCCGACTGGGGTGTAGTCAGCCTTGATCTTGCCATCCTTGATGTCCTGGAGGAGCTGTTCGACTTCCGCCTTCAGCTCGGCCGGGATCTTCGAGTCCCAATCGTGGTACGGCGCGAGGCCGACACCGTCGTTGGCGAGGTTGCCAACGAACGCACCAGGGCTCCACATGCCGTGTGCCTGGTCCTCGACGGAAAGCGTCACGAAAGGAGCAATGGCCTTCTCGACGGTGGTAACCCACACCGACTGATACTTCTCATCCATCGCGAAGTACGCATCCGCGTCCACACCGATCATCCCGGCATCGAGGCCGAGGTCGTTGATGACGTCACCTGCAGGCAGGTTGATCGCACCGCCGACCGGGATGATCATGTCACAGTTCTCCTGGAACAAGCTCTCGGCGGTCGCCCGTGCGAGTTGCATGTCGGTGAAGGAACCGGTGAAGAGACCATCGGCGGCTTCGGGGTCCCAACCGCGGACCTGGACATCCGTGCCCTTGACCTCGTTGTAGTGGTCCACACCGCGGGTGAAGCCATCCATGAAGATGGACACCGTCGGGAAGTTGCCACCACCGTACGTGCAAGCAACACCGGTCTTCGACAAGCCTGCGGCAAGGTAGCCAGCGGCGAACGCTGCCTGGTCCGTCTGGTACACGAGCTCACGCACGTTCGGCAAGCCGAGCGGTGCGAAGTTCTCGTCGACGAGCACGTTGTCGACCATCGTCCAGGTGATCTCCGGGTGGGCCTGCGCGTTGATCGCGGTCACCTCACCGAGGGCGAATCCAACCGTGACGATGTGCTGACAACCCTGTGTCACCATCTGGTCGATATTCGGCTGCCAGTCGGCCGCGTCGGTCGACTCGAGGTAGAACGAGTCGTCGGTGGCGAGCCCTTGTTCCATGGCTGCCTCAACACCGGCCCACGCCGAAGCGTTGAAGCTGCGGTCGTCGACGCCAGCGAGGTCGGTCACGAGACAGGTCTTGACCGCGTTTGCGGACATGTCCTCCGTCGTCGTGGTCTCGCCCGATGTCGTCGTCGTTGAATCGGAATCGCTGCTACATGCAGCGGCAACGAGCATCAATGCGGCGAACAGTACGAGTACCGCTCCCCGCTTCTTGAATCCTGAGCGCATCGCGCACCCTTTCAGTCGTCAAATAGTCGCATTCCCAGCCCATTCGTGGGAACCCGGCAAGTGTAGGACGGGCGGTGCGGTGTCTGCAGCTCTTCGGCTAGTTCTCGGCAAGCTCCATCGGGGGCTTGTCCGGTGTCTCGACGGCCTCGAAGGCGAGCTGGTCGCCTTCTTCGGAGTCGACCGACACGAGAACCGTCGTCCCGGCGGGGAACTCCTTGAAGAGCACCTTCTCCGAAAGCGGATCCTCGAGCATCCGCTGGATCGCCCGGCGAAGCGGGCGGGCACCGAGCTGCGGGTCGTAGCCCTTCTTCCCGAGGAGCTCCTTCGCATCATCCGTCAGGACGAGGTCGAGCGCCTGGCTCTCGAGCTGCTCGCGCACCCTCGTGAGGAGGAGGTCGACGATCTGCTTGACCTCGTCCATCGTCAGCTCGTGGAAGACGATGACCTCGTCGATGCGGTTCAGGAACTCGGGACGGAAATGCGTCTTGAGGGCATCCATGACCTTCTCGCGCATCTTGTCGTAGTTCATCTCGTCCGACTCCTCGGAGAACCCGATCTTCGCCTTGCGAAGGTCAGCCGTTCCGAGGTTCGACGTCATGATGATGACGGTGTTCTTGAAGTCGACCGTGCGACCCTGGGCATCGGTGAGTCGACCGTCCTCGAGAATCTGGAGCAGGATGTTGAACACATCCGGGTGCGCTTTCTCGATCTCGTCGAAGAGCACCACGGAGAACGGCTTGCGGCGCACGGCTTCGGTCAGCTGGCCACCTTCGTCGTAGCCGACGTATCCGGGAGGAGAACCGACGAGCCGGCTCACAGCGTGCTTCTCCATGTACTCGGACATGTCGATCTGGATGAGGGCGCTTTCGTCGCCGAACAGGAACTCGGTCAGTGACTTCGCGGTCTCGGTCTTTCCGACGCCCGACGGCCCGAGGAAGATGAACGAGCCAGAGGGCCTCTTCGGGTCCTTCAGGCCGGCACGCGTCCTGCGGATCGCCTTCGAGACCGCGGTGATGCCGTCTTTCTGGCCGATGATGCGCTTATGGAGCTCGCCCTCCATGTTGAGGAGCTTCTCAGTCTCCTCCTCGGTGAGGCGGTGCACCGGAATCCCGGTCCACTGGGCCAGGACAGCCGCGATCTCCTCTTCGTCGATCGTGCTGCGGAACGTCTGGCCCTCGACGGACGCGTCCGCCTCGACGATCGAGCGCTCCTCCATGAGCTCTCGTTCGCGGTCCCTGATCTGCGCCGCACGCTCGTACTGCTGCGAGTTGATGGCCTCACGTTTATCAGAGCGGAGTTTCCCGATCTGCTCGTCGAGTTCCTTGACGGCGTCGGGAAGGCTCGAGCGCCTGAGACGCATACGGCTCCCTGCCTCATCGAGGAGATCGATGGCCTTGTCCGGCAGGAACCGGTCTGCGATGTACCGGTCCGCGAGGTTCGCCGCATTGACGAGGGCCTGCTCTGTGAACTCGACCTTGTGATGCTCCTCGTAGGACTCGCGCAGTCCTTCGAGGATGCGAATCGTGTCCGCGATCGAGGGTTCCTCGACCTGGATCGGCTGGAAGCGCCTTTCGAGGGCCGAGTCCTTCTCGAGGTATTTGCGGTATTCCTCGAGCGTCGTGGCGCCGATGGTCTGGAGCTCACCCCTCGCAAGCATCGGTTTGAGGATGCTCGCCGCATCGATCGCACCCTCCGCGGCACCTGCACCCACCAGCGTGTGGATCTCGTCGATGAACAGGATGATGTCACCGCGGGTGCGGATCTCCTTGAGCACCTTCTTCAGGCGCTCCTCGAAATCGCCGCGGTAGCGCGACCCCGCGA
>QJWC01000080.1 GCA_003235475.1 Acidimicrobiia bacterium | reverse complement strand
GCTCGCGAACACGGTGCCGACGAGGCACCCGTCGCTCCCTGGCCACTTGTACGACCCGCATAGATTGCTCTGCATCGAGAACACCCACATGGAGGCCGGCGGGACTGTCTGGACGCTCGACGAGACGACCGCGGTGACCGACATGGCCAGAAGCCTCACAATGGCCGTCCACCTCGACGGGGCCCGAATCTGGAATGCGTGGGTGGCATCCGGTATCTCGCCAGATCTCTACGCCGCAAAGGCCGACACCATCTCCGTCTGCTTCTCGAAAGGGCTCGGGGCACCGATCGGATCTGCGTTTGCAGCTTCGGCGGGTGTCGTCGCCGAAGCCCGCCGCTTCAAACACATGTTCGGAGGCGGGTTCCGCCAGGCGGGTGTCATCGCCGCAGGAGCGTTGTTCGCCCTCGACCACAACATCGAGCGTCTCCGGGCAGACCACGACAATGCCCGTCGCTTCGCGGCGGCGATTGCCGAGACCAGCGGCGCCAGTACCGACCTCGACACCGTCCACACGAACATCGTGTACTTCAACGCCCCGGATGCTGGCCGCATCGTCGACGAGTGTGTGACCGAGGGCGTTGCCATGCTGGCATTTGGGCCGGACCGCGTGCGCGCCGTCTTCCATCTCGACGTGTCGGATGGCGACACGACGAAGGCGATCGACGTCGTGACACGCGTCATCGACAAAGGACGCTGATCCAACGGCTACCGTTTCGAGATGACCGACAACGCATCCGAAGATCGCACCGCACACCTCACACCGCTCCAATATCGCGTCACTCAGGAGGGCGGTACCGAGCGCCCATTCACCGGCGAGTACTGGGACGAGCACCGGAAGGGCACCTACCGGTGCGTGGTGTGCCGCACTCCGCTGTTCTCCTCAGAGACCAAGTACGACTCGCGGTCGGGATGGCCGAGCTTCACTGCTCCGCTGTCGACAGACGTCGTGGAGGAGCACACGGACCGAACCCTCGGAATGGTCAGGATCGAGGGCACGTGCCACACATGCGGAGCACACCTCGGACACGTGTTCCCCGATGGGCCCGGACCGACGGGATTGCGCTATTGCATCAACTCGGCGTCGCTCGAGCTCGATGTCGACGAGGGCGAAGGTTCGGACGACAGCTAGCCGAGCAGCGTCATGCCGATGAGGCCAGCCATGATGGCGGTCGACACCACGAGGATCAACGCGAGAAGCGGTTTCGAGAGGACATCGTCGCTCTTCTGCTTTCCTGGCGTGACGTCCGCAACCCACTGCTCGAAGGCGGCATCCACATCGACCTTCTTCGCCGTGTGAACGCGGCCGCCTCGGCCCTTCTTCGGCGCAGGCTCCTCTTCCACCGGCGCCTCGGGCTGCAACGGCACGTGGAGCGCCTCCGCGAATCGGGAAGGCGATGATGGTGTGAAGAGCACCGTTTCGTTGCCGAGGTCGAGGCGGAAGGTGCCCTTCCCCGACGGGGCAACATCGAACTCTCGCTGGCTCCAGGTTCCGAGCTCTTCGACCCCTGCGCTCAAGCGCACGGAGTCGCCGGTCATTTCAAAGGATGCATCGAGACCTGGACCTTGTTCTCCGGGCAGGAGAACGGATCCCATGAAGACGCTGTTCACAATTCCTCCGTATCCACTCGACAGTGAGTATCGACCGGTCCGGCGCCGACCTGAAGCGTCGATTCCCGTGGCTAGCGGAAGTCCCTCGAGCCCATCGTAGGAGAACGCCCATCGCTGGAGTCGGTCGGCACGACGCCCCAGCTCTCGAGTCGGTGGGCAATGAGGTTCGTGACACCGTCCCTGTGCTCGAGCGTTCCAGTGACCGTCATCCCGATCGCCTTGCGCGCGACTTCGTAATTCGACTCCCACACGGGAGGCATGATGACCACGTTCATGATCCCCGTCTCGTCCTCGAGGTTGAGGAATCGGACCCCGTTCGCCGTCTCCGGCCGCTGGCGGTGGGTCACCACCCCTCCGACTTTCACCCTGGCGTGGCGCTTCCTCAACCGGAGCGCATCAGCGATCGCCATGACGCCCCCAGCATCGAGATCCCCCCTCACGAAGGTCACGGGGTGGACCACCGAGATCCCTGTCGACCACAGATCCGCCTGCATCGCCTCAGGCCCATCCATCGAAGCGAGGGCAGGTGGATCGGTTCCATCCCCGAGTGCGAGACGATCAGGGCCGAGCAGCCCCATCGCCCCCGCATGCCACATCCCCTCGCGTTTCCCGTACCCCAGCGAACCGAAGGCACCTGCCGCGGCAAGCGCCTCGTGTGCCTCGACGCCGAGGCCGGTCCGCTGGGCGAAGTCCTCCAACGACGTGAACGCTCCAGCCGTCAGCCGTGCTGCCTCGATGCGTGTGATCTCGGCATCGCCAAGGTTTCTGACATATCGAAGGCCGATCCTCAGGGCCACGGAGGAGCGCAAGGGGTCGTCAGCGGCTCCCCTCCCCCGTCTCCACGCCATCCCGAGGTATTCGGCGAGGTCGTCCTCGTCCGTCTCGTACGACTCGACGGTGCAATCGTGGATCGATGCATTGACATCCGGGTTGAGGACGACGACCCCGTGGTGGATGGCATCGGCAACGAGCGAGTTCGGCGAGTAGAACCCCATCGGCTGCGCGTTGAGGAGACCCACGAAGAACTCAGTCGGCCAGTGGTACTTGAGCCACGACGCCGAATACACGATGTAGGCGAACGAAACGGAGTGCGACTCTGGAAAGCCGAACGATGCAAACCCCTGGAGCTTCTCCCACAGCTCGTCAGCAGGGGTGCCCGTGATCCCCTTCGACGCCATACCCGTGTAGACCTCGTCCCTGAGCTTCGCCATCTCCTCTGACGAGCGTTTGTGCGTCATGGCCTGCCGGAGTCGGTCTGACTGGCCGGGCGTGAACCCTGCGCACACCCGTGCGAGCTCCATCAGCTGCTCCTGGAACACGGGGACACCGAGCGTCTTCCTCAAGATGGGCTCCGCGTTCGGATGGACGTAACTGATCGGTTCCTCACCGTTCCTCCTCCTGAGGTAAGGATGCACCGATTGGCCCTGGATCGGCCCCGGACGGATGAGGGCCACCTCGACCGCGAGGTCGTAGAAGGTCCTGGGCTTCATCCGGGGCAGGGTCGCCATCTGCGCACGGGACTCGATCTGGAACACGCCGACCGTGTCGGCTCGGGTGATCATCTCGTAGACGACCGGCTCCTGGGGAATCGTTGCCAAATCGATGTCGATGCCGTGGACGTCCGAGATCACATCCACTGACAGATGGAGTGCGTTCAGCGCACCGAGCGCGAGGAGGTCGAACTTGACCACCCCCATCGCTGCGGTGTCGTTCTTGTCCCACTGGAGGACGGATCGGTCCTTCATCCTCCCCCACTCCATCGGGACGGTCTCCCACAGCGGACGACGCGCAACGACGAGGCCACCCGAGTGGATGCCGAGGTGCCTCGGAAACCCGTCGAGCCGGTAGCACACGTCGTAGATGTGATCCGCGGTGAGACCAGAGGGGAGGTCGACCACGTCGCGGAGCACCTTCGGCGAGCGGTGGTCGAGGTACTTGGTGAGGCCGTTGACCTGCGCCTGGGTGAGCCCGAAAGCCCTGCCGACGTCCTGGAGCACCGATTTCGCCCGGTAGGTGATCACGTTGGCAACCATCGCGGACCGTTCACGCCCGTACCTTCGGTAGCAGTACTGGATCACCTCTTCGCGTCGCTCTGCCTCGAAGTCGATGTCGATGTCGGGCGGGCGGCCGCGCTCGTGTGACAGGAATCGCTCGAACGGGAGGCCGAGCCGGATCGGGTCGACCCTGGTGAGGTTGATGCAGCGGCACACCGCCGAGTCGGCGCCGGATCCGCGGATCTGGCAGTAGATGTCCCTCGATCGTGCGAAGTTGACGATGTCCCATGCAACGAGGAAGTAGCCGGCGAACCCGAGTGCCTCGATCACGCCGAGCTCGTGTTCGAGCCTTCGCCTGGCGCGAGGGTCGATCCCGTCCTCGCTTCCCGGATACACCCCTCGTGCCCCCTCGAAGACGAGGTGGGCGAGATACTCGTCCTCGGTGGTGAAGGCCCCCGGCATCGGGAAGTCTGGGAGCTCAGGTGCAAGGAGGTCGAGGCTGAACGCAAGGTTCTTACCGAGGTCGGCTGCTCGCTCGACCGCACCCGGGTACCTCTTGAAACGGATCGCCATCTCGTCCGGGGTGCGGAGATGGCGAAGGTCGGTCGCAGGCCTGAACCCGTCGTGGACGTCGAGGGGCCGACGGCCACCTATCGATGCCAAGACCTCGGAAAGGTCGGCGTCGTGGCGGTGGGCATAGTGGACGTTGTTCGTGGCGACGGTCTCGATACCGAGCCGCATGCCCACCTCGGCGATGAGGTCGTTTCTGGCATCGTCACCCGGGAGTCCGTGGTGGGAGAGCTCCAGATAGAACCTCCCGTCGAAACACTCGCGAAGCATGGCCGCAGCGGCCATCGCTCCTTCGATGTCACCCGCCGCTGCCGCACGCGGCACCGCACCCTGCCAACACCCGGAGAGGGCAACGAGGCTCCCATCCCGCGCTGCTTCCCCGAGGTCGCGATACGCGTAGCGTGGCGCATCCTTCTCACCGCGATACTGGCCCCTCGTCACGAACCGGCCGATGGCCGCGTACCCCGTAGGGTCAGGGGCGAGGAGGACGAGGTGGTCCGTCTGTTCCTTCGCGGTGGGCTTGGACCCATGCATGCGCCTGATCCGCCCCCGTCGCGTGAGATCCCCCTCCCCCGTCACGGGGACCTCCACTGCGACGGGATCGAAGAGCACATCCACAGACACCTCGGGCCTGTCGGTTGGGGCACGGGGCATGCCGACCTCGGTTCCGTAGACGATGGGAAGCCCGACCTCGCTCGCATGGGCGTGTACCTGCACCGCACCGCGGAACCCGTCGTGGTCCGTCACTGCGAGGGCGTCATACCCGAGCTCGGCAGCAGTGCGCACGAGATCACCTGCCCACGACGCCCCATCGAGGAAGGAGTAGTTCGTGTGGCAGTGCAGCTCCGCGTACCGACTCATCCAATCATCGTAATCGAACATATGTTCGATTACGAACGGGCTGTCAACGACACGCTCAGACGCCGCGAGTAGCCTCGCCGCCATCGTGACGCCCACCCCTCTCCTCGTCGACAGGTCCCGGATCCTGTCGTTCCGCCGCTTCGTGAACGGTCTCGACGCGCGCCGCCCACGCGGGAAGCGGTCGCTCCGTCGGGCCGCGTGGTCGGGTCTCCAGGACAGCATGCCCCGCGCCGCCGTCCTTTCGCTCCACGCACGGCTCGACGGCGTTGATCCGTTCGCGTGGGAGGATCCCGCGTTCGCCCAGGTCTGGGGACCTCGGTACAGCGCCTACGTCGTGCCAGCGTCTGACGTCCCCTTGTTCACGCTGGGACGGCTCCCTGACGACGACGCCGGCCGCGACCGCGCGTACCGGATCGCAGCACAGCTCCACGAGATTCTCTCCGACGGGCCGATGGATGTCCGCGATGCGGGGAAGGCTCTCGGAGGCCATCCGAACATGCTGCGCTATGCGACGACGACGGGCACGATCGCAATCCGGTGGGACGGCGCGCGACAGCCGACGGTCTGGAGGATCGATGATCCCGCCATCGACCCGTGGCATGCACGCAAGGAACTCGTGAGGCGGTTCCTCCACATGTTCGGGCCGTCGACGGCGGCGGCGTTCGGTGCATGGGCGGGATTGAAGGAGCGGTCTGCCCTGTCGGCATTCGACCGCATGCGTGGGTCCATGACTCCGGTTCGGACCCCAATCGGCGATGCATGGATCCTCAACTCCGACGTTGACACGCTCCGCAATCACTCGATCGACGACGCAACAGCACGCCTGCTACCGAGTGGAGATGCGTACTACCTCCTGCAGGGGGCCGAACGGCGGCTCCTCGTCCCGGGCGGGGACAGACGCGACTTGCTGTGGACGTCGCGGGTGTGGCCTGGCGCGATCCTCTCCGACGGCAGACTCGTGGGCACGTGGAGGCGCTCCGCCAACGTGGTGACGGCGGAACTCTGGGAAAGCGTGTCATGCCGGGTTCTGGACCACATCGAGGCCGAGGCCGTGACGTTGCCGATCCAGGGAGTGGAGGGCACGGTGCGACTCGAGTTCGCCGATTGACGGATCGATCGACATCGTCGCAGAACAGGTGCGAATCGCGTAGTGTGTGGTCATGACGGAGTTCAGCATCAGGCTCGCGAATCGACCGGGTCAGCTGGCGAAGCTCGCGAGGCTCCTCGCCGATGCCAGCATCTCCGTCGAGGCCTTCGCAGCCGTGGCCGACAATGGTGAGAGCCACGTTCGGCTCATCGTCGACTCACCGTTCCGCACGCGCCGAGCCCTGAGCGCCGCCGACCTGGACTTCGTCGAGCGCGACGTTCTGGACACCTTCCTCCCGAGAGGAACAGCGGCGTTGGCCCACATGGCCGAGAACCTTGCATCGAGCGGTGTGAACATCGACTCGATGTACGTGCTCCACTCGAACGCTGAGGGCCACCACTTCGCCGTCACGGTCGACGACGCGGACATCGCAAACGAGGCACTCGCCGGCTGATCAGCCGAGTGCGGACCTCACGGACGCGGCGACTCCATCGGCATCCAATCCGAGGCGTGACAGGATCACGCTTGGCGCGGCATGGGAGAAGTATGCGATCGGGACGCCGAGGATCGTGACCGGCACCTTGGAACCCGCGTCGGTCAGCGCCGTGCCGATCGCGGTGCCTGCCCCTCCCTCGCGGAACCCGTCCTCCACCGTCACGACGCACCGGTGCCTCGCCGCGTCAGCGATCATTTCTGGGTCGAGTGGGGCGACTGCCCGCGGATCCCACACCGT
>QJWC01000034.1 GCA_003235475.1 Acidimicrobiia bacterium | reverse complement strand
AGGGTTGCCTCGGCTGCCGAGGGAGGCGAGATCCTCGCTTCTGCCGTCGTCCATGGCATGCTCGCCGACGCATCAGGTTTCGAGTTCGGCGAGGCCCACCAGGTCGAGCTGAAGGGCCTCGACCGCGTCCACACGGTCATCCCGATCGTGTGGTAGCTCGAGGTCAGCCGACGGGTGGCCTCAAGAGCTTCGCCGCAATGACGAGGACGACCGACAAGATCGGGATGACGAGGGGAATCGCATAGGCTGTCCCCGACCCTCGCCTCCATCTCACCAACGTGCGAGCGAGTACGACGACGCCTCCGACGAAGTAGGCGAGGACCATCAGACCTAACAACAACTGCCTGCTCGCAGGCATGTCCCAGCCACCCGCGATCAGAACCACCAGAGTCGAAAGGATCAGGTACACGGTGGCCACTCCCAACACCAAGGTGATCCCGATCGTTCGCATGAGAGACGGTGCATCAGATCCGGACGCGTCCTGCCTCGAGCCTCCACGCGTTCGATCCACGACAACGACCAGTATTCCCACAACGAGGAGTACGAGCGACACCGGAAGCAGCAAGAGGTCGTTGACCACATCGATCGGGCCAAATGTCACCGCCAGGCCTGCAAGGCCGAGGGCGAAAAGGATGAGGCCGAGCTTCTTGTGCATGTGTGAGAGACGCCACGGAGAACGATACAGACTGACACCGGACCGTACAGGGCGAATTTGGCGATATCGCCCGATACGGTCGCACCCGCTGCATCACCGGCTTCGCGGAGATCGGCGAACTCGCTAGCGTTGACCCGACATGTTGCTGTCGAACCTCGACATGATCCTCAGAATCGCGGCCGCCGCGGGCCTCGGTGCAGTACTGGGAGTCGAGCGCGAGATGCAACACAAGACCGCAGGTCTCCGGACGCACACGCTCGTGGCCGCGGGCGCCGCACTGTTCACCGTTGCGGGCGCATCGCTCACCGCTGACCAGACCGACCTGACTCGCATCGCAGCTCAAGTGGTGACGGGAATCGGGTTCATCGGTGCAGGCGGGATGATCAAGACGGGATTCACGATTACGGGGATCACCACGGCTGCCACCCTCTGGTTCGCCGCAGCACTCGGTGTGGCTGCAGGATTCGGGCTGTTCGTCGTCGCGGGCGCGTCGCTTGCGTTGGTTCTGATCGCCATGTTGGGTTTCGCGCCCGTCCGGCAATTCGTACGTCGCGCCAAGATCCAGCAGCTCCAGATCGAATACCGGGTAGGTCACGGGACGCTGACTCCCTTGTTCGAGACCCTGAATGCGCTCGGCGCCGAGGTACAGCAGATGTCCGTCGTGGAGGACGAGGGGACCCGCCTCCTCACCTGCGAGCTGGTGGGGGTCGGCTCCGAAGCGATGGAAGGGATCATCTCATCACTCCAGGCGCGACCTGAGGTCATCAGGGTGTCGGGTCCTCCAGGAATGCACCCGTAGGAGCATTCGGTCTGGCACTACGTGGACGCCGTGACGTGTTCCACAATGGGTTCGAGGCGGAAGCGCGAGCGGAGCGTCACCCGTGTGACAGAATTGGCCCGATGCCTTCCGACACCACCGATCCTCTTCCGAGCGGATTCGTCACCTTCGTCTTCACAGACATAGAAGGTTCCACCCGACTGTTCCGGACGATCGGAGACGCCTACGTCGCGATCAAGGACCGCCACGACGAGATCCTCAACGAGGTCTGGCGAGCGCACGGCGGCCACCTCGTCTCCACGGAGGGTGACGAGTTCCTCGTCGCTTTCTCGGACCCGGCGGATGCCGTTGCCGCCACCGCCGAGGTGCATCGATCCCTCGCTGCAGAACCTTGGCCGGACGACATCACGCTGAAGGTGAGGGCCGGGATCCACGCGGGGCTCGCTACTCCGCACGAAGGCAACTATGTGGCTCTCGCGGTCCACCAGGCGGCGCGCGTGATTTCCGCCGCGCACGGTGGCCAGACGCTCGTGTCCGAGCACGCCGTCGATGGAGTGGCACTGGAGGGTGGGCTGTCACTCCGTCCGATGGGCCGATTCCGCATCAGGGACTTCAACGAGCCCGTCCGGTTGTATCAGGTGATCGGCGAGGGGCTCGACGATGTGTTCCCAGCGATCCGTGCTATTCCTGCGGACGGCCACAACATCGTTGTTCCCGACACTCCGCTCGTCGGTCGCGACGATGACATCGAGCTTCTCGGATCGATGGTTAGGACGGGGCGCACGATCACGCTGATTGGTCCCGGTGGAGTTGGCAAATCCCGCCTCGTGTCGGAGGTGGGAATCTCCATCGCTCCCAATTGGGTCGACGGTGTCTGGTTTGTCGACCTATCGAGGTTGACAGAGCCCGACCTGCTCCCTGGCGCAGTCGCCTCGGCAATCGGCGCAGCGGCAGGTACAGGAAGTACCAGGATCGACGACGTTCTTCGCCATCTCGAGACACGCCGAACAGTTGTGATCCTCGACAACTGCGAACACGTCGTTGACGCCGCCCGAACCTTCATCGAGGCAGTGATTGCCACTTGCGAGAACGTCGCGATATTGGCGACCTCCCGCGAGCCTGTCCACGCTCCCGGCGAGCGCCTATGGCCCGTCGATGCGCTCGGCACGGTCACCGCCCGAGCTCCGTCCGCGGAGGAGGTGCTGGCTTCGGCTTCAGGCCAGCTGTTCTTCGAGAGAGCAACGGCCATTCGGCCGCGATTCACCATTGACGAATCGAACGCCGCGATCATTGCGGAGATTTGTCGCCACCTGGACGGCGTGCCACTGCTGATCGAGCTTGCAGCGGCCCACGTCGCGCACCAGTCGCCGCGAGAGATCCTCAATGGGCTCGAGGGGCAGATCGAGATCCTCCGCACTCGCGATCCCCGTCTGTCGGATCGCCATCGCAACATCGAGGGCTTACTCGACTGGAGCTACGAGCTCCTGAATCCGCACGAGGCGGCGGCCTTGCGGAGGCTCTCGCTCTTCGCTGGATCGTTCTCGAGGGACGCTGCGGCCGTCGCTGTAGCGGACGGCGACATTCTTCCGGACGATGTCATCGAGCTGGTCTGGTCGCTCGTCGACCGGTCGCTCCTCACCGCAGACGTTGCCGACAACGCAACCAGATACCGCATGCTTGAAACCGTTCGGACCTATGCGCGACGACACCTCGACGATGCGGACGAAACCGGCGTCGTCGTGGATCGACTCGCCGAGTGGTTCTTGGAGCGCCTCGGGCCGTGGCTGCCTCATGACCGTGCGTGGATCGATGACGTGGATACCGAGATAGACAATGTCCGAGCCCTCATCTCTCTCATTTCAGAACGCGACCAGGAATCAGCCCAGCAGCTGGCTTCGACGATCGGTCGCCATCACGATGCGATTCGAAACTTCGAAGAGGGCGTGGACGAGCTCGGGCGACTCGCGAACCTGCTTGACGAGCCGACCGTCGCCCGCGTGTCGCTCGTGACGTCGCTCGCTTTCCTCATGATCAGAACGGGACGCCTCGACGAGGCCCGCACCGTCCTCGAGGAAGCAAAACATTTGCGGGAGGTGCACGGAGCACCCAGCTGGGACGATGGCGGCATCGAGCGAGTTGATGGAGATATCGCCCAACGCACCGGGGACCTGGAGGGAGCTGTGGAGATAGCGCGGGAAGCATTGGAACGGCCCCTGAGCGACCTAGGCAGGGCGCGTATGTACAACCTGCTTTGTATCTCTTCCGCAGCGCTCGGTGATCTCGAGACCGCGGACGAAGCGTGCCGCCGTGAACTGGAACTGAACGATGCACTGGGTCGGGATGCCTATGTCGCGTCCGCTCATGGCAATTTGGCCGAGGTCGCTCTTCGCCGTGGTGATCTACCTGCGGCGGCGGCGCACCAGGGGGCGTGTCTCGACCTGGCGGCCGCGCAGGGAGACAGCGCAATGGTTGGGTTCTCGTTCATCGTCGCGGCACGCTTCGCTTCTCTCGCGGACGACTGGGAAGCAGCGACAAGGCTTCAATATCGGGCCGAAGAGCTCTTGAACGAAATCGGGCTCGTGCTTTACGAGGACGATCGGGCACAGAGTGACGAGCTCATGGCATCCGCAAGACAGCACCTCGGAGATGCCCAATTCGACCGACTTCGAGTTCACGGGCGCCAAATGGACATTGCTGACGCGGTCGAAACGGCGCGCGAGCTGCTGTCAGCGGCGTCAGTTCGCACAAGGTAGGCTCAGCCGACCTTCGATATCCGACAGGAGACACCCATGCCGCAGGGACCGTGGAATGATCGAGTCCGGTTCAGCAGGGAAGGTACGCCGTACGTTCCCGGAGTGATTGCCGTCGATGCTGCAGACGGTGAGCAAGGGGTGCGAGATGCCCTCATTACGGTGCTCAGCCTGATCGGCATCGACGACCCAGCCGATCGGTACATCGTCGAGCAGATTTTCGGATCGTGGTACCGGATCACGCTCAGCGCAAACGACGATCCCGCAGTCTTCGCCGATCTATTCCGCGAACAGTCCCAGATCAGCGCCGCACAGGTGATCCACGTGCTCTTCGGCCACGATGTGAAGGGTTCCCCCTTCTTCGCATCCCCCTTCTTCGCATCCCCCTTCTTCGCATCCCCCTTCTTCGCATCCCCCTTCTTCGCATCCCCCTTCTTCGCATCCCCCTTCTTCGCATCCCCCTTCTTCGCGAGCCCGTGGGCGATACCGAATGTTCAGCTCGACGGAGTCCAACCGAGCTCCGCCAGACCCGTCCCGTCGACCGGACGGAACGCGCCGCCACAGGGCAAGGGGTACGGCGGGGCACGCGTCGCGGTTCTCGACACGGGTTGGATCGCGAATGCTCACGCGCACCTCCAAGGCATGGTCCAACCCACGGTTCACGACACGAGCGCCATCGCCAACAACGCTGGCATTTCGCTTATTCAGATGCCGATCGATCGCCTCGACGTTCCGGATGGGACAGGCGATGGGTACCTCGACCCGATCACTGGCCATGCCACGTTCATCGCGGGAATCATCGAGCGCCACGCCCCGGGAACACGTCTTGACATCTGGCCGGTTCTCACCGAGTTCGGAGACGGACGGGAGGACGACATCGCGACGGTGCTCTTCTCGCTTGCGGACAAGGCGAACCGTCCGGACGTGGTGAACCTGTCGTTCGGTGCCTACCTGTTCGATGGGCCAGCGGGCGGCAAACTCTCCCAAGTAGGTTTGCTGGAGTCTGCAATCAAGGCGCTGCAGCAGCTCGGAACGATCGTGGTCGCCTCTGCTGGAAACGACGGATCGTTTGCCCCGACCTATCCGGCCGCATTGGACGGCGTCGTCGGGGTCGGGGCGGTCGACGGCAACGGCAATCCTGCTCCTTTCAGCAACCATGGCCCGTGGGTCAGGGCCTGCTCGTTTGGTGTCGACGTGATCAGCCTGTTCTTTGACGACTTCCCCCTGAGGGCGAACGACTTCTACGGCGTCGCTCCAAAGGCGTTCGTGGGATGGGCCTCGTGGAGTGGAACTTCCTTCGCCGCTCCGCATGTGACGGCGGCCTTCGCGAGGGAGATCGCCGCGCAGGGTCCGATGTCCGGTCCGAAGGCGGCCAACAAGCTCGTCGAGTCGCTCCTCGGCCCTGATACCGCACCGACGCGACTCGCGGGCCTGGGAACGCTGGTCCAAAACGACTGACGGTCGTCGCGGAACAAGATGTCGATGAGTCCTGGAGAATGAGGGAACCGTGGATACGTCTACGTTCTGTAGCTGTGCCGCGGTTGCGCGCGGTGCGCAATAGTGGACTAGAACGACTGACCCCTGCCCTGTCGAGGCACGATCACGCACTGCGAAACCGCTCAACCGCAACGTTGCGGGACGATTGAACCTCTCGAGTCCGCAGAGAGACCACATTGGGAACGAATCGGTCCGGCCTCCGGAGGTCCGAGTCGGTCGGGGCATTGATCGCGAGCGTCACACGCGGCTCCCAGTGCCCTCACAACGTCTGAGCCTCGGCGGGTGACCAGCAGTCCTTTCCCGATAGTGCGCACCAAGCGCCTCGCTCTTCGCGCCACCTTGTGCGTAGTTCAACTTCTCATGTACGAGACCACGAGTGCGATCAACAGCGCCGCGATCAGGACGAGAGCTGCCGTGAGCAGACCCCCAACAACTCCGAAAAGCCATCTCACCCTACGCGAGTCCGACGTTCGGGCGACACCGAAGCAGCCAACGACCAACACGACCGGCAGAGCGAGACGGCTCATCGATGCCTCATCCCCAAAGATCGAAAAGGCGTTTTCCGCGAGGGTGAGTGCCAAAGTCAACCCAACTGACAAGAGCATCAGGTCTCTCCAGAATCTGACCGTGCGCTTCTCTCGAGGTGTCTGCGTCATCGATTCCCGATTATCGCAGGGACTGCCGCTCCACCAACAACCGTCCTCCCCATCCTGCGACGGGGCCAAGAGAACAGCCCGGCGGGCCTCAGCCATCTCGAGAGCCGCGTCGAACGGTGATACATTCAGAAGGTGGACGCCGTCGAAACCGTGTTCCTTTACGCCGCTCTCGTGGGTGCAGTCTCGGCATGTTTCACCATGGCGGAGACACGTCGTCGGAGGGGCCTATAAACGGCGGAAACCGCTGGCACGTCTACGTTCTGTAGGTGTACCAACGGTTGTCTGTGGGTGGGCGCTACTAGATTTGAACCAGTGACCCCTGCCGTGTCGAGGCACTTCCGCCGATTCAGGCCGACCCGCCTGTAGACCAGTCATATCCACCGACACGCAGACGCCACAACGGTTTGCGCCCGACTCGACCACCCCGCCGACATGCGCCGAAATACGCCGACATTCGCCAATATTCGGCTCCGATTTGGACCAGATCTGGACCAGAGGACAACCCTCCGCGACGACCTGAC
>QJWC01000082.1 GCA_003235475.1 Acidimicrobiia bacterium | reverse complement strand
GGGAGGGCCCCGGTGAACCGGCTGACCTCCCTGCCGTTTCGGATGGCCACAACGGTCGGGATCGACTGGATGCCGAACTGGGTCGAGAGTTCGGGGTTGGCGTCGACATCGACCTTCGCGAGCTCGAAGACTCCGCCAGCCTCGTCGGTCATACGCTCGAGAAGCGGAGAGAGAGCTTTGCATGGCCCGCACCACTCGGCCCAGAAGTCGACGAGGACCGGGATTTCCCGCGAGCGCTGGAGGACATCGCGCTGGAAGTCTGCCGTCGCCACATCCCTGACGTAGGGGCTGGTTCCGTCCATCGCGGCAAGGTTACCGAGGCCCCCCGTGGTACATTCCGGCCATGAAGAACCGACCGGTCGCACCCTTCGGGCGTGTGCTGACCGCCATCATCACGCCCTTCGCAACCGATGGTTCCGTTGATTACTCAGCATTCTGGAAGCTCGTCCACCACCTCGGCGACAACGGTTCCGAGGGCATCGTCGTGGCCGGAACCACGGGGGAGTCGCCGACCCTTTCGAAGCCGGAGAAGGTCGCCCTGTTCAAGGCGGGCGTCGATGCTGCCAAGGGCCGAATGACCGTCATCGCGGGCGCTGGGACCTACGACACGAGGGAGTCGATCGAGCTCGCAGAGGCGGCGGCATCCGCCGGGGTCGACGGGATCATGGCGGTGACGCCGTATTACTCCAAGCCGCCGCAGAGGGGCATCGCAGCCCACATGAGGGCGATCGCGTCCGCGACGGACCTCCCGCTCATGGTCTACAACATTCCGGGTAGGACGGCGCGCCGCATCGAGATCGAGACGATGGTGGAGCTTGCCCACCATCCGAAGATCGTCGCCACGAAGGACGCTGTCGACGATGTGGCATGGACAACCGAGGCGATCGAGGCATTCCCTGAGGGATTCGCCGTCTACTCGGGGAGCGACTCGCACACGAAGGACATCGTGGCAGCCGGGGGAGTGGGCGTCGTGTCCGTCACGTCGCACCTCGCTGGCCGGGAGATCGCAGCCATGGTCGACGCCGTGATCGACGGCAGGCGCGACGACGCGCAAGAGCTGCACGACCTGGTGGAACCACTCAACGCAGCGTTGTTCAGCGAACCAAGCCCGATGCCTCTCAAAGCCGCGCTCAACGCGTACTGGGACTCGGTGGGGGATCCAAGGCTTCCGCTCGTTCCTGCAGAGGCGGCGACAACAGAGCTCGTGGGCAAGGCTCTGGACGCCGTTCTCGAGTACCGCTCCCGATGACGGTACGCGTCGGGTTCCTCGGCGGCCTCGGTGAGGTCGGCCGAAACTGCGCCTCCCTCACGATCGATGGCGAGGTCGCACTCATCGACTGTGGCCTGATGTTCCCCGAGGAGGACATGCTCGGCGTCGACCTCGTCCTTCCAGACTTCTCGTCGATCATCGAAAACCGGGACGCACTGAGGTGCGTGGTCCTCACCCACGGCCACGAGGACCACATCGGTGCCTTGTCGTTCCTCCTGCGCGAGGTCAACGTCCCTGTGTACGGCACCGCGCTGACGATCGAATTCGCGCGCGCAAGGATCGAAGAGCACGGCGTCGTGGCGGACCTGCGCCCGGTCGAGCCATACGACTGGGTCGACCACGGCCCCTTCCGGTTCACATACATCCCGGTGTCCCACTCGATACCTGATGCCGCGGGTGTCGCGTTCGACACGCCCGAGGGAATCGTGCTCCACACGGGCGACTTCAAACTCGATCCCACGCCGATCGACGGAGTCCCGACCGACCTGCGCTCGTTCGCGACGATCGGGACGCGAGGCGTCCGCCTCTTGCTCGCGGACTCCACGAACGCTGAACGCGAGGGCTATGTGCCGTCCGAGGTGACAGTGGGGGAACGGCTCGACGAGATCGTCGCCCACGCGGAAGGGCGGATCATCGTCGCCTGCTTCGCATCCCACGTGCACCGGGTGCAACAGGCGATCAACGCCGTCGTGAGGGACGGGCGCAAGTTCTCGTTCATCGGGCGCTCGATGCTGCGGAACTCTGCGATCGCGGCGGAGTTGGAGGTGCTCGACATCCCAGAGGGTTCGCTTGTCGAACTCGACGAGCTCGTCGACATGCCGGACGCAGAAACCGCGATCATCTCGACCGGTAGCCAGGGCGAACCCTTTGCGGCTCTGTCGCTCATGGCTTCGGCTGACCACCGCTCGGTGTCCTTGGCGCCGGAGGACACGGTCATCATCTCCGCCACACCGATCCCGGGGAACGAGACGCGTGTGTCCCGTGTGATCAACAACCTGTACCGGGCCGGCGTGAAGGTGTATCACGGCCGGAACACGCATGTCCATGTGAGCGGGCACGCGGCGGCCGAGGAACTCAAGACCTTCTACAACGCGGTACGCCCCGAGGCCCTCGTTCCCGTTCACGGCGAGTACCGGCATCTCGTGGCCAACGCCGCGCTCGGCAGGGCCATGCTCATCCCCGAGGTCCAGATATGTGAGGACGGCGATGAGGTCGTGCTCGAGAACGGGACGCTCAGGGTGGAACGCGACACGCTGCCCGGCGGGTACGTCTATGTGGACGGTGACGAGATAGGGGAGGCCGACACGATCATCAGGGACCGCCGCCACCTCGCGGACGACGGTGTGCTGATCGTCACGATCGGCGTCAACTTCTCGACCGGCGAGATCCTGGTCGGCCCCGATGTGGATTCCCACGGAGTGACCACAGACGAAGAGGACCTCCACGGCATGGTCGCCGAGAGGGTCCGCGCCTCGGTCGAATCGCTCGACCGTCCGATCGATCCCGACGTCCTCCGAAGGCGGGTTCGGAACACGGCGACCCGCGCGGTGAAGTCCGCAGTCAAGCGTCGGCCCGTGGTGCTCCCGGTCGTGATCGAGGTCTAGAACCGGTACGCGGAACGCCTGCTGTCTGCTTCGAATTACAACCTTGTAACTCATCGCGCGTGAGATCGCGCGATGAGTGGTTGGAAGAGCGGGCGCGGCTCGTTAGCATGAGAGTTCCCATGGCAACACGGACCACGAGCGGTCGGGCCACGGGGCGGAGTGCTGCAAAGCGCAAACAGAAGAAACCGTCACTGACGAAGCGATCGACCCTAGCGCTACGGGCCGGAAGCAAGAAAGTCGGTGATCATCTCGGCGACCACAAGCGTGACGTTTGGGGCGTCTTGCTCCTCGTACTTGCGGCGCTCGTGCTGCTCTCCTTCTTCGGCCTTTCAGGCCCCATCGGCGCGACCTCGGTCGAGGTCACAAAGTTCTCCGTCGGCATGTGGGCATTCGTCGTCCCGCTCGTGCTCGCCATTGCGGGCCTTTCGCTCATCGGCGTCATCAACAAGGAACACCACGCCCGAACCATCAGCGGTCTCGCCGCCCTGTTCGTCGGCTCTGTTGGTCTCTTCCACCTGCTGATCGGCAATCCACCGCTTGCCACCGAAGGCGATGCCGTCGAACGCGGTGGGGGCGCGCTCGGGTCGATCGTCGCGTTCCCGCTCGAACGGCTCGCAGGTTTCTGGGGTGCCCTCGTCATCCTGGTCGCGATGATCGGCGTTGGCGCGCTCCTCATCACCGGAGCCACGCTCGGCGACGTGCTGCGGGCCCTCGCGGCCTACTCGAAGCGGTCGTTCGCGTCGATCGGCCAGCTCGTGCGATCGGGTCGGGACCGCACCCAGGTGGTCGTCGACCTTCGCGATCCTGCTCCCATGGATGTCATGATGGAACCAGAGCCGATCGAGGAGTTCCCCGACGAGCACGCCGTCCAGCCGCCGCCCACCAAGGTGAAGCCGAAGCGGCTCAAGCCGATGACCACGGGAGGGTATGCGCTGCCGCCACTCGACATGCTCAAGCTGAGTGCCGAAGCTGGCCACGACGGCCGGAACCTGAAAGAGACCGGCGAAGCCCTCGAGGAGGCGCTCCTCCAGCACGGCGTCGACGCGAAGCTCGTGCGAATCGTCCCCGGCCCGACGGTCACCCGCTACGAGATCGAGCTCGCCCCCGGGGTGAAGGTCAACCGGGTGACGAATCTCGCGAACGACATCGCGTACGCCCTCGCGTCAGCGGATGTGCGCATCATCGCTCCGATCCCCGGCAAGTCCGCGATCGGCGTCGAGGTGCCGAACCGCAGACGGCGTCTCATCACGATCGGCGACGTGCTGCGCTCGGACACGGCAAAGAATGACCACGACCCGATGCTCGTGAGCCTGGGCATGGACGTCTCGGGCTCGCCGAGGATGCTTCGCCTCACCGAACTTCCCCACCTTCTCATCGCTGGCGCAACCGGCGCAGGCAAGTCGTCCTGTATCAACTCGCTCGTCACGTCGCTCCTCATGCGCGCAACGCCGGACGAGGTGCGTCTCATCCTCGTCGATCCCAAGCGCGTCGAGCTCGGCCAGTACAACGATGCTCCGCACCTGCTCACGAGGGTCATCACGAACCCGAAGAAGGCCGCCGATGCCCTGCAGTGGGCCGTGTCCGAGATGGATCGCCGCTACGACCTGCTTGCAGATGCTGGTGTTCGCGACATCGATTCGTATCGTGAGCAGTACGACGTCGGTGCGCTCGACGAGGAGATGTTCGACCGCTTCCCGTACATCGTGATCGTCGTGGACGAGCTGAACGACCTGATGATGGTGGCAGGCCGCGTCGTCGAGGACTCGATCGTCCGGATCGCGCAGATGGCGAGAGCCGTCGGCATCCACCTCGTGCTCGCGACCCAGCGGCCGTCGGTCAACGTCATCACTGGCGTGATCAAGGCGAACGTACCGTCGAGGCTTGCGTTCTCGGTTGCCTCGCAGACCGACTCGCGGGTCATCATCGACCAGGCGGGCGCCGACAAGCTCGTCGGCCTCGGAGACATGCTTGTGGTGACTGCCCGCGATCCGAAACCGGAGCGTATCCAGGGGTCCTTCGTATCCGAGCCCGAGATCCACGCTGTCGTCGATTGGGTCAGGGAGCAGCGGGAAGCGCAGTATCGCGACAAGGAGGTCTTCGAACAGGCAGCAGCTGCCACAGCGTCCGCCGACGAGTTCGACGGCGAGGACCCCGAGATCATGCGTGAGGCCATCGAGCTGGTCGTGCGATCGCAGCTCGGATCCACGTCGATGCTGCAGCGCAAGCTCCGCATAGGTTTCGCACGAGCCGGGCGTGTCATGGACATCCTCGAGACGAGGGGCGTGGTCGGCCCGTCAGAAGGTTCGAAGGCACGGGCCGTGCTGGTCAGCGAGGATGAACTCGAGTCGATTCTCGGCTAGGGACTGCCAGTCCCGGCCATAGAGGAGCGTCGTCCCAGACGGCGCTCTTCGTCATTTCGCATCCAACGTGCGCTTCCGAGCAGGAGGTCCCCGGATGACCCCTGCGTACGAGCCCCTTCGTGTAGCGTGCACTCCAGAGGCCGACGATCTCGCTGCGCGGCGCGGGCCTCGCCGCACGTGCCTCGCCTCGGTCCGGCCTCGGTTATCTGGCATCGACCTTCCCGGAGGAGGAAGCCATGGCTGGTTCGGATCTCATGCAAGGTGGACTTCGATCGACGTTCGGCGTCCGCATCACAGCGGTCTGCGGAATGCTCTGGGGTGTGCTGGCGATCGTTCGCTTGATGCTGACCGGAGAGATCGATCGACCGGACTGGACGTCGTCCACCGCGTCCATCGTCGACTTCTACGAGAAGGCACAATTCGACTCGAAGCTTCTCGCCGGTGTCGGTCTGGTGGCACTTGGGTACATCCTGGTGCTGGTGTTCTTCTCGAAGGTGGCCTCCATCGTCGAGACCTACGGAAACGGGGCACCGTGGCTCGGGAAGTCGATCGTCGCGACCGCAATCGTCACCGTCACATTCGCCCTCGGTTATCTCGGCACCTTTCTCGCCGCCGTGTTCTGGTCGTCACACGGTGGCCTCGGAGCCGACGGGTACCTCGTGTTGCACGGCCTCTCGTTCGCGTCATACGCGCTCTCGCTCCTGAGCGACCTGGTCCTCGGCGTTCTCCTTGGCGGGGCGTTTCTCGTGACCCGTCTCTTCCCGAGTTGGCTCGGGTGGGCCGTGATCTTGACAGGCCTTGCAGAGGGAGTGGCGTGGTTCCTGTCGCCCGCGGTGTGGAACGCCACATCGGGTCTGCCGTATCTCTGGGTCTTCATCGCCGCCGCGATCATGTTCCGGAGGGCTGAGAAGTACACCGCCGCGTGAGCGGGTGCAGGGTCAAAACCCCTACATGAAAAGCACGATGGTGCGGGAGATTCAGTCGGAGAGCAGGAGCGCCTCGTATTCGGCGCGGAGGACCTTCTTGTCGAATTTGCCGGTGCCGGTTTTGGGGATCGCGTCGATCGTGACGAACCTATCCGGCATCCACCACGCGGCGATACGCATCGCGATGAAGTCCCGGACGTCGTCGACCGACGCGTGGGCATTCGGCTTGAAGACGACGAATGCCACAGGGCGTTCCTGCCATTTCGGATGTGCGAGCCCGACCACGCTTGCCTCCGCGACGTCAGGGTGCGCCATGATCTCGTTCTCGACGTCGAGTGACGAGATCCATTCGCCGCCGGACTTGATCACGTCCTTTGCGCGGTCGGTGATCCGGATGTAGCCGTCGGGGGTGATCTTGCACACGTCGCCGGTTCGCAGCCAGCCTTCGACGAACGACTCGGGAGAGCGGTCGTCCTTGTAGTACTCGGCCGCGATCCACGGGCCGCGGATGAGGAGCTCCCCGAACGCCTCCCCGTCGTGGGGGAGGGGGTTGCCCTCGTCGTCGACGATCTTGATCTGGAGCCCCGGTACCGGTCGACCGGCCGTCTCGTACACATCGAGCTGTCGCTCCCACGGCCAGTCCTCCATGTCGAGCTTCGAGGTGGCGACGGATGCCACGGGGTTGGTCTCGGTCATGCCCCACCCCTGGACCACGCGCACGCCTGCGTTCTTCTCGAACCAGTCGATCATCGCCCGCGGGACGGCCGATCCGCCGCAGAACAGCGCCCTCATGTGGCTGATGTCGGTGTCAGGATTGGCCTCGAGGTGGTGCTGGATCCCGAGCCACACGGTGGGGACGCCTGCAGCCAGGGTGACGCCCTCGTTGACGAGAAGGTTGGTGATGCCCTCACCGGACAGGTCGGGTCCGGGGTAGGTCAACTTTGCACCTGCCGTCACGGCCTGGAACGGATACCCCCATGCCGCGGCGTGGAACATCGGGACGACGGGAAGGACGTTGTCCCTGTCGGTGAGGTTGTAGTTCGCAAGGTTCGAGATCGTGTGCAGGTACGTCGAACGCTGCGTGTACGCGACGCCTTTCGGGTGGCCGGTCGTCCCCGACGTGTAGCAGAACATCATCGGGCTTCGCTCGTCGATGAGCGGCCAGGCGCCGTGGGGTTCGACGCCGTCGATCAGTTCCTCGTACGGGATGGCATCGGGGATCGCCGTGCCCTCCGCCGTGTCGCCCATCACGACGACGTGCTCGACGGTCTCGAACTGGTCGAGAAGCGGTGCGACGAGCGCTGACAGGTCGGGATCGACGAATAGCACCTTGTCCTTGGCGTGGTTCACGATGTACACGAGCTGGTCAGGGAAGAGTCGGATGTTGAGCGTGTGGCAGATGCGGCCCGTGTTCGAGGTCGCCCAGTAGAGCTCGTGGTGGCGGTGGTTGTTCCATGCGAAGGTCGCGATCGGGTCGCCTGCGTCCGTGCCGAGCCGTGTACCGAGTGCGGTCGCGAGCTGCCGGACGCGGTCGTCCGTTGCGCCGTACGTCGTGCGGTGGAGGTTCCGGTCGTGTCCGATCGAGACGATCTCCTGGCTGGGGTACTGCCACACCGCATGGTCGTACAGGGTGCTCAACAGCAGCGGAAAGTCGTCCTGCATGTGCATGGTCAGTCCCTCTCGTCGCGGTGACGATCCAGCATACGCGTCGTGGTGATCCGATATCGACTGGAACGGGGCACGGTTCGCAGTCGGGGCTACGATCGCTGGCAATGGGCGACTACCACGTGCACCTTCACCCACACGGGCCCCACGACGGATCGGGACCACCGCCCGGTCACTATCCGATCGACCACATCGAGGCCTACGTCGAGCACGCCGTCGCGCGCGGGGCTGATGAGATCGCCTTCACCGAGCATCTCTATCGATGCGTGGAATCCGAGGCGATCCTCGGCCACTGGTGGGAGGGCGATCCGAGAAAGGATCTCGCGGCGTACACGGCGTCATATGTCCGCTCGGAACGAGTGCTCTCGCTGGAGAAGTACGTGCAGGCTGTGGTCGACGCGAAGGACAGGGGCCTCCCCGTGCTGCTCGGGCTCGAGGTCGACTTCTTCCCCGATACGGTCGACGCAGTCGTCGAGATGCTCGCCCCCTATCCGTTCGACGTCCTCATCGCGTCCACGCACTGGCTGGGTGCGTGGGGATTCGACCTCCACGACCTCGTCCACGAGTTCGACCGAACGGGTGTCGACGCGGCGTACGACGAGTACTTCGCCGTCGAGAAGCAGCTCGCCGCGTCCGGGCACTTCGACGTTCTGGCCCATGCAGATGTCATCAAGAAGCAGGGCCAGACACTTCCCGAGCCCCCACTCGACCACTACGAGGAACTCGCCATCGCGGCGAGCCGTGGCGGGATGGCGGTCGAGGTGTCGACGGCGGGGCTGCACCAGCCGATCGGCGAGATGTACCCGGCTCCAGCGCTCCTCGAGCGATTCCATCGCCACGGCGTCCCGATCACGATCGCCTCCGATGCGCACTTCCCACAGCAATGCGGGCGGGACCGTGACGAGGCAATCGCGCTTGCCCGATCGGTTGGCTACACGGAGCGCATCGCCTTCCGCAATCGCGTCGGTCGGATGGTCCCGCTCACCTGATCCACGTCACCTTGCCCACACGAGCAGGGTCGCGCCCTCCCTGTCGATGCCCGTCATGCGTGGTCCGGCTATGACGAGCCGCTCGCACTCCGTCAGGGTTGCCAGGTAGGCGCGCTCGACCTGCATCACCAAGTCGGGGCACATCATCATCGTCGTGGCGTACATCGACGGCAGGTCGTCGGCCGTGCCCGCCGCGAAGTAGCGATTGCATCCCGCGTTGCCTGCGATGCGGCCCTCCTCGAAGCTCAAGGTGACCGTGATGCCGTCAGCGACACTTTCGAGTGTGCCGGACTCGCCCGCGATGTGGGTCAGGCGCCACACCGTCGGATCGGTGTGGATGTCTGCGTTATCGACCATCACCGAACCGTAGGGTCGTCGAGCGGGTGCGGCGGTAGCCTGACCGACATGTCGACCCCCTCCGTGCACATCACCACGCTTGGCTGCTCGAAGAACCAGGTCGACTCGGACAAGGTTGCGTCCGTGCTCGGTGACGCCGGGTACACCGCAGCTTCTGATCCGACGTCCGCCGACGTCGTAATGGTCAACACCTGCGGCTTCATCGACGCGGCACGGCGAGAGTCCGTCGAGACGATTCTCGAGTTGGCGGCTGCAAGGGCAGAGGGAGCGAAGCTCGTCGTGATGGGATGCATGGCGCAGCGCTACGAGCAGGAGCTCGTCGACGCCCTTCCCGAGGCCGACGCGGTGATCGGGCTCGACCGGTATCCGGAACTCGTCGAAGAGCTCGACCGCCTCACGACGTGGGAGCCGATAACGATCTCCGGTGTGCGCAGGTCGCGGATGGACATCTTCGATGTCGTGAAACGCCCGACCCCGACGATGCCGTACGCGTACGTGAAGGTCGCCGAAGGTTGCGACAAGACGTGTGCGTTCTGTGCGATCCCGCTGATCCGCGGCAAGCAGCGTTCCAGGGACCCGAGGAGCATCGTGAGCGAGGTCGAGGGCCTGGTTGCGGTAGGGGTGCAGGAAATCGTCCTCGTCGCGCAGGATCTCGCGGCCTTCGGAAGGGACACCAAGGTCGGAAGCATCGAGGAGCTCGTCGCAGCGGTTGCCGACGTTCCGGGTCTCGGCAGACTCCGCCTCTACTACCTCTATCCGCGTGAGATACGGCAAGGGCTCATCGACCTCATGGCGGGCCACGACACGATTGCCGACTACTTCGATCTCTCCCTGCAGCACGCATCCGCTCCGCTTCTTCGGGCGATGCGCCGTCCCGGGAGCGGCGACAAGCACCTGGATCTCATCGATCGCATCCGGGCCGAGGCGCCCGGCGCCGCGACGCGTTCGAGCTTCATCGTCGGGTTCCCCGGGGAAACCGATTCGGACGTCGAGGAACTCGCGTCGTTCCTCGAGGCTGCCCGCCTCGACTGGGCAGGGTTCTTCCCCTATTCGCCCGAAGAGGGGACGACGGCGGTGGACCTCGAAAACCAAGTGCCACCGGACATGGCCGCGGAACGCCTCCGACACTTGCACGCGATCCAGGACGAGGTGTCTGCCGCGGCGAGCGCGGCGACGGTCGGATCGACATTATCGATCCTGGTGGACCAGGTGGAGGACGGTCAGGCGGTGGGCCGCTCGTATCGTGAGGCACCTGAGATCGACGGTGTCATACTGCTCGATCGCGGCGCTCCGGGGGAATGGGTCGACGCCCGAATCGTCGGGACCTACGGAACGGACACGACGGCCGAGGTGATCGTGGCATGAACGTCGAGACAATCGCCATCGGCACCGAGCTTCTGCTCGGGCAGATCGTGAACTCGAACGCGGCAACGATTGCTTCCCGACTCGCGGACCACGGCATGACGCATCGGTATCAGTCCGTCGTGGGTGACAATCCGGCGCGGATGTCCGAGGTGCTTCGCATTGCCGTTGCTCGATCGGACGCGGTGATCCTGACCGGAGGCATCGGTCCGACCCAGGATGACGTGACCCGTGAAGTCGTCGCCGAGGTCGCCGGAGTCGAGCTCGAGTACGACGCCGAGTACGCGGAGGCAATGCGGGCCCGGTGGGAAGCCCGCGGCCGCAGCTTCCCTGAGTCGAACCTCCAGCAGGCGTATCGGCCGAAAGGCTCTGTTCCGGTCCCGAACGAGAAGGGGACCGCGCCAGGATTCATCGCAGATGTGCACGGGTGCTGGGTGGCTGCGCTTCCCGGTGTGCCAGCCGAGATGATCGACATGCTCGACGACACGGTCATGCCATTCCTGAGGGAGAAGGGTGGTGGCACCGCCGGTGTCGTTGTCAGCCGCGTCCTTCGGAGCTGGGGGATGAGCGAAGCAGCCGTCGGCGAGGCCCTTTCCGACCTGTTCACATCATCCGAGAACCCGACGGTCGCCTTCCTCGCTTCAGCAGGCGTCATCAAGATCCGGCTCACGGCCAGGGCTACCGACGGGGCAGAGGCGATGTCGTTGATCGAACCTGTGGAGGCCGAGGTGCGGTCTCGGCTCGGCGACCGGATCTTCGCGGTCGACGACGAGACGATCGAGCTCGTCATCCACCGCATGTTGAAGGAGCGGGGCTGGACGATTGGCACCGCGGAGTCCGCGACCGCAGGGCTCGTGGCTTCGCGCATTACGTCGGTGCCAGGGTCGAGCGCAGTCTTCCGCGGATCGATCGGGGCGTACGCGGCAGACATCAAGGTGTCCGTGCTCGGCGTCCCGGAAGAGGTGATCGCAGAACATGGCGTCGTTTCGGAGGAGACGGCTCTCGCGATGGCTCGTGGCGCACGGGACGTGCTCGGGGTCGACGTGGCGGTCGCGGTGACCGGTTCTGCCGGGCCTGACCCGCTCGAGGTCGAGACGGGAACGATGTGCATTGCGGTCGTGACGCCCGCGAACGTTCGGACACGGACCTTCAAGATGCCGGGCGACCGCGAGCGCGTTCGAACCTATACGGCGACCGCGACCCTCCACCAGGTCCGCCTCGCGCTGACCGATGCCGGGTAACGCGTTCCTCGCGGTCCCCTTGGGAACCGACAAGCGACACGAGCTCTCCGCGGCGCTCTCGGCAGCATCGCCGGGTTCGCCGGTTCCGGGCAAGCGTGTCCATCCGGAGAACTGGCACCTCACGGTTCGTTTCCTCGGCGACTTCGAAGACGTCGTCATCGACCGCGTGGCCGCTGCGATCGACGAGCACCTCGACGTTGACCGCGGAACGGCCACCGCGTTCGGTCTCGGTGCGTTCCCGAAAGCAACGAAGGCGGGCATCGTCTATGTGGCAGTCGACGACGACGGATCGCTCAACGCCGTGGCGGCCCGCTGCGAGGAACTGGTACGCGAGGTGGGCGTTGCACCCGAGGAGCGGCCGTTCGTTCCACACATCACGCTTTCGAGGCTCAGGCCCCGGATGGACGTCGCGAGGTTGATCGGCCGCTTCGAGCCGTTTGCGGTGAGGTTTCCGGTTGAGTCCGTGGTGTTGTACCGCACGACCAAGTCACCAGACGGCGTCCGCTATCGGCCCCTGCACACGTTCAGCCTGAGATAGCGGGATCTATCCTCCCGCCTATGCAAAGCCCCCCTGCCACGGTCGAGCTTCGTCCCGTCGACGACGCCAACGTTCGGGCCGTCATCGATCTGTCCGTGACCGAGGACCAGACGGAGTTCGTCGCCCCGAACGTGTACTCCCTCGCTCAGGCGTTCGCGACCACGAAGGTGTGGGTGAGGGCGGTGTACGCGGGCGACGATCCGGTTGGCTTCGTGATGCTCTCGGACGACGACGAGAAGCCCAGGTACTACCTGTGGCGTTTCATGATCGACGCCGAACACCAGGGAAAGGGCTACGGCCGGGCGGCGATGGAACTCGTCCACGAGTACGTGCGGACCAGACCCGGTGGGGACCGTATCTACCTGTCGTACGTGCCCGCCGAAGGCGGCCCGGAGCCGTTCTACAAGGGCCTCGGGTACGTCGACACGGGGACCGAGCACGACGGCGAGCTCGAGGCGGTGCTCGTGTTCGAACCGTCTGATGGCTGACCTCTCATGGGCATCGCAAATGCTCGCAATCGAACACATGTTCGTCTAGTGTTCCGGTCGATCCGGCGATCCGGCGGCGCCTCGTCACAAACGTGTCACAGGCGCTTCGTACGGTGACAGGACCGACATGAAAGGGAAAACACATGGCGATTGAATCGGACGATCGGGAGAAGAACCTCGAAATGGCGATGTCCCAGATCGAGCGGCAGTTCGGCAAGGGCGCCATCATGAGGCTCGGGAGCGACCAGATCAGCCGTATCAAGGCGATATCGACCGGCGCGCTCTCGCTCGACCTCGCGCTGGGTATCGGCGGCGTGCCGAGGGGACGCATCGTCGAGATCTACGGCCCCGAATCGTCGGGGAAGACATCACTCGCGCTCCACGTGGTTGCAGAGGCACAGCGGAACGGCGGCACTGCTGCCTTCATCGACGCCGAGCACGCCCTCGACCCGATCTATGCACGGGCGATCGGCGTCGACATCGACGAGCTCCTGATCTCCCAGCCGGACACCGGCGAACAGGCCCTCGAAATCGCCGACATGCTGATCCGCTCTGGCGCACTGGATGTGGTGGTGATCGACTCGGTCGCGGCGCTCGTGCCGAGAGCAGAGCTCGAGGGTGACATGGGCGACACGCACGTCGGCCTCCAGGCCCGACTGATGTCCCAGGCGCTTCGAAAGCTCGCCGGCACCATCAACCGCTCGGACACGACCGCGATCTTCATCAACCAGATCCGCGAGAAGATCGGTGTGATGTTCGGCTCGCCAGAGACCACACCCGGTGGGCGCGCCCTGAAGTTCTACGCGAGTGTTCGCATCGACATCCGTCGTATCGAGGCCATCAAGGTCGGTACCGAGAACATCGGCAACCGGGTGCGGACCAAGGTCGTCAAGAACAAGGTCGCGCCACCGTTCCGGCTTGCGGAGTTCGACATCATGTTCGGTGAAGGGATTTCCCGTGAGGGAAGCTTGCTGGACGTCGCCGTCGAACAGGGCATCGTGCGCAAGGCTGGCGCGTGGTTCACCTACGAGGACGACCAGCTCGGGCAGGGACGGGAAAAGGCGAAGGAGTATCTCCGCCAGAACCCGGAACTCGCCATGCAACTCCAGGATCAGGTGCTGCGAGCGGTCGGCCTGATCGAGGACGAGGCCGCGAGCGACGCTGAGAGCGACGATGAGGCCGCCGAGGTGGAGCTCGACGAGTCCTGAGGCGGCTTCGCCGGACAGAGGCCGGATCGGAACGCGAAACCTGTTTCGGGATTGCGTTCCGTGCGGTACCATCGGTCCACACTCACAAACAGCGATTGAAACCGATACACAAACGTGACCGACACCGATTCTTCATGAGGTAGGACCTGCGGGGCTTCCCCCATTACATGTGAATGATGCGATCGTGTGAGTGCCGAGCCATGTGGCTCGGCACGTGTGTCTCCGTATCGGGGAGACGAGGACACAATGGAACAGGTGCTCGACCTGTTGGTACCGGGAGCGGTGGTTGCCGCCGTCTTCCTCGTAGGTCTGTTCGTCGGCCGACTTCTGGTACGGACCCCGCCCGCACCTGAGGAGATCTTGTCTGACGCGAGGATCGAGGCCCAGCGGATCCTTGCGAGGGCAGAGGAAGAGGCGCGCGCGAAGGCCGAGGCCTACAGGGACCGCGAAGAAGCAACCCTCGAACACCGCAGGGTCGAGATGGGCTCCATGGAGGAGCGTTTCGTCCAGCGTGCGGCGACCCTCGAACAGCGATCTGCCAACCTCGCGCAACGGGAAGAAATGGCGATCGAGCGGGAGCGGATTGCCACCGAGCAGATCGCCGAGGCCGCCATGGCCAAGGAGGAGGCCCGTCTCGAGCTCGAGGCGGTGGCGGGCTTCGACTCGAACGCCGCGAAGGCTGAGCTGCTGCAGAAGGTCGAGGACGAGGCGCGCAGGGACGCGATGGTCCTCGTGCGCGACATCGAATCACGGGCGAGGGAGGAAGCGGACCGCAGGGGCCGACGCATCCTTGCCACCGCGATCCAGCGAATGGCGTCCGAGGTCGTTGCCGAGACCACCGTGGCGTCCGTCCAGCTGCCTTCGGACGACATGAAGGGTCGCATCATCGGCCGTGACGGCCGCAACATCCGCACCTTCGAGGCCGTTGCAGGCGTGGACCTGATCGTCGACGACACTCCCGAGAGCGTCGCGGTATCCACATTCGACCCGGTGCGGAGGGAGATCGCCAGACTTGCCCTCGTGCGCCTCGTCGAGGACGGCCGAATCCACCCGACCTCCATCGAAGAGGCGTACGAGAAGGCCCGGGCCGAGGTCGAACAGTCCATCAGGGATGCGGGGGAGTGGGCGATGCTCGAGGTCGGGATCACCAGGCTCCACCCCGAACTGGTCACCCTTGTCGGACGGCTGCGATACCGCACGAGCTACGGACAGAACGTGCTCAACCACCTCGTCGAGTCGGCGCACATCGCGGGGATGCTCGCAGCTGAGCTCGGCATAGATCCGACGGAAGCGGTCCGCTCTGCGTTCCTCCACGACATCGGCAAGGCCGTGAGCCACGAAGTTGGAGGATCCCACGCGTTGATCGGAGCCGAGATTGCCCGGCGGTTCGATGAGGACCCGGGCGTTGTGCACGGCATCGAGGCGCACCACAACGAGGTAGAACCCCGCACACTCACCGCGGTGTTGGTGCAGGCCGCGGACGCTGTTTCGGCGGCACGGCCCGGCGCACGCAGGGAGGCACTCGAGTCATATGTCCGAAGGCTCGAGAAGCTCGAGGACATAGCCCAGGGATTCGACGGCGTAGAGAAGGTGTTCGCGCTTCAGGCGGGGCGCGAGGTCAGGGTCGTCGTCGACCCCGGTGCCCTTGACGACGTGGGTTCGAAGGACCTCGCTCGGAGGATCGCCCGGAAGCTCGAGCACGATCTGCAGTACCCGGGTCAGATCGAGGTCACGGTGATCCGGGAGTATCGAGCCAAGGACTACGCGAGGTAGCCCGCATGTCGGAGCTGACGATGCTCGGCATGCCGGGCGTGAAAGAGGTACGCACGCCGTCGAGGGTCGGCAAGACGTACTTCCTGCGCACCTTCGGCTGCCAGATGAACGAGCACGACTCCGAACGCATTGCAGGTCTGCTCGAGTCAGACGGCATGCTCCCCGTTGGCGATGCCGGTGCGGCGGACGTCGTGGTGCTCAACACATGCACCATCCGGGAGAACGCCGACACGCGCCTCTACGGCTACCTCGGATCGCTCAAACGGGCCAAGGATGAGAACCCCAACATGCGAATCGTGGTTGGCGGGTGCTCTGCCCAAAAGGAGAGGGACCTGATCCGCGAGCGCGCCGGGTGGGTGGACGTCGTGTTCGGCACCCACAACGTCCACAGGGTCGTCGACCTGCTCGACCACGCTGACGAATGGGGCGCGATCACCGAGATCTGGAACGAGACCGTGTCGGTCGGTGACGTCCCGAGCGGGCTTCCCGTCCACAGGGAGTCGGATCATTCGGCGTGGGTGACGATCACGATCGGGTGTAACAACTCGTGCACCTTCTGCATCGTCCCCATCGTGCGAGGCAGGGAGATCTCGCGGCGACCGGGCGACGTGATCAGGGAGGTCGAGTCCCTCGCCCGATCCGGGGTCAAAGAGGTGACCCTCCTCGGCCAGAACGTGAACTCCTACGGTCGGGATCTCGACCTCAACGGCCGCAGCCCCATTTTCGCCGACCTCCTGAGGAGGGTTGGAGAGGTCGAGGGCATCGAGCGGATCCGCTATACGAGCCCGCATCCCAAGGACTTCCGCGAGGACGTCGCATATGCCATGGCCGAGACGCCGGCCGTGTGCGAACAGATCCACTTCCCTCTCCAGTCGGGCTCCGACCGAATCCTGGCGGCGATGCATCGCGGATACACCGCCGAGCGGTTCCTCGCGAAGCTCGAGATGATGCGAGGCATCGTGCCGGATCTCGCTTCATCGACCGACATCATCGTCGGCTTCCCTGGCGAGACGGACGAAGACTTCGAGGGCACGCTCGAGGTGGTCGAGGCCGCTCGCTTCGACAGCGCGTTCATGTTCCAGTTCTCGCCCCGCCCGGGTACCCCGGCGGCGACGATGGACGGCCAGGTCCCTGCCGATGTGGTCCAGGAGCGGTTTGACCGGCTCGTGGAACTCCAGAACCGCATCACCCTCGAAAACAATGAGCTCCGGGTCGGCCGGGTGGAAGAAGTCATGGTCGAGGGCCCCTCGAAACGCGACCCGGAAGTCGCGACGACGCGATCGCGCGGCAACCGGATCGTGCACGTTCCGGGACGATTCGACGCTGGCAACACCTTCCATGCGGAGATTCGGCGAGCCGCACCCCACTACCTCGAGGGCGTCGTCACCACCCCATCCGCATCGTGAACGTCGTCGCCATCGTCGGGCCGACGGCCTCGGGGAAGTCCGAGATCGCGGAGACCGTCGCATCCCGGTACGGAGCCGCCGTCGTCTCGGTCGATTCCATGCAGGCTTACCGGCGGATGGACATCGGAACCGCGAAGCCGTCGACCGCAACTCGATCGCGCATCGACTACCGCATGCTCGACATCGTCGATCCCTCAGAAGAAATGAGCGTGATGGAGTTCCAGCGCCTCGGCAAAGCAGAAATCGACGATGCCATCGCCTCACACGGGCGAGTGGTGATCGCTGGGGGCTCGGGCCTTCATTTCCGCTCCCTCGTCGACCCGTTGGACTTCGAGCCGACGGATCCCGATGTACGAACCCGGATTGCAGGCAATGCACCGGCGGAGAATCGGGGGGCGCTCCTCGCGATCGATCCGTCTGCGCCAGACCACGTCGCGATGGACAACCCACGCAGGGTCATCAGGGCGCTCGAGGTCCACGAGATCACGGGCCTCACGCCGTCGGAAAGAGCTTCTCGACCTGCAGCGCGGGCCGTCGCCGAGTATCGCCCGGACGTCGCGTTTGTCGGCATCGGTGTCGACGCGGGGGACGAATCAGACGCTCGCGTGACCGCCCGGTTCGATTCCATGCTCGACGCAGGCCTGCTTGCGGAGGTTGCCAGCCTCGTCGATGGCCTCGGCGTGACAGCGTCCCAGGCGATCGGCTACAAGGAGCTCGTGCCCGTCGTCAGAGGCGAAGCGGCGCTCGCCGATGCACGCGCTGGCGCGATCTCCGCGACACGGGCCTTCGTCAAGCGGCAACGGACGTTCTTCCGCCGGGATCCTCGGATCTCATGGCTCGATTGGTCAGATGACGCGACCGACCGCGTAGAGTCCGCCTGCAGAATGATCGAAAGGGCGACGAAGTGGATTTCGTGAAGGTGGAGGGTCTCGGCAACGACTTCCTGGTCTTCGACGGCCCATTCGAACCAGCGCCCGAAGATGTCCGCCGATGGTGCGACCGTCGCCACGGCGTCGGCGCCGACGGTGTGCTTGTGATCGAACCGACGTCCGACCTCTCGATGTCGATGCGCTATTGGAACGCCGATGGCGGAGAGGCCGAGATGTGCGGAAACGGCCTTCGCGGCGTCGCTCGATTGGCTTTCACTCGCGGCTGGATGTCGGCTCCCGAGTTCGTGGTGTCAACGAAGGCAGGCGACCACCCGGTCTCTGTGCACGCCGACACGGTCGTCGCGTTCGTCGGCGTCCCGAAGCTCCCGCGCACGGAGAGTCTCCGGGTTGCTGGGCAGTCCGTGTACCCGTTTGCGATCGGCAACCCCCATGCGATCCTCTTTGTCGACGACGTCGACACTGCGCCGGTCACGGAGCTCGGTCCGAAGATCGAGAACGATCCGCTCTTCCCGAACCGCACGAACGTCGAGTTCGTCGAAGTGGGGGAAGACGGAAGCGTCAAGGCCAGGATCTGGGAGCGAGGCGTCGGGGAAACGCCTGCATCGGGTACAGGGGCAACGGCGGCCGCCTATGGGGCGCACGTCGTGAAGGGCGTGCCTGCGCCAGTGGCCGTTCAGCTTCCGGGTGGCACCCTGGTCATCTCGTTCGACGGCGAGGGAGCCTGGATGGAGGGTCCAGCCAACATCGTCTTCAGCGGCAGCGTGCAGGACGTCAGTCGAGGCGCCTGAGCACCGCGACGACCACGCCGAGGATGTCGATGCCCTTTGTGAAGTGCATCGGTTCGTAGGACGGGTTTGCCGGATGGAGCGTCACGCCGTTCGGCCCCCGCTCGAAGGTCTTGACGGTCGCCTCTTCCTCGTCGACGAGCGCGGCCACGATCTGGCCGTTCCGCGCCGTCTGCTGCTTCTGGACGACCACGTAGTCACCGTCGAAGATGCCAGCCTCGATCATCGATTCGCCCCGGATGCGGAGCATGAACACCGGATCATGCCCGACGAGTTCGGTGGGGAGGGGGTAGACCTCCTCGATGTCCTCCTCTGCCAGGATGGGGCTACCGGCTGCTATGTGGCCGACGAGGGGAACGTCGCGTACCGCAGCCCGCGAGATCGGTATCGCGCCGTCGTGTTCGGCGACCACCTCGATCGCCCTCGGCTTGGTCGGGTCACGCTTGATGAACCCCTCTGTTGCCAGCGTCGAAAGGTGGCTGTGCACGGTTGACGGGGAGCTGAGCCCCACGGCATCGCCGATCTCACGGACCGACGGCGGATAACCGCGTTGCGCAACGGTGGACGTGATCAAGTCGAGAATCTCGCGCTGCCTGGTCGTCAGCGAGCTTCGGTCGGGCATACCGCCTCCTTGTGTCGTGCGCACGATACCCCAAATGTGGATCGCGACCAAACATATGTTCGACTTGACAACCGAACGCGTGTTCGATAGTTTCATGAAAGTCGATCGAACAGGTGTTCGGATCTGCGAGGATCCGAGGGCCTGCGAGACGTCTCGGGAGTGGCGCCGGTGCGGCGCCCACGGCACCGAAAAGTGTCACACCCGGGTCGTACCGTGATCGACGAGGAGCCAGGAAGGGGCCACGCCGCCACGTGCGGCGACTCGGTCGGGAAACCAACTCCTCGGTGTGGCGGGTGCGAACCGGCCGCATAGCAACTGGGTAGCTGAGGTACGAGGAGAAGCAGCACATGACCATCACGACCGGCGCACGATTTCGGGCGCTCTCCATCATCACCATCAGCGTGGTGTTCGTGCTGCTTCTGCTCGCCTCGGCCTCCCACGCCACCAACACGGTCACCGAGACGTTCGAGTACCGCGTCAAGCCGGGCGACACGCTGTGGCAGATCGCAGAGACCTACGGGCCCGACGGACGTGACATCCGCTCGGTCGTTGCCACCATCGAGCGCATCAACGGCCTCGACGGCGGGATCCTGCAGGCAGGGCACGTGCTCGAACTCCCCGTGGTCACGGGGTAGCACCCAGACTCGCACGAACACGGGTCGCCTACGATGCGACCATGCGATGCCCGATCTGTATGACAAGCGACACGAGGGTCGTCGACAGCCGCGCGGCTGACGAGGGCACGGCAGTCCGCCGTCGCCGGTCCTGCGCGCGTTGCGGGCACCGGTTCACCACGTTCGAGCGGCCATCGGTGGTCGTCGTGATCAAACGGGACGGACGCCGTCAGCCGTTCGATGCCTCGAAGGTCCGGCTCGGTGTCGAGATCACGCTCGCGGACCGCCCGGTTCCCCAGGACGCAGTTGACGATCTCGTCGCCACGGTCGAACGCGCGGCGTATACCTCGCATGGCTCCATCCACGCAGATGAGATCGGCAACATGGTGCTCGAGGGGCTCCGCGACCTGGACGAGGTCGGGTACCTGCGATTTGCCTCGGTCTACAAGGAATTCCAGAAGGCGAGCGACTTCGAGCGCGAGGTCGCCAGCCTGGACGTCGAGGTCACGGAGTCCGAGTGAGGTCGGCCATATAGGCCTCGAGCTCGCCGGCAAGGTCAACGATCGCGATATCGGCTTCGCTTCGGAATGCGAGGAGCGCCGACTGGTTTGCCGAAGCGAGCTCGCTCTTCATCCCAGCCAGCTCGTTCAGCAAGGTGGTTGCCGAGTCGGCGTCCTCACTTGTCAGCGCGCTCAGGTACTCGTTCTGCCAATTCCCATACCGGTCGTGCTGCTCCCGTATCAGGGTCATCAGGGCATCGAACGACGGATCGTCGGGAAGGTCTGCGATCACCGCGGCATCGGCGGCGAGACTCGAGGCGAGCCGAACGCTGATGTCGTTGACCTGCTGGGTGTCTGCGACCGGAGGCAGGGGCCCGGGATCGAGGAGTACGGGCGCAGAGGTCCGGTACACGTACGCGTTGGCGAGGCGCCGCGCCTGGAGCGAGGCGGCGGACCCGAGGATCGCGCCACGGTCCCGGAGCGGTTTGAGGCGATCGATCGGCCCGGATGGCACCAGGGGCAGCACGCTCGGGAGTGGCTGTCCCGTGACCTGCTCGAGCGCGAGGGACACCGAGTCGAGCTGGGTCACGATGGCGACGGCGCCTGCAACATCCGACGGTTCTGATGCCGGGTTCGTGATGGCGTCGAGCCCGGTCTGTGCGGTGGGGAGGTAGTTGCGGACGCCGGCTGCGGCGTTGTAGTAGGACTGGCGGACCGCGGTGGCTTCCTGGTTGACGGCCCGTGGCAGCCAGGCCGCGGCGACACCCACGGCGACGATGGCAATGCCGAGGACGACCACGACCGGCCAGCGGAACTTCCGCTTCGACCGCAGCGGCTTTGCGAGCTCGGTGTCCTCGACGGGTGGTGGGGGAGGGATCGGCTTCGGTTTCCGCACGGGCATCACGGCCGTCGGCTCGGGATCCGGCTCCCGCGGTGGTACGACCGGAATCGGATCGAAGGACGACGTGGACGTGCCGGGGTCTCCGTCGAACCGGATCATTGTGACGGTCATGTTCTCAGGCGGCGGTGAAGGTTCCGGTGAAGCCGGCTCGGCATCGGACGGAGGTGTGTTCTCGGCGGCGAGGAGATCGAGTTCTTCGGTAGGGCTCGGCGTCGACGATTTTTCGCCGAGGGCCTCGCGAAACCAGTCGCTCGATGGATTCGGTTGCTTCGTCTCGTCCGACATTGCCTTCCGGTCCCGTGGGAGAATGCCGCCATGAAGATACCGGTCAAGCCCACGGAGTCCATGCATCAACTGCCGAGTACAGCCCACCCCGGTGATGCAGGCGCAGACCTGTCGGCTGCCGAACAAGGCACGATCCAGCCGGGCGGGAGGGCGCTGGTGTCGGTTGGCATGGCCATCGCCATCCCCGACGGCTACGCGGGCCTCGTCATGCCCCGGAGCGGCTTGGCGGTCCGCCACGGTGTGACCGTCTTGAATTCTCCCGGGCTCGTCGACTCCGGATATCGAGGCGAACTCAAGGTTGCCCTCATCAACCACGGCTCGGAACCCTTCGTCTACGAACCGGGCGACCGCATCGCCCAGCTCGTCATCACGCCCGTCGAGGCATGCGACTTCGTCGAGGTCGACGATCTTCCAGACTCTGCTCGCGGCGAGGGTGGCTTCGGTTCCACGGGCATTTCCGGGTAGCGTCGAGCCCTTTGGGGCGCCCGGGCGCCGTGACCAGAATGACGATCCCGGTAGTACCATCGCGAACCACGCGGACGTAGCTCAGTTGGTAGAGCGCAACCTTGCCAAGGTTGAGGTCGCCGGTTCGAACCCGGTCGTCCGCTCCCATGAAGGCGGTCCGTCGGGCCGCCTTCGGCCTTTCTCCTTGCCGAAGCAGGTGAGGCGTGGTGCGGTGCGGCCGGTATCCTTCCGACCCGACATGGCGACGTGGCCGAGTGGTTAGGCAAGGGTCTGCAAAACCCTGGACCCGGGTTCGATTCCCGGCGTCGCCTCGACGAAGTGGATTCAGATGGCCCTTGGCTATCTTCCTGCTTCATCCATACGGGCGCTTAGCTCAGCGGCAGAGCACTGCCTC
>QJWC01000030.1 GCA_003235475.1 Acidimicrobiia bacterium | reverse complement strand
GAGGCGCTCGTAGAACCTGGCCACCGAGTCGAACACCGCATCGTCTGCGACGGGCATCGAAGACACCTTCGAAAGCACCGGGCGAACGACCTTCACCACCCGTTTGGAGAGCGGGAACATCTTCTCCATGTACCACGACATGACCTCGGGAAGGCTGAGCAGCCGCAAGGTCTCTGCGGTCGGTGCGCAGTCGACGACGATGACGTCGTACTCGCCGGACCGTGCGTGATCCCGCACCGAGGCGAGCGAGAAGAGCTCGTCCATCCCGGGGAACACGGTGAGCTCCTCCGCCTCGATACCCCGCAGACCGGACCAGTCGAACAGATCCGTGAGGTGGTCGCGGACCTCGCCCCATGATTCCTCGAGCCGCCGCTGGCTGTCGATCTGTTGGGCATCGAGGTTCGGCACCACCATCGAGGGCGTGTCGCCGAGTGGGGTGTCGAATGCGTCAGCCAGCGAATGAGCAGGATCCGTTGACATCACGAGGGTGCGATGCCCGAGATCGGCTGCCCGGATGGCGGTCGCGGCCGACACGGTTGTCTTCCCCACCCCGCCCTTGCCGGTGATGAGGATGATCCGCATCAGGAGGTGGCTTCGGCTCGATTCTTCAAGCCCCTGAGCGCCGCTCCGACGATCTGCTTCTCTGCTTGCTTGCGGAGGAAGCCGGGAAACGAGAAGGCGGGGTCGACCTTCAGGGCGTAGACGACATCGGTGCCACCGTCGTCGAGTGCATTGAACTCGTAATGGCCCTCGAGCGAGCGGATGTCGTCGTTCGGGATCGCCGACCAGGCGAAGCCGTTGTCGTAGTCGAAGTCGTAGACGAGCGTGTAGGAGATCTCCTTGACCATGACGTCAACGTCGAAGTCGACCTTGAGCGGGCGACCGTGCTCATCCTCTTCGAGGATCGTCACCGATTTCACACCACTTGCCCAATCGGGGTATGCCTCGAGGTCGAGGGCGACGTCGTACACGTGCTGGGGCTCCGCTGAGACCTCGATGCTCTGCACCGTTCCCTCAACTGCCATGGTCACTCCTTGTGGTCTTTACTCCGTCTGGTGAGGGTAGCGACAGCGCGATCGGACGGTCTCAGTCGCGGGGGTGGACGACACCCCTCCCCGTGGCACGGAAGTAACCGACGTTGACGACCTCGGTGGAAGCGTGGCGCCATCGTGACGCCCGCGGCTGATGCACGTCGCCGAAGTAGTGATACCCGGGCGCTGCGCGTTCGAGGTACTCGCGCACCGGCACCGACCCCTTGACCGAACCGGCAATCACGTCTTCGGCAACCATCGGGATCGAAGGCGGGACATGGGTGCACAACACGTCGACACGCCCGAGTCCGTCCAGGGCGTCCGCCATGGCGTCGTCCGAGATCTCCCCCCTGCTCCCGATCTTCATGATGCCTCCGCCGACCATGCCGACACGGAGTCCCTCGATGTCGATGGCCTCGGCGTGGACATACCGGCAGCCTTCCGGGAGGTGCTCGGCAAGCATCGCGGGATCGTCGACGTTCCCGTGGATCACGATGCAGCTCGTGCCCCGCAGGGCCTCCCGCATCACTTCGTACTGCGCTCGCATGGCCTTCGAGACCTCGCGGCGTATGTCGACGCCGAGCTCGGCGGTACGTGCCTGCCAGAGGGCCGTTGCGTCGTCGTAGCGATCTGCGCCTCGCAAGGCGCTCACCTCGGCGACGATGTCCGCGCCGACGACGTCGGTCACGATGCCCTCGTTCGACCGGTAGTCGATCAGGTTGACGAGGTCCCCCAGCACCAGAACCTGATCGGAACGGTTCGCGACACGCGCAAGTGCCGAGAAGGCACCGTGGACGTCTGACACCAGGAACACGATCAGGTCGGCCGGTCACCGAGTCGGTCGGCGACGAGTGCGATGAGGGTGCCTCCGACCACGGCACCGACGAACGCGAAACCTGCCGACCAGCCGGCGAACGTCGCCGAGATGCCGGCCATGCCGAACGCGACGACGCCCGCTACAACGGGTCGGCCGAGTCTGCCGAATCGCTTGTCAGGGTGCCGATCGGACCACCCGTCGACCGCATCTGCGGCCGCGGCGAGCGCGACCCACCCGAGGAGGGCGATGAAACCTGCAGCAAGTGCGACGGCGAAGACGGTGGTCATGACATCCGATCCGGTTCGATGAGCGTAGACACCATGTTCGCAGACGCGTGCCCGGCGAGTGCAGCAATGGACGACTCGATCTCGTCCCGCACGTCGGCGTCAGCCTCGTTCTCGAGCGCGACCTCGAGGATCGTCAGCGCATCCTCGGATCCCACACGCTGCAGCCCCCAGGCGGCGTGACAGCGGAGCAGGGCGTCCGGGTGCCCGAGGTAGCCGGCGAGGACGCCGGCGTGGCTCGGGCGCTGCTCGTTCGCGAGTGCGACGAGGGCGTTCCTGCGGACGAACCGCATCGATCTTCCGGGAACGAACCAATGGCGTGCGAGGGATTCGAGGTCGCGGTCTGACATCGACAGCAGGTCGAGCGGTGAAGGCGTTGACCCCACCTCGAGCGCCTCGAGTGCACGATCGCCGGGCGGGCATGCGGTGAGACACGCGTCGCATCCGTACACGCGGGGGCCGGCCGCGACCCGCAGGGAGGGATCGATTGCACCCCTGCTCTGGAAAACCGCAGCGAGGCAGCGCCGCGCGTCGACGACACCGGGAGCGACGATCGCGTCCGTCGGGCATGCGGGCATGCACGCGACGCAGGTCCCGCACGAGCGGTCCATCGGAGGCGTTGGCTCCAACGGCGCATCGGTGACCACGGACCCGATGAGGAACCACGGCCCCAAACCCGGAGTGAGGGCCATGGAGCTCTTCCCCCACCACGCCACGCCGGCCCTGACCGCCACGGCGCGATCGACGAGCCGGTCGTCGTCGAAGATCTCTTCGGCCCTCCAACCCGCGTCGGTGAGCATGGCGGCGAGCTCGCCGAGAAGGTGTCGCACGCCGTCGTATCGGTCGCCGTCGGCAAACCGTGCGACTGACCGCGAATCGTCCCTTCCATCACCGTCCCTCAGGTAAGGCACGGCCGCGACCACGATCGCCGACGCCCATGGGAAGGACCTTCTCGGGGACGTCGCCAACTCCGGGTCGTTGAACGTGAATCCGAGCCGCGCCGACGCGCCGGAAGTGACGCGTTCAACGATGCCCTCCCTCACCGAGTCGAATGGCCCGCAGTCCGTGACACCAAGCCGGGCGCCCTGCTCCGCGGCGATGAGGCGAAGTTCTTCGAAGAGATCGTGGTTCGCCTTGACCCGGGGTACCGCCATGGCCGCCACGTTATCGGGTGGCGCCCGATGCGGGGCCGAGGGATCGTGCTACGAGGCTGATGCGCCTTGCTGGGGAAGCACGAGCCTGATCGGCGATACGAGGCCGACCGAGCTCATTGCGTCGATGGCCGCTCTCTCCTCGTTGGCGAGTTCGATGATCCCCGCAGGGCCAACGAGCGCGGACACGATGCAGTCGTCGCAGGCGTTCGTGTGCTGCGCCACGCACGTTCCACAGTCGATGATCATCCATACCTCCCAGTACGAGCCACAACGTATCGGGTGGGTGTGACACGAACGCGGTCGGCTCCGCCCGTCGCTACCGTGTCGGCATGCGCCTCGGACTCAGCGTTGGCCTCTACGGAACCGCGCTCGCGGACAACTTCGGCCTCGTGGAACTCGTCGAGGACCTCGGGTACGACTCGGTGTGGTCCGCCGAGGCATACGGGTCGGATGCAGTGACACCGCTCGCCTACGTGGCGGCCAGGACCTTGAGGCTGCGCATCGGCTCGGCCGTCCTCCAGATGCCGGCACGAACCCCAGCCATGACCGCGATGACCGCGGCGACCCTCGACATCATGTCCAACGGACGGTTCATGCTCGGGCTCGGTGTGTCGGGCCCACAGGTCGTCGAGGGATGGCACGGTCGTCCTTTCGGGAAGCCGCTCACCGTGACCCGCGAGTACGTGGAGATCGTCCGGAAGATCCTTGCCCGGGAGGAACCCGTCGAATTCGACGGGGAGTACTACCAGCTGCCATACGTCGGTGAGGGCGCAACCGGCCTCGGAAAGCCCCTCAAGATCATGGCGAGGCCGAAGAACCGCGACCTTCCCATCTACCTCGCATCGATCGGCCCCAAGAACGTCCAGTTGACCGCGGAGATCGCTGACGGTTGGCTCCCGATCTTCTACTCCCCTGAGCGCGCCCACGAAACCTACGGCCCACTTCTCGACGCAGGCTTCGCCGCATCCGGCATCGAGGACAAGCGATCGAAGTTCGACATCGCGCCCACCGTGATGGCGCTCGTGACCGACGACATCGAAGCTGGCCGCATGCAGATGAAGCCGAACATCGGGCTCTACGTCGGTGGCATGGGTGCGAAGGGCCGGAACTTCTACAACGACCTCGCGCGTCGGTACGGCTACGAGGAAGCTGCCGAGACCATCCAGAACCTCTATCTGGAAGGCAAGAAGATGGAGGCGACGCTCGCGGTTCCCGACGCCATGGTCGACGAGGTGTGCCTCGTCGGGCCGAGGGGACACATCGAGGATCGGCTCGCTGCCTGGGAGGAGTCAGGGGTGGGCACCATCATCGTCGGGGCGTCCGACCCGGTCACGCTGAGGACCATCGCCGAGCTCTGTCTGTAGCGGTTCGGCCGTCCGGCCGGGCAGTTGGCGTGCCGCCCCACCTTGACAAGGTCGCGAAGAGTGTCATACTCGTCGGACCAGACCGCTGGGGACTATCCATGACCGACTCATACGTAATCCTTCTGACGTAGGCGCACCTCTCCCACGCTGTGCGCCCAACCCTCCGTGGACCGGAGGGTTTTCTCATTACCGGAGCCATTGATGACCGAACGCAAACACGGGGCCGACATCCTGATCGCCTCCCTCACCCTCGAGGGGGTGGATGTCGTGTTCGGTGTGCCTGGCGGGGCGATCCTGAAGGCATACGACTCCCTGGTCGACAGCAACATCCGCCACATCCTTGCGCGGCACGAACAGGGTGCGGGCCACATGGCGTCTGGCTACGCGCATGCCACGGGGAGGGTCGGCGTCGCCTTCGCGACATCGGGGCCAGGCGCGACCAACCTGATCACCCCTCTCGCGGACGCGTACATGGACTCGATTCCCGTGGTGGCGATCACTGCGCAGGTCGGGTCGACGTCCATCGGGCTCGACGCCTTCCAGGAGGCACACACCTGGGGTATCTCCATGCCCGTCACCAAGCACAATTCGATCGTCACGCGGACGGAGGAGATCTCTTCGACCATCCACGAGGCGTTCCACATCGCGTCGACGGGCCGCCCTGGTCCCGTTCTCGTCGACATCACCAAGGACGCCCTCGCAGGGGAGGTCGACTGGAACGGGCCAGACGAATTCTCGCTTCCGGGGTACAAGCCTTCGGTGAAAGGGCACGCTCGCCAGGTCGCGGCGGCCATCGACATGATCCTCGACAGCGAACGCCCCGTCCTCTACGTGGGTGGCGGCATCATTCGGTCGGAGGCAAGCGCCGAGCTGCGGCAGTTCGCCGAACAACAGAACATCCCGGTGGTCACCACCCTGATGGGGCGAGGCGCCATTCCGGACTCACACCCGTTGACGCTCGGGATGCCGGGAATGCACGGCTGTTACACGGCCATCACCTCGATGCAGAAATCAGACCTGCTGGTCGCGGTCGGTGTCCGGTTCGACGACCGGGTCACCGGCGACCCGGACACGTTCGCACCGCTCGCAAAGGTCATCCACGTCGACGTCGATCCTGCAGAGATCGGCAAGGTCCGGAACGCCGACGTGCCGATCGTCGGCGATGCGAAGGCGGTCCTCGCGCAGCTCGTGGCACGTGGGAGCCGCGTGCTCGGCGAACGCCCTGCACCATCTCGCGACGAGTGGATGGACCAGATCCGCGAGTGGCAGGAGAACTTCCCCCTCGCATATGACCAGGATCCTGACGGGCCGATCCAACAGCAGTACGTGATCGATCAGCTCAACCGTGCCGCACCCGAGGGCTCCATCGTCGTCGCGGGCGTCGGACAGCACCAGATGTGGGCCTCCCAGTTCTGGTCCTTCGAGGAACCGAAGTCGTGGATCAATTCGGGAGGGCTCGGCACGATGGGGTACGCCGTGCCAGCTGCCGTCGGAGCGCAGGTCGCAAGACCCGACGCCACCGTGATCGCGATCGACGGCGACGGCTGCTTCCAGATGACATTCCAGGAGCTGATCACCGCAGCGGTCGAGCAGATCCCCGTGAAGGTGGCCGTCATGAACAACGGCAACCTCGGCATGGTCCGCCAGTGGCAGAGGCTCTTCTACAACGAGCGGTACAGCGGATCGGTCCTCTCCTTCGACGTTCCGAACATCCCGATGCTCGCCGAGGCCATGGGTTGCGCTGCCTTCAGGGCCTCGACCCCCGACGAGGTCATCCCGACGATCGACAAGGCGCTGGCCGTCACCGACCGGCCAGTTGTGATGGAGTTCGTGTGCGACCCCGATGCAATGGTGTTCCCGATGGTCCGTGCGGGTGGCTCGAACGACGTGGTCTACATGGGACCCGAGGACCTGTGATGCAACATGTGATCTCGGTCATCGTCGAGGACAAACCCGGCGTTCTCGCTCGCGTGTCGTCCATGTTCGCCCGCCGGGATTTCAACATCCATTCCCTCGCCGTGGGCCCCACGGAGGACGCAGGCCGGTCCCGCATGACCGTGGTCGTCGACGGAATCGACACCGAGCAGATCATCAAACAACTCTACAAGCTCGTCCACACGATCAAGGTGTCGGAATACGCCCCAGGCAGTGCGATCGAACGCGAGGTGATGCTCGTTCGGGTGAACGCCGACGCACCGAGGCGGGCCGAGATCCTCGAGGCGGCGTCCGCCTTCGGCTCGACGCCGGTTGACGTCGGAGCGAGCACCATCACCTTCGAGGTCACCGGAGAACCGGGGAAGCTCGCTGACTTCCTCGAGCTGATGAAGACCTACGGCATCGTGAACCTGGTCAAGTCGGGCCGCATCGCCATGGGCAAGGACCAGAAGTCGGCAGCCAGGAAACAGAAGAACGGCCAGGGAGGCTGAGGACCATGCTCAAGATGCTGTACGAGGCGGACGCCGACCCGGGCCTGATCACACGCCGCAAGGTGGCGGTCCTCGGATTCGGGAGCCAGGGCCACGCCCACGCCCTCAACCTTAAGGACTCCGGTGTCGACGTCGTGGTCGGCCTCAGGGAGGGGTCGCCGAGGGTCAGGGCTGCGTCGGACTCCGGCCTGAAGGTCGTCGACCCGGATGCCGCGGCCGACTGGGCCGATGTCATCATGATGCTCGTGCCTGACCAGGTCCAAGCCGAGGTGTACGAGTCCGTGGTTGCGCCGAGGCTCTCGTCGGGGGACACGCTGTTGTTCGCACACGGCTTCTCCATCCACTTCGGCTTCATCGTGCCGCCGCCGGACGTCGATGTCGCGATGGTCGCGCCGAAGGGCCCGGGCCATCTCGTGCGACGCCAGTTCACGGACGGATCGGGCGTCCCAACACTCGTTGCGGTGCACCAGGACGCAACCGGAGGCGCGCTGGACCTCGCCCTCTCGTACGCCCACGGAATCGGCGGCACCCGCGCAGGCGTGATCGAGACAACGTTCGCCGATGAGACCGAGACCGATCTGTTCGGCGAGCAAGTCGTGCTCTGCGGCGGCGTCGATGCCCTTGTGAGGGCGGGGTTCGAAACACTCACCGGTGCCGGATACGCGCCTGAGATGGCGTACTTCGAGGTGCTCCACGAGCTCAAGTTGATCGTCGACCTCATGTTCGAAGGCGGCATCACGTGGATGCGACATTCCGTGTCCGACACAGCGGAGTACGGCGATGTCACCAGGGGGCCTCGCATCGTGACGGACGAAACGAAGGCGGAGATGCGACGGATCCTCGAGGAGATCCGGTCTGGCGCATTCGCGCGCGAGTGGATGGACGAATACCGCGCCGGTGCGCCGAAGCTCGCTGAAGCCAGGGCGTCGATCGCCGGTCACGACATCGAGGCGACGGGACGCCGCCTGCGGGACATGATGACCTTCCTCGTCCCCAAGACGCCGGAAGACGACATCTAGCCAACCGAACGCGATCGAAGGACGCACCATGCAGGACCACCTGATCATCTTCGACACGACCTTGCGCGACGGAGAGCAGGCACCGGGCATCGCGCTCTCCCCCGACGACAAAGTCGCGATCGCACACCAGCTCGCGAAGCTCAGGGTCGATGTCATCGAGGCCGGTTTCGCCGCATCGAGTGCCGGTGACTTCAAAGCCGTGAGCCGTATCGCCAACGAGGTGCAAGGGCCGATCATCGCGACCCTCGCCCGTACGCACCCGGACGATGTCGATCAGGCCGCCGACGCCCTCAAGGGAGCGTCCCGAAAGAGGATCCACGTGTTCAACTCGACGTCGCGGATCCACATGGAGCAGATGCTCCGGATGACGCCTGCTGAGGTGAAGGCTTCGGTGATCGAGGCCGTGCGAAGGGCAAAGCGGTATGTCGACGATGTGGAATTCTCGCCGCAGGACGCGACGAGGTCGGACCCCGACTTCGTGGCCGAGGTGTGCCGCGCGGCCGTCGACGCTGGCGCGACGACCATCAACGTCCCGGACACGGTCGGGTACGCGATGCCTGACGACTTCGTGGCTCTCCTGACGAAGGTGTACGGCGAGGTGCGCGCCGGGAACGAAGACGTCGTCATTTCGACGCACTGCCACAACGATCTCGGCATGGCGGTCGCAAACTCCCTCTCCGCGATCCACGCGGGCGCCCGCCAGATCGAGGGGGCCATCAACGGCATCGGCGAGAGGGCGGGCAACACCTCGACCGAGGAGATCATCATGGCCGTCAGCACCCGTGAGGACTTCTTCGGCGTCGAGGTCGGCGCGGACACAAAGGAGATCTTCGAGACCTCGCGCCTGGTGTCACGCCTCACCGGCTACCCCGTCCAGTACAACAAGGCCGTCGTCGGGCGCAACGCCTTCGCCCACGAGTCCGGCATCCACCAACACGGCGTGCTTCGCAACCGCGAAACCTACGAGATCATGGATCCGGCAGCCGTCGGACAGGAATCGGTGATCGTGCTCGGCAAGCACTCCGGTCGGGCCGCGTTCTCAGACGCACTGACCCGTCTCGGGATCACCCTCGAAGATGTCGACTTCCAACGGTCGTTCGAACGCTTCAAGAAGCTCGCCGATCGGAAGGGCGAGATCTCCGAGGAAGGCATCAGGGCGATCGTCGCCGAGGAGATGGGCGGATTGCCCGGGGAGATGTTGTTGGTCGCGATCCACATGTCAGGCGGCAGCGACGAGACGCCGACGGCTCGGGTCACGCTGAGCCGTGACGACGAGGAGATCACTTCAGAGTCCGAGGGCGACGGCATGGTCAACGCCGCGTTCGTGGCCGTGCAGGACGCGTTCGGTATTGCCGCCGAGCTGATCGACTACCGCGTCGAGCCGATCACGTCGGGGGCAGATGCGATGGCTGTGGTGAACATCGTCGTCAAGGTCGGATCTGAGACCCACCGCGGTCGCGGCGTGTCGACGGACGTCGTCGAGGGTTCCGTGAGGGCTATGGTCGCGGCGATGAACAGAGCAGCGATCGGGAGGGTCGCCGTCGACGGACGGCCCGCATGAACGCATCGATCGTCCTGCTTCCCGGTGATGGCATCGGGCCCGAGATCGTGCGCGAGGCACGGAAGGTGCTCGAGGCGGTCGCGTCGGCCCACCGACACACGTTCGAATTCACCGAGAAGCTGATCGGTGGGATCGCCATCGATGAGACGGGGGATCCGCTCCCCCAATCAACGCTCGACGCATGTCTCGCGTCCGACGCGGTGATCCTCGGGGCGGTCGGCGGCCCGAAATGGTCTGACCCTGCGGCGAAGACGCGTCCGGAGGCTGGCCTCCTCGCCGTGAGGCGCCGCCTCGGCCTGTTTGCGAACATTCGGCCGATCGTCGCTCGCAACGCGCTCATCGGGGCGTCACCGCTGAAGGCGTCGCTGGTCGACGGCGTGGACATTCTCATGTACCGGGAACTCACCGGCGGCATCTACTTCGGCGGATCCACGGCATCTGACGACGGGACCACCGTGGCCGACAGCATGCGGTACTCCGTCGGCGAGATCGAACGGATCGTCCGCCTCGCGGCCGAGGGAGCGCGCAGCCGTTCAGGAAGGCTGACGTCGGTTGACAAGGCCAACGTGCTCGCGGTGTCGCGTCTGTGGCGAAAGACGACTGAGCGTGTCGTCCAGGACGAGTTCCCCGACCTCACCCTCGAACACCAGCTCGTCGACGCGATGGCGATGCACCTCGTGACGCGCCCCAAGGACTTCGACGTGATCGTCACCGGAAACCTGTTCGGCGACATCCTCTCGGACGAAGCTTCCGTCCTCCCGGGGTCGCTCGGCATGCTCCCGTCAGCGTCGCTCGGAGCGTCCGGTCCCGGCCTCTACGAGCCGATCCACGGTTCCGCGCCGGACATCGCTGGCCGCGGCATCGCGAACCCGCTCGGGACGATCCTGTCGGCTGCGCTCGCCCTCCGGCACTCGCTTGGGCTCGCGGCTGAGGCCGACGCCGTTGAGGATGCCGTGGACGCGGTACTCGATGGCGGCCTCCGGACGGCTGACATCGCGGACGGTGGCCGTTCGGTCGGAACGGCAGACATGGGCGACGCGGTCGTTGAAGCGCTCCGCTGAAGGCCGCTCGGAGCCTCCCCCACCGGTACGCTGCATTCCGTATGGGGTACTTCCTTGAGTGACGCCGCTCGTCCCACCGCCGACATAGGCGTGATCGGCCTGGCCGTCATGGGCCAGAACCTCGTGCTCAACCTGGCAGACCATGGATGGCAGGTCGTCGCGCACAACCGGACTCCGAACGTCACCGAGAAGTTTGTCGCGAGCGAGGCGGCTGGCGGGCGGGTGATGGCTGCCTACGACCTCCAGAGCTTCGTCTCCTCGCTCTCCCGTCCCCGGAGGATCTTGCTGATGATCAAGGCGGGCGCGCCGGTCGACCAGCAGATCGACGCGCTCGTGCCCCTTCTCGACCAAGGCGACGTGATCATCGACGGGGGCAACTCCCTCTACGCCGACAGCCAGCGTCGATGCGACGCGCTCAGCGAGCAGGGCATCCTGTTCGTCGGATCCGGCATCAGCGGCGGCGAGGAGGGCGCCCGGTGGGGTGCGTCGATCATGCCAGGCGGCAATGCGGCTGCATGGCCGCTGATCGAGGAGATCTTCACTTCGATCGCGGCGAAAGCAGGCGACGAACCTGTCGCCGACTGGGTGGGGCCCGGAGGATCAGGGCACTTCGTCAAGATGGTGCACAACGGCATCGAGTACGGCGACATGCAGGTGATTGCGGAGGCGTACGACGTGATGCGGAGAGGCCTCGGACTCAGACCGAAAGACCAACAACCGATCTTCGGGGCGTGGAACGAGGGAAGGCTCGACAGCTACCTCATCGGGATCACCGCGGACATCCTGGCTCACACCGAGGAGGACGGCACGCCCACCGTCGACGTAATCGTCGACGCCGCGGGCCAGAAGGGGACCGGGAAGTGGACCGTCGTCGCATCGATGGACCACGGGATGCCCGTCACCCTCATAGGCGAATCGGTCTATGCCCGAATGGTGTCTGCCCTGAAGCCGGAAAGGATGTTCGCTTCGGGCTTCCTCGGAGGGAAGGTGGATACGATTCCTGACGCCGCCGACAGCGTCATCGCAGATCTCGAAGCCGCTGTCTACGCATCGAAGATCGTGTCGTACACCCAAGGGTTCATGCTCATCGCATCCGCCGAGCACGAGTACGGGTGGCGGCTGGACGCGGGCACGATTGCGGGTTTGTGGCGCGCTGGCTGCATCATCCGGTCGAGGTTCCTCGCGCAGATCACGGACGCCTACCGTCAGAACCCGAACCTTCACAACCTGCTGCTCGATGACTACTTCGGCGCCGAGATAACAGGTGCCGTACCAGGCTGGCGGAGAACCATCACCCGAGCCGTCAACGCGGGAGTCCCGACACCCGCCCTCTCGTCGGCACTTGCGTTCTACGACGCGTACCGGTCTGAAACGCTGCCGGCGAACCTCATCCAGGCGCAGCGGGACTATTTCGGCGCGCACACCTACGAGCGGGTCGACCATCCGAGGGGTGAGTGGTTCCACACAGACTGGACCGGCGAGGGCGGAGCCGTCACCTCAGGGTCGTACGGCGCATGACGACCACCGACATCCGGTGGCCGGTGGCGATGCCCGCACTCCTGACGCCGTTCGGCCCGACCGAGCTGATCGATCTCGAAGCCCATCAACGCAACGTCGCGAAGCTCGCTGCGTCCGGCGTCGGGGGGTTCCTGATCGCCGGGTCGACGGGCGAAGGGCCGTACCTCGAACCCGGTGAACGCCTCGACCTCGTCCGCGCGAGCGTGGATGCGGCGCCCGATCAGACGGTGATCGGCGGGGTGCATGCAGAGACCCTCAGAACGGCGCTCTCTGCCGTTGAGGAGATCGAGGAAGGGGGCGGCGGCGGCGCGCTGGTCGTCACGCCGACCAGCGCGGTTCGCGGCCGCACCTCGCTGGTGGTGCGGTTCTATCTCGACGTTGCAGAAGCCAGCGCGATCCCGATCATGTTGTACACCGTCCCATCCGTCACAGGCTGGGAGCTTCCCGTCGAAGCGATCGCAGACCTCGCGTTGCATCCCAACATCGTCGGCATGAAGGACTCGGGAGGAGACGCGAGCCGCCTCGGTGACATCCACGACGCGATCTCAGGAGGGTTCATCGTGTACGCGGGCGCGTCGAGAGCCCTGGAGGCGAGCCACGCCCTGGGTGCCCACGGAGCGATCACAGCGAGCGCCAACTACGCATTCGGGCTCGTCGAGCGGGCGGCCAAAGGCGACACGGAAGCACAGTCCTCACTCACCGCGTTGGCGGCGATCGTCGAACGGCACGGCATCCCTGGCACCAAGGCCGCGGCGTCATACGCGGGCCTCGAGGCCGGCAACGCCCGTCGCCCACTCCAGCCCGTGACGGCCGAGGTCGACACCGAGATCAAGGAAGCCATGAACCGCCTTCTCGGCTCATGACAACAAACCGAGCGGGGGTACCGTTCGGTCATGCACATCGGTGTCCCCAATGAGACAACGCGCGCCGAGCGGCGGGTCGCAACATCGCCCCAGGTGATTGCTGCCCTCATCGCCGAGGGGGCGGACGTATCCGTCGAGAGCGGCGCCGGAACAGCAGCTGGCTTCACAGATGAAGTCCTCGCGGGTGCCGGTGCAGAGATCGTTGCATCGCTGACGGACACCACGCCACTCGACATCCTCCTCCGCGTCACCCCACCGGACGACGACGCGCTGAAGCTCATTCGAGACGGCGGCGCCGTCATCGGACTCCTTGCGCCAGCGGCAAACGCTGAGCGATACCTCGCCCAATCCCACATCGCTGCGGTCGCGCTCGAATCGCTCCCGCGTTCGACCCTCGCCCAGTCCATGGATGCCCTCTCGTCACAGGCAACGGCCGCTGGCTACGCGGCCGTACTCCTCGGGGCATCGTCGATGCCCAAGTTCATGCCCATGATGGTGACTGCAGCAGGGACGGTCCCTCCCGCGCAGGTCCTCGTGCTCGGTGTCGGCGTCGCAGGCCTCATGGCGATCGCGACCGCCAAGCGCCTCGGCGCAGTGGTCTACGCCTACGACATTCGCCCGGAGACGAAGGAACAGGTCGAGAGCCTCGGCGGCCGGTTCGTCGATGCGCCAACCCAGGAGATGGACGAGGGCGGCTACGCACGGGCCGTCGATGACGAGACCGCTGCGAAACAGCGCGAGATCCTCTCCGACATCGTCGCCAGCAGCGACCTCGTCATCACGACCGCACAGGTGCCCGGCCGTGCCGCTCCCCGTCTCATCGACCGGGCGGACGTCGAACGCATGGAACCCGGAACGGTGATCGTCGACATGGCCGCGGCTTCAGGGGGCAACGTCGAGGGATCGGTCCCAGGCGAGGTCGTCGAGATCGGCGGCGTCAAGGTGTTCGGCCCGGACGACCTCGCGTCGACCGTTGCCGCGGACAGCTCACGGATGCTCGCCCGCAACCTTCTCGAGCTCGTCAAGCGGATGACCGTGGACGGCGAGCTCCTCATCGACCCGGACGATCCGGTCGTCGGGCCAGCGCTCGTCAAGAGGGAGACACCCGATGAGTGACGCGTTCATTTCAGGGATCGTGGTGTTCGTGCTGTCGTCGTTCGTCGGCTTCGAGATCATCCGGCGCGTGCCGCCGACGCTGCATACCCCGCTCATGTCGGGTGCGAATGCGATCTCCGGTGTCACGATCGTCGGCGCACTGATCGCTGCCGCGACGGGCAGTGGCGCCGTCGCAGCAGTCCTCGGGTTCCTCGCGGTGGTGTTTGCGACGATCAACGTGATCGGCGGCTTCCTCGTCACCGACCGCATGCTCGAGATGTTCAAGAAGGTCCCGGGGCGCAAGTCATGACCGAACTCTCCTACCTCGCAGCGGGCGTCCTCTTCATCCTCGGTCTCAAGGGCCTCACCTCACCGGCATCCGCCAAGAAGGGCAACCGCCTGGCGGCCCTCGGCATGCTTCTGGCCGTGATCGTGGTCGTCGTCGACCTCGTCCTCGACGACAGCTCCATGGCGTGGTTCGTGGTGATCGGCGGCGTTGTCGTCGGCACGGTTGCCGGTGGCCTCCTCGCGCTCAGGGTGCAGATGACGGACATGCCCCAGCTCGTGGCAGCCTTCAACGGATTCGGGGGCGGGGCGTCTGCGCTCGTCGCAGCAGCCTCCATCGTCGCCGTCGGTGCCGCGGCGCCGACCGAGACCGCGATCACGACGGCCCTCTCGTTGACCATCGGCACCATCACGCTCACCGGTTCGTTCGTCGCGTTCGGCAAGCTCCAGGGGATCCTGCCCGGCAGGCCGATCGCGCCACCGGGCGGAACGGCAACGAACGCGATACTCGCCGGTGTCGGCACGGTTGCCGCGGTCATTGCGGTGATCACAGGTGACGCCATCTATTACTGGGTCGCGGCAGCGATGTGGGGCATAGTCGGCGTGACCGGCGTGTTCCCGATCGGCGGCGCGGACATGCCGGTCGTCATCTCACTCCTGAACTCCCTTTCTGGCATCGCCGCAGCCATGGCCGGGTTCGTGATCTCGAACCACGGCCTCATCGTCGGAGGCGCACTGGTCGGCGCAGCGGGGCTCATCCTCACGATCGAGATGTCCGTTGCGATGAACCGGTCGATCGCCAACATCCTCTTCTCCGGCTTCGGCGGTGGCCCAGCAGCCGAGGACATCGGAACCAAGCCGGTCAAGCGGGCAACGGCGGATGACGCCGCCATCGCCCTGGCCTATGCCGACACCGTGATGATCGTCCCGGGGTACGGCCTTGCGGTGGCACAGGCTCAACACGCGGTACGTGACCTCGCGGCGGCGCTCGAGGCCCGCGATGTAAAGGTCCACTATGCGATTCACCCGGTCGCTGGACGCATGCCAGGCCACATGAACGTGCTGCTCGCCGAGGCCGACATCGACTACGAGCTCCTCCTCGACCTCGACCACGCGAACCCACAGCTGCCGCACACGGATGTCGTTCTCATCGTGGGCGCCAACGACGTCGTGAACCCTTCGGCTCGCACGGACCCGACGAGCCCGATCTACGGGATGCCGATCCTCAACGTCGACGAGGCGAAGACCGTGATCGTGGTGAAGCGGAGCCTGTCCCCCGGCTTCGCAGGGATCGACAACCCCCTCTTCTACGAGGAGGGCACGATGATGTACTTTGCAGACGCGAAGGCTGCGCTCGAGGACACGCTCACGGCGGTCGAGCGGCTCTAGTTCCCCTCACGCGAGGGCGGATTCGACGTCCTCGACGAGATCTTCGGTGTCCTCGATACCGACCGACAGCCGAACCAGTCCCGGCGGCATCTTCGCGTCGCTCCTGATCCGGTGCTCAGCGAGCGACTCCACTCCCCCGAGCGACGTCGCTACGGTGAAGACCTCGAGCCGATCGAGAAACCGCGAGGCCGCGTCCGCCGAGTCGAGGTCGATCGACATCATCGAGCCGTAGGACCGAAGGAACCGAACCGCATTCTGGTGGTCCGGGTGCGAAGGGAGCCCCGGGTACCACGTCGTCACGCCCCGTCGCTCGAACACCGCCGCAATGGCCTGGGCTGACGCGGTCGCCCTCTGGAGGCGCAGGGGCAGCGTGCGCACGCCACGTAGGGAGAGCCACGTGTCGAGGGATCCTGGAATGGCGCCCGTCACGGAACGCTCGCTTCGCAACGCCTCGGCCGTCGCCTCGTCGGGAACGATGGCCACACCGCCCATCGCGTCGGAGTGGCCCGAAATCGCCTTGGTGAGCGAGTGCATCACGACGTCGGCGCCGTTGGTGAACATGTCGGCGCCGATCGGTGTCGCGAACGTCGCATCGCACACGACCGTGAACCCTTGTTCAGCCTTCGCCGCCGCGATCGCGTCGAAGTCGGGGACGCGGCATCGAGGATTCGAAGGAACTTCGAGCCACATCACATCCCCTGCGCCGAGATCGTCCGGCTGGACGACCTTCAACGAACCCTGGGCCATCCGTCGCTCAGCAAGGACCTCGACGCCGTGGTAGACGTCGTCGGGAAGGCTCATCTGGCTGGGGGTCAAGTGGTCGATGACCGCAGCCACCGCTGCCATCCCTGATGCGTAGGCCGTCGCGTGGCCTCCGCTCAGCGCGCCGATGACCGTCTCGAGGCGTTCCGTCGTCGCGTGGCTGTCGCGGCGATACCTGCGTCCGTGGTCCTCGACGAAGGTCGTCGACGGCCGGATGGGAGGTCCGATGTCGGGGAGCTCGGCCGCGTCACGGTCCGCGTGGATACTTCGAGTCGAATCGCCCGCCATGACGCGATTGTAGAACCCACCGACCCCGCCCGGCGATCCAACGTACCGTTACCATCGTCTCCGACCCGCGACAGGCAGCCCCTTCAATGAACCTCACCATCACCACCCGAAAGCCGTACCACCCGCCCGTGGAATTCGTCGAACGCAAGGGAGCGGGCCACCCGGACACCATCTGTGATCGGTTGTCCGAGGAACTCGCCCAGCAGCTCGCCAAGGACTACCTGGCATACACCGGGGCGATCCGGCACTTCAACGTCGACAAGGCGATCCTCGCCGCAGGCTCCGTCGACATCGGGTTCGGCGGTGGGACCCACACGAAGCGGTCGAGGCTCGTGCTCGTCGGCAAGGCGGCGTTCGACCTCGACTGGCAACCGGACCTGGAAGCCCTTCGCGCACAGTCCGAAAAGCGCCTCCTCGAGCTGCTGCCGAATGCCACCGCAGACGCCTTTGAGGTCGAGGTGTGGATCAACCCCGCGGCCGGTGACCTCGAGGCGGTCTTCCATGCCGAGTCTGTGGCGCCCCTCGCGAACGACACGTCGTTCGCAGCCGTATCGGTGCCGCGCTCGACACTCGAGACAACGGTGCTCGAGACCGAGCTCTACCTCAACAGCGAGGAGTACCGCTCGCGAATGCCGATCGGGCGGGACATCAAGGTGATGGGCGCAAGGCGCGGGGAGGACATCGCAGTGACCATTGCCTGTCCCGTCCTCGCCGAGAGGGTGAACTCCCGTGCTGCATACGACGACGTCGTTGCGGGCATCCACGACGACGTGGTCGCCCACGCATCCAGGCTCGCGGATCGTGAAGTATCCGTACAGGTCAACCAGGCAGACCAGGAGGACTCGGTCTACCTCACGCTCACCGGGACCTCTGCCGAGGCCGGCGACGACGGCCAGGTTGGCCGGGGCAACCGGTTCGGTGGGCTGATCACGCCGTATCGCCCGATGTCGCTCGAGGCAGCCGCTGGCAAGAACCCCGCAGCGCACGTCGGGAAGACCTATCACGCCATTGGATACGACATCGGTACCAGGGTGATAGCGGAGACGCCCGCAGATGAGGTGACGCTGAGGCTTCTCTCCTCGATCGGCCATCCCGTGACACAGCCACAGGCGGTGCACATCGAGGTCGCAGGCACGGTCGATGAACAGGCGATCGACGACATCACGCACGAGTGCTTCGGGGACTGGGCAAACGTCACCGACCGCCTGGTGGCCGGCGAGTACGAGCTGTTCTGAGGGTGGACGATCTCGCTGCCCTGGCGCGGGAGCTCGATGCGAACGACGTCCTCGGCGGCTTCCGCGGCCGGTTCGCCATCGACGGCGACACGATCTACCTCGACGGGAACTCGCTCGGGAGGCCAACCATCGATTCTGCCGACGTCGTGGGGAACGTCATCGACCGATGGACGAGAGACCTCGTCGAGGGGTGGGAGGTGTGGATCGACCTTGGCACCCGCATTGGGGACCGGCTCGCGCCGCTGATCGGTGCCTCGGCGGGCGAGGTCGCCGTCTGCGATCAGACATCCGTCAACCTCTTCAAACTGGCATCGGCGGCACTTGATGTGCGAGCCAGCGAAAGCCGAACCTCGATCGTCACCGATGCGGGCAACTTTCCCTCGGACCTCTACGTCCTTCAGGCGGTCGCGTCAGCACGTGGGGGCGACCTTCGCGTCCTCGATGCCGATCCGACGGTCGATGAAATCGCAGCAGCCGTCGACGAGACGGTGGGGATGGTCGCCCTGACACATGTCTCGTATCGCTCTGGCGCGATGTTCGACGGTGCCGCGGTGACCGCCGCGGTCCATGCCCACGGTGCGCTGATGCTCTGGGACCTCTCGCACTCGGCGGGCGCTGTCCCGGTGGAGCTCGACGAGTGGGGTGCGGATCTCGCGGTGGGGTGTACCTACAAGTACCTCAACGGCGGGCCCGGCGCGCCCGGGTACCTCTTTGTTGCATCGCGCCACCACGCCGTGCTCCGCCAGCCGATCGAGGGATGGTTCGGGCATGCTGACCAGTTCGGGTTCAGGAGTGCATACGAGCCTGCAGACGACATCAGACGATTCATGGTCGGGACGCCGCCGATCCTCTCGATGGCAGCAGTCGAGGCAGGCGTCGCCGTGACGTCGGAAGCCGGCATGGGAGCCATCCGCGCAAAGGGCATCCGCCTCAGCGACGTGTTCCTCGATGCGGTCGACAGGCTGACGGAGAAGCACGAACTGTCGGTGATCACGCCGCGCGACCCGGCAGCGCGCGGGTCACACGTCGCCGTGCGGACGGGCAACGCTTATCAGCTGAGCCAGGCACTGCGCTCACGCGGCGTCATCGTGGACTTCAGGGCGCCCGATGTGATCCGATTCGGGTTCGCCCCGCTCTACACGACCTTCGAGGAGGTCACCCGATCCGTCGCGGTGTTGGAATCCATCCTCGAATCCGGCGCCCACCTGGCATTTCCCTCCGGCCGAGCGGGAGTCACCTAGACGACTACAGGTGGTCACGCACCGGCGTGCGAGGCCCATACCTCGGGGCATGGATGCCGAGCTGCTTGATCGCCATCAACACTCGCCGCCTGTGTGGCCGGTACGGCTCGAGCAGGTCGAGCATCCGGGCGTCGGATCCGCGCTCCTCCCCTGCAAGCGCCCACGCGACGGCGTTCGGCAGGTGGTAGTCACCGACCAGGACCGCGTCGGTGTCTCCCCACGCGATCCCCATCACCATCGCTGACGTCCACGGTCCGATTCCCCTCACGGCTTCGAGCCTCGAGTAGGCGTCCTCACGATCCATCGCGAGGATCTCGTCCAGCCGTCTCATGCGTCTTGCAGCCTCGATGAGTACCTGGGCACGCTTCCGCTCGATCCCGAAACTGTGGAGCGTCTCGTAGGGAAGGGCCGCGATCGCCGACGCCGAGGGGATCGCCTTGAGGTCGTTCCGGGGTCCCGGGGCTGCCTGACCGAGGCGTCGCCTGAGTGCTCGGGACGACCGGCCAGCTTCCGACGTCGTCACAACCTGCCCGAGGACCGCCTTGAACAGGGCCGAGTGCACGTCCCTCGTCCGCCCGAGCCGAAGGCCGCGTGACCGTCGCAGAAGGTCGTCGGCGGCTCCACCGATGAGCATGGTGGATGCATCGTGTGCACCGACGAGATCCGGGAGCAGTCCCACAAGTTCGTCGGCGTGGGGACCCCACGCCTGCGCGAAAACCGATCCAACCTCGTCTCGGACCGCAATCGTCGAGGGACCCGAATCGTGCGGTCGCGCCCACCACCACGTTCCGGCTTCGTCGAACGTCCCAACACCGAGCGCGCCGAGCGTCCTTCGGAAGTCGAAGGGCGTCGTCACGGTCTCTCGGCGCTCGGTCACGCCGCCACCGTAGGCTCTCCGGCAGCCAACAGAGCCGTCGGATGCAACCAACGATCACCAGCACCCAGAACGCACGCGTCAAGGCGTGGGCAGCGCTGCGGCAACGGCGGGAACGTGATCGCACGGGCCTCTTCCTGATCGAGGGGGAACGCGAGGTCGAACGCGCCATGAGCCACGTGGAGATGGTCGAATTCATCCTCCGCGAGGACCGGGGCGACCTCGAACGTGACGGCGCCGTCGTGGTCGCGGATCATGTGTTCAAGGCGATTTCGAGGCGGGAGCACGCTGACGGCATCGCAGCCGTGGCCCGCACCCCGAGGCTCGCGCTCGAAGACCTCGACGCCATGGACGGCCCTGCCCTCGTTGCCGACGGGATCGAGAAGCCTGGCAACATCGGCGCAATGCTCCGGACCGCGGACGCGTTCGGAGCGGCCTTCGTCGGTTCGTCGCTCGCGACGGACCTCGTGAACCCAGGTGTCATCCGCTCCGCTCAGGGTTCATTGTTCGCAGGGCACGTCGCCGCTGGCGACCGCGAGGAGGTCGTTGCGTGGGCGACAGCACGCGGCGCCGTCGCCGTCGCTGAACCTTCCGCATCCCAGTCCCTTTGGGATACCGACCTGTCAGGCACGGTGTCGGTCGTCGTCGGGAGCGAACACGCGGGCATCGATGAACGATGGCTCGAAGTCGGGACGCCCGTCGCAATTCCGACGTCCGGCACGGCCGATTCGTTGAACGCATCAGTTGCCGCTGCGGTGTTCCTCGCCGAGTCTCGACGCCAGCGGAGGACCTAGGACTTCGAGAGCTGCCAGACGCCGTCATCGTCGAGCGCCGCGAGGATCGTGATGGCACTCCGCACGACGTCTCCCGTGAGCACCGCCCCGTTGACGACGATGCGCATCACGGGCCCATGGCGGTACATGGTCGGCACGTCCACCACGCCGAGGTTCGCTGCCTCTCTTGCAAGCACCTCGCTGCGGGCTTCCCATGACTCAGTGGAGGCCACCGGGACGTCGGCGGAGCCCGCCGCCTTGGCGACGGCATCCGCCGATCCCGCGTTCTCGCCCTCGAGGTGGACGACGCCGAGCATCGCATGCAGGAACCTGCCGCGCCCACCAGGTGTGTCGAGGGCGTCGAAGGTCGCCATGGCGAGCGCTTCATCGCTCGACGGCAGAGGCGTCCAGTCGAGGGCTACGGAGACATCATTCGACGCGAGCTCGCGCACGAACCGATAGAAGTCCCACACCGCCCGGTCACCGAACCGGAACCACACCTGGCCTTCGAAACGCATGCGGCGAATGTAGCGGTGGGCCGCGGCGTCATTGCTGGCGTATCGAACATGTGTTCGACTACCGTGTCGAGGGTGACGCTCACGGGACAGCGAACCTTCGAGGAACTGGGCACGCCCCTTTCGGATGTGCCGTTCTGTGTGCTCGACCTCGAAACCACGGGGGTCGCCCCCGATACGTGCGAGATCACCGAGGTCGGCGCCGTCCGGTTCGAGGGCGGCGTCGAGACGGGCCGCTTCCAGACGCTGGTGAACCCGCGTGCAGCGATCCCCCCGACCGTCACCGTGATGACCGGGATCACCCAGGCAATGGTGATCGACGCACCGCTGATCGAGGAGGTCCTCCCTTCGTTCCTGGAGTTCATCGGGGACGCGGTAGTCGTCGGTCACAACGTCAGGTTCGACATCTCGTTCATCAACGCCGCGGCCATCCGGCTCGGCTACCCGCGGCTGCGGAATCGTTCTGTCGACACGATGCGCCTCGCGCGGCGGCTGCTGCGATCGGAGGTTCGCAAGCTGAGCCTCTCGAGCCTCGCCAGGCATCTCGGCGCGTCGACGACACCGAACCACCGCGCCCTCGACGATGCCCTCGCGACCGCCGACGTGTTCTTCTCGCTGCTTGAGCGCGCGGGTTCAGTCGGCGTCACCCATCTGGACGACCTCCTCGCACTGCCGACCATCAAGGGTTCACGAGCGATCAACAAGCTCTCGCTCACGGAGCGGCTGCCGAGGGCGCCGGGGGTGTATGTCTTCCGGAATCGCAACGGCGACGCGATCTATGTGGGAAAGGCGACCAACCTACGCAGCCGCGTACGGTCGTATTTCGCCGGGGACCCTCGACGCCGCATCGACGCAATGCTCCGCGACCTCGACCGCATCGACCATGTCCGGACCATCTCGGAGGTCGATGCTGCGGTGCTCGAGCTTCGGATGATCCACGAACTCGCGCCCCACTACAACAAGCGGTCGAAGCCGAAGGGCGCGGTCCACTACCTGCGCGTGACGGCTGAGCGGTTCCCGAGGCTCAGCGTTTCGCGCTCGACGGGGAAGGGCCTGTACCACCTCGGGCCGTTCAGCGGGAGACGACAAGCCGAGGCAGCGATGCTGGCGCTGTGGGATGCCACCCCGATACGCCGGTGTTCGGGGCCCGGACGCGGCTGCCACTTCGCCCAGCTCGGTGTGTGCGTGTGCCCGTGCGACGGATCCGTGACCGAGGCCGCGTACCGCGAACTCGTGGACTCGCTCCTCACCGGGCTCACGAAGGACCCCGCCCGGCTTGCTGACGCCATCTCATCGCGGCTCGTGGAGCTGGTCGAGCACGAGCGGTTCGAGGATGCCGCTCGCTGTCGCGATCGCTGGGACGCGCTGTCTCGGAGCCTGAACCGCGCTGCCGAATGGACGGCACTCCAGGACGCGGGAGCGGTCGTCGGCCAACGAGACGACGTGACCATCGAGGTCACGCACGGCCGTCTCACCGGAGCGTGGAGGACGGGCACGCCAGCGCCGCTCCGCATGGTCGACGATGTCCCGAGAGAGGCGAGTCCGCCGACCATGGCGGCGTCTTCCGAGTGCGGGCTGCTCTGGAAGTGGCTCACGGATCCCCGCACCGACATCCTCGAGGTCACGGGCAGGCCGTGGGATCCGGCTCCACCCGCGCCCGCGCTGACGCGCCTTTCCTGAACGAGCGCGATCCTCGCCCACGTTGCGCAGCATCGCGGCGGGTGACAGACTCGGACGATGCGCTTTGTGATTC